>SLKT01000063.1 GCA_007134485.1 Wenzhouxiangella sp. | reverse complement strand
TCGCGCAGGGTCAGCAAGCCGCCACTGCGCACCCAGATCGAGCGTGGATAGGAAAAATTGCTGGCATAGCGCACGTGCAGATGATCCAGAACGGCCTCACCGCCATCGCGTACCTCCACGTAACGCCAACTGCCCGGCTGCGGGTCTCCCGGTTCGATTTCCAGGCCCACCGAACTGTCCCGAACTTCCGTGAAGTACACTGGATCGGTTTCGGTGCCGTTAACCTGCAATGCACCATCAACCCGAATCCAAACCGTACTGTCGCTCTTCAAAACCGTGCCATGCGGTATGGTCAGGGTGACATCCTCAGTCACGGTCAAAGCGCCCGTAACATGGTAGGTCGCCCCCTGAACCAGGGTGGTGTCCTCATCAATGGAACCGGAAATCTCGATCGGAGCGGCTTGCAGCGCCGAACCGACGACGACAAGGACGAAAACCATGAGCTGCAGCAGACGCCGCGCAATCACCGAGAGCCGATCACTCGGGCCGGGCGGACCCGAAACGTCAATGGCTGACAAATGCTGGATGCCGGATTTCTGCATGAAGCGGACTCCCCTTTTGCGGTGGCGAAATGGATCAGAGCATGATCGCGCTGGCTCTGACTTCAAATTTAGAATCAACTTACATAGCACTCGTTGATCTGTATCAATCACCGGCCCAATCGATCGCTGGATCATGTCATCCGATTGTCGGCGTTTTCCTGGAATGCAAGGCAATACTATTAACCCGGATGTGCCGGTCAACCTACCCTCGCTGGATGGTCTACTTGCATACATAAGGCGCACCTAATATTATTGGAGTCGAACTCATCGAGAATCGATCATGACACGGCGTATCAAATACTCAACGCTTGAGCCAGTGAATTCTTCCGAGCACGTCGACACTAAACGTCGGCGTCTGCTACAGGCCGCGAGCCTGGGGACTTCCGTCGCCTTGATCGGCGGCGGGTTGCTCACCTCGCCAACGGCCGGTGCGATCGAGACCCGCGCCCACATCGTCATTGT
Organism: Wenzhouxiangella sp.; assembly: GCA_007134485.1. GTDB lineage: Bacteria > Pseudomonadota > Gammaproteobacteria > Xanthomonadales > Wenzhouxiangellaceae > Wenzhouxiangella. The sequence goes on along the minus strand of SLKT01000063.1, from coordinate 18,162 downwards.
TGGCGCCGGGGCGGCCGGTATCGCGGCAGCCAATCGGCTTTCGAGAAGCCTCGATGGCGCGCGCATCACCATCATCGATGCGCGTCAGCGTCACATCTACCAGCCCGGATTGACCTTGGTAGCCACCGGTAGCTGGAAACCGAACAAGTTGATCGACAGCAATGCCCGATATCTGCCCGGCTCGGTCGACTGGGTCCAGGACATGGTCGCCGAGTTCGATCCGGAATCCAACCGGGTCGTCACCGCTTCCGGACAGGCCATTGACTACGACTTCCTGCTTGTGACCACCGGACTGAAACTCGATTTCGATGCGATCGAGGGCATGTCACCCGAGCTGATCGGCCAACAGGGAATAGGCTGTGTCTACGACAGTCCCGAACACGCCGAACGCACCTGGGCCATGATCGATGAATACACCCGCAGTGGCGGTGCCGGCCTGTTCACTCGAGCACCCGGCGGCATCAAGTGCGCCGGTGCCCCGCTGAAAGTGGCCATGTTGACCGAAGACCTCGCCCGTCGCCGGGGCACTCGTGACCAGCTTGCCATGAGGTATCAGTCACCCGGTTCGGGACTGTTTTCTCAGCCCGACATGGACGCCTTTCTGAAGCGGGAATTTCCCGACCGCGGCATCACCATCGACTGGCATCATCGTCTCAAGGGCATCGAACCGGAGCGCAAGCGGGCGGTCTTCTCAACGCCCGACGGCGATCAATCCATCGATTATGACTTCATTCATGTCGTGCCCCCCATGCGCGCACCGGATGCGCTCGGCAACAGCCCGCTCGCCTGGCAGCAAGGCGCGTTTGCCGAGGATGGCAACTGGCTGGAGGTCGATCAGTACAGCATGCAACACCGACGCTACGCCAATGTTTTCGGCGCCGGCGATTGCGTCGGCACACCGATCGGCAAGACCGCCGCCAGCGTCAAGGCCCAGGTGCCGGTGGCGGTACACAACCTGATCGAGATCATTGCCGGCCGTGAACCGGCGGCAAGCTATGATGGATATACATCCTGCCCGCTGATTACCGGCCGCGGAAGAGGCATCCTGGTCGAGTTCGATTACGAGCTCAACATGGTCCCTTCATTTCCCTTCATCAGCCCGTACCGGGAGCACTGGGTGCCGTGGGTCATGAAGGACCGTATGCTTCAACCGGCCTATAACGCCATGTTGCGCGGGCGGATCTGACATGGCATTTTCACTATTCGGCATTCTTGCGGTGATTCTGGAAACCATTCGGCCTTTCCTGCCGGTGATCGGACTGGTCATCGTGGTTGAAATCATTTTCATCGCCCTCGTCCTGCGGCGTCCGCAGCGATCCTGGAGGCGGGGACTTCCGTTGGCACTGATCGGCGGCATCGTGGTCGGCCTGCTGATCCTCGCGCTGGGCCCTTGGCTGACATCGGCCACCCATGCTGACCTCGCCGGCCTGCTTGACTGGCTGGCTCTGTTCGGAGCCGCCCTGGCGGGCACTGCGCTGGTGGCCTTGCTGCTTTGGCCGCCTGCCGCCCTGATGCTTTCGCGCAAGGAGTAATCATGAGAATCACCCGGGTAAACGCCGCCTGTCTTGGGGCTGTTTTCGCAATGGCTACTTTCATGGCCCTGTCAGCCCATGCTGAAGATACCGAAGACAGCCATTTCAGCATCCTGCTTCGCCTTCAGCCCGAGCTGATTCATGTCGACGGATCCGCGGCCGAGCAAGCCGACAAGGAAGGCTGGCACCTCACCGATGGCTGGGGCAACGGCACCAAGAACAGCCACAACTGGGGCGCCCTGTTCATCGACGGTGGTTTCGGCGTAACGAGTAACACCCGTGTGATCGGACGGTTGGGCTTCAATGTCGACATGGAGGGTCTCAAGGACGGTGACGCTCGCGAGCGGGAAGTCCAGGTCGGTATCGAAGGCCCCTGGGGACGACTTCTGGTCGGGCGCCTGGAAACCCCTTACAAGAAGGCGGGTCTTGGTTGGGACCCGCTCAATGCCACATTTCTGCAGGCTCGGGCAAATATTGGTCGGTCCGGCGGCGCCTTCGGCCATGGCAGTTATGTGGATAACGCGCTCAGCTATGCCCACCGGATCGGCGAATTGGACTTCGAGCTGTTCGGAGCCGTCGATGATGTATCCGACATTGGTTCAGGCGGTACTTCAGGCAACCATGCCTGGGGCCTGTCCATGAACTATTCAGTCGGCTCGGTGGTTCTGATGCTGGCGCATATCGATGCCAGTGAATTCCAACAGGGGCCTGACGAGCGCACCGGGACCAAGCTGGGCGCGCGCTGGAGCGGTGATCGCTGGACATTGGGCGGACACTATGAATTCCGAGGAGAAGGCCTGGAAAACGGTGATTTCGTCTTTCTGACCGCCAGCTACCGGATCGATGACCACTGGAATGTCATGACCAACCTGGGCCGCTTCGTCGACGATGAAAACCAGGACGATGGCGACTACCTGGCCATCGGTGCTCGCTACAGCTTCGACCGGCGCTTCTCAGTCCACGGCGGCGTGCGCCGCATCAGTCGGGATACATCGGGGAATGAAAACATCGCCGGAGTCGGCATGCGCATCCTGCTGTCCAGCGGTAACCTGCTGGACCGCTGATCCCGCGCTACGGGAACAGTGGCCCATTGCATTCTGACTAACCCGCGTTCTGACGCCGCTCCATGCGCACGGCATCCGAGCGCCGGGCTTCCAGGTCCTCAAGATAGCCATCATCAAGCCCCGTAATGTACTGCCCGCTGAAACAAGAGCTGTCGAATCCATCGAGCTTGCGATTCTTGCCGCGCACGGCCTTTTCCAGATCGGCCAGATCCTGGTAGATCAGACGATCGGCGCCGATGGCGTGGCGGATTTCTTCTTCGGTGCGTCCAGAAGCGATCAATTCGCTGGCTGCCGGCATGTCGATGCCGTAAACATTGGGGTAGCGAACCGGGGGTGACGCCGAGGCCAGGTAGACCTTGGCGGCGCCGGCCTCGCGAGCCATCTGGATGATCTGCTTGGAAGTGGTGCCACGCACGATGGAGTCATCGACCAACAGTACATTCTTGCCACGAAACTCGAGCGGGATGGTATTGAGCTTGCGACGCACCGAGCGAGCTCGCTCTTCCTGCCCCGGCATGATGAAAGTCCGACCGATATAGCGGTTTTTCATTAGGCCCTCGCGATACTTGACCCCGAGCATGTGAGCCAGCGGCAAACAGGCCGTCCGCGAAGTATCCGGCACCGGGATGACCACGTCGATATCGTGATCGGGCCACTCCCTGAGGATTCTTCCGGCCAGCGCCTCACCCATGCGCAGGCGCACCTTGTAGATCGACAAATCATCGATCATGGAATCGGGGCGGGCGAAGTAAACGTATTCAAACATGCACGGTGTGTGACTGCGCGCCTCGGTACTCTGGTGTCGGTAAAGTTCGCCATCCAGGGTCACCAGCACGCCCTCGCCTGGCGCCAGGTCACCGATCAATTCGAAGCCGAGAATATCCAGCACCACCGATTCGGAGGCCAGAATGTGCTCCACACCACGCTCGGTTTCACGCTTGCCCAGTACGACAGGCCGGATGCCGTGCGGATCCCGGAAACCCAGCAGGCCGACCCCTGCAATCAGCGCCACCGCGGCATATCCGCCCTTGCAGCGCCGATGCAGGCCATCGACAGCGTTGAATACCGACTGCGGTTCAATGCCATTGCCGGCATTCAGGGCCAACTCGTGGGCCAGTACGTTGAGCAATACCTCCGAATCGGATTCGGTGTTGATATGACGCCGGTCCTGCTTGAACAGTTCGGCACTGAGCCGCTCGGAGTTGATCAGGTTGCCGTTATGACCCAGGGCAATACCACAGGGCGAATTGACATACATGGGCTGGGCTTCGTCTGGACGATCACAGCCGGCGGTGGGATAGCGCACATGGCCAATGCCGATTTCGCCGTTGAGGCCGGCCAGGGATTGCTCGCCAAACACATCGCGCACCAGGCCAATACCACGGGCCGATCGCATGCGACCATCGTCCAGGGTGGTCATGCCGGCTGCATCCTGGCCGCGATGCTGCAGGATGGTCATGGCGTCGTACAACCGCGCCGCGACCGGTGATCGGCCATGAATTCCAATGATTCCACACATGATTCAGTCAGACTCCGATTGCTGACGGGCAGGCACGTGGTCCTGCACCGATTCGGGAAATTGATCGACCGCCCAGATGGCCAGGCGCTCGAATTCGGGCAGAAGACTTGACTCCTGCCACCAGGGGTCCTCGGGAAAGGGCGTAAAGCGGGCAATGATCACAGCCGCCATGACGATGGCCACGCCCCTGAGCGCGCCGAACAGTGCGCCGAACAGTCGGTCGGTTCCACTCAGACCGGTACTGGCGATCAACTTGCCCAACAGGTAGTTGAGCAGGGCGCCGACCACCAGCACCAGCACGAACACCCCGACAAAGGCAATGATGATGCGCACCGACGGCATTTCGATCCAGGGATCCATCTGCAGCGCCAGCGGCCCCGAGGCCTGAAGCGCGGCATACACGGCGACCACCCAGATCAGCAGGGAAAACGCCTCGCGCAGGAACCCCCGAAACAGGCTGACCAGCATGGAGACCAGGCAAACGCCCAGGATCGCCACGTCCGCTGCGCTCATGGATGCGACACCACCAACCCTTCCAGGCCCGCCTCGTCAAGCAGTTCATCAAGCACCTTTTGAGCCTGTTCGCGCGATTCGGAAAGCCCTGCACGAACGCGATGAATGGTTCTCGGGCCGACATCCTCGGAATGAATGAATGCATCGAATCCATGATCCTCGAGGCGTGCCAGCAACGCCACCGCATTGTCGTGGCTGGCAAACGATCCTACCTGGACTGCATAGCCCGATGCCGTTTCCTCCGCCTGCGCCGCCTCACCCTCCCGCACCACCGGATCGACACCAGACACGGTGCTCGAAATCTGGTCGGCGGCACGCTCGGCCTCGGCGCGATTGACATAGGGACCGGTACGCACACGGTGAAGCTCGAGTTCACCCCGCACCAGTCGATCCACCGCGACCGCATGACCCAGGCCGTCGAGGCGGTCGGCTATATCTCGGGCGGTCGCTTCGGAGCCGAAACTGGCGACTTGAACCATCCAGCCCTCCATGGTTTCCGGTTCGACTTCCGGCTCGGGTTCGGGCTCCGGCTCCGCGATGGGGTCGGGCTCGATCATGGGTTCGTCCGCCGCTTCGGGTTCCGGCTCCGGCTGCATTTCGGGCTGTGCTTCCGGAACGGCCGGCGCAGGGTCGGCTTCGGGCTGCTGTTCAGGAGCATCGGGCTCAATGGTGCGCGGCGGTTCGGCATCGGGCGGCTGACGCGCCTGGTCGGCATCCAGCGGCATGCGCCTGACCTGGGTCCGGTCTGTCGGCGGTTCCGGCAGATCAATGGTCATGTCACGACTGAGTCGCTCCTCCTCGGGCGCATCGAACAGCATGGGAATGAAAATGACGGCCAGCGCGATCAGAATCGTCGCACCGATCAAACGCTGTTTCAAAACCTTGTCCATGGCGTCCTATTCGAGTGTTTGCAATACCGGCCAGGCCGCGGCCACGGTATGAAAGGATCCGAATACCACCACTCTGCCGTGGTTGCCGGAGCGATCCAGTGCACGTTGCAGTGCAACTGGTGGAGATTCTACCGTTTCCACGCTTCCGGTGACAGCCGCACTCGACAACGTGTTTGCCAGTACCGGCCCGGTCATTCCGCGAGGACCCGGCAGCGAGACCGCGATCCAGTGATCAAAACATCGATCCAGTGGCCGGGCGATTCCGGCAATGTCCTTGTCGTTCATGGCGCCGAACACGGCCGTGCTGGGTCCATCAGCAGGGCCGAGGCCTTGAGCAAGGCAGCGGGCCGCCGCCGGGTTGTGCGCGACATCCACGATCACCTCCGGTGACTGACCAAGCCGCTGGAATCGCCCGGGCAGACGCGCATTACTGATTCCGCGCGCGCGCGCCTCCGGGTTCATGGGAAGACGAGCCCCGAGGGCCTGGGCGGCCATAACCGCGCAAGCGGCATTGCCATGCTGCCAGCGACCGACAAGTCCGGGCGGCGGCAGACTGCACCGCATTTCACCCGAGCGCAGCGCAAAGCCGTTTCGGGTGGTCCGCCAATTGAAATCCCGTCCGGCGTGCAAAACCTCGGCCGCACTGTGTTCCAATACCTGGGAAAATCCCTTCGGAAGCTTTTTTTCCCCGAGGATCAGGGGCTTTCCGGCTCTGGCAATGCCGAGCTTTTCGCGCGCGACCGACAGCCGCGTCCGACCCAGCCAGGCGGCGTGATCCAGCCCGATCGAGGTGATCACGGCGACGTCCGGATCAATGGCGTTGACCGCATCCAGACGCCCGCCAAGACCGACCTCGAGAAACAGCACCTGGCACGACGAATCGGCCGCCAGTTGCAGCGCCGCCAGGGTGACATGCTCAAACCAGGTCAAATGAATGTCCTGGCGTGCACGCTCGACCTGTTCGAGTGCCGCGACGATGGACTGTTCGTCTGCCGGATCACCATCAAGACGCATGCGCTCACCGAAATCGAATACATGGGGAGAAGCATAGGCAAATGGGCGACAACCTGCGGCCAGCGCCATGTGCTCGAGAAACGCGACCACCGAGCCCTTGCCGTTGGTTCCGGCGACACTGACCACCGGACGTCCATCCAGCGCCGGCCCAAGCCGGTCAAGCACCCGGGAAACCCGATCCAGGCCCAGATCAATGCGAGTCTCGGGTGAGCGGGTCTCCAGCCGAGCCAGCCAATCAGCCAGTACCGGTCGGTTCAAGAGTTTCCGGATTCAGGCGGGTCGCGTTCCAGCAACTCGCCTTCGCGCGCCGGCTTTGGGCGGCCGCTCAGCATCATGGTCAGCAGGACATGGATGCGCTGGCGCAATTCTCGTCGGTCGACAATCTGGTCGATCGCGCCCTTTTCGAGCAGGAACTCCGAGCGCTGGAAGCCCTCTGGCAGGGTTTCACGTACGGTCTGCTCGATCACTCGCGGCCCGGCGAAGCCGATCAAGGCATTGGGCTCGGCCAGATTGATATCCCCGAGCATGCCCAGACTGGCCGAAACCCCTCCGGTGGTGGGATGCGTCAGCACCGAGACAAACGGCAGACCTTGCTCGGACATGCGCGCCAGGCCGGCCGAGGTCTTGGCCATCTGCATCAGGGAGAACAGGCCTTCCTGCATGCGCGCCCCGCCCGAGGCCGAAAAGCAAATCAAAGGCACACGGCGCTCCAGACATTCATCCACCGCAACCATGAATTTTTCACCCACCACCGAGCCCATCGACCCGCCCATAAAGCGAAAATCGAATGCGCAGGTCACCACTTCGCTGTCCAGCAATTGTCCGCGCAAGACCACCAATGCATCATTCTCGCCCGTGGCCTTCTGGGTCGCGGCCAGGCGATCACGGTATTTCTTGGTATCGCGGAATTTGAGCACATCCATTGGCACCAGCTCGGCGCCCAGCTCGACATGATCCCCTTCATCCAGAAATGCCTTGAGACGAGCACGTCCGGTCAGGCTCAAGTGATAGGAGCACTTGGGGCAGACCGACAGGTTGCGTTCGAGCTCGGGTTGATAGAGCACGGCATCGCAGGCCTTGCATTTGACCCACAGGCCATCGGGCACCTTGCGCGTCTTGCCGCCCTCGGTGCGAATGCGCGCGGGCATCAGTTTCTGGAACCAACTCATGTCGGGGTGGCGACCTTTTCGGACTGTGTCAACCGGCTATTGTCCATTGCCTGGCGCACCGGGGCAAGGAATTCGGTCACGGTGGCGATCGTTTCGTCTTTCGTCTCACAAGCATCAAGGCGCTTGACCAGGGCCGAACCGATGACAACCGCGTCGGCCAGGGCGGCCACCGACCCTGCCTGGTCCGGCGTGCTGACGCCGAATCCTACGGCCACCGGCAAATCCATATGCTCCCTGATGCGCTTGAGCATGGGCGAAAGGCCGGTCACATCCAGGCTGGCTGCACCGGTCACGCCCTTGATCGAAACATGATAGACAAACCCGCCAGCCAGCGAGGCGGTACGCTCAAGGCGGGCATCGGTGGTGGTCGGTGCGACCAGGAAGATCTGGTGCACTCCGTTGGCGGCAAGCTGGTCGCGCAACGTGGCTGCCTCGTCAGCCGGGCAATCGACCACCAGCAAGCCATCCACCCCGGCTTCGGCGGCTTCTCGGGCAAAACGCTCGCTGCCGCGACGCTCGATGGGGTTGGTGTAGCCCATCAGAATCAGCGGCGTGTGGTCATCACTTTGTCGGAATTCACGCACCGTCTCCAGCACCTGATCCAGACCGGTGCCCTGCTCCAGCGCCCGGGCACAGGCATTCTGAATCACCGGTCCATCGGCCATGACATCGGAAAAAGGCATGCCCAGCTCGACCAGATCAGCGCCGGCCGAGACGGCGGCGTGCAGGATATCGACCGAGAATTCCGGATGCGGATGGCCGGCGGTGACATAGGGCACCAGTGCGGCTCTCCCGCTGGCCTTGAGCGATTGAAAACGCTGGTCAATGCGGTTCAAAACTTGATCCCCTCCAGGTCGGCAACGGTCTGAATGTCCTTGTCGCCCCGGCCGGACAGGTTGACAAGTGCGATGGCGTCCTTCGGCCGCTCGCTGGCCAGTTTCATTCCGTAGGCAATCGCATGCGCGCTTTCCAGGGCGGGCATGATGCCCTCTCTGCGCGTCAGGGCATGAAAGGCCTCCAGCGCCTCGGAGTCGGTCACGCCCACGTATTCGGCCCGGCCGCTGTCCTTGAGCCAGGCATGCTCCGGACCCACACCCGGGTAATCCAGGCCGGCCGACACCGAGTGGGTGTCGCGAATCTGTCCGGCCTCGTCATCCAGCAGGTAGGTGCGGCTGCCATGCAGGACTCCGACACGACCGGCGCACAGGCTGGCGGCATGCTCGTGCCCGGACAGTCCGCGTCCGGCCGCCTCGACGCCGTACATGGCCACACTTTCATCGCCGATGAACGGATGAAACAGTCCCATGGCATTGGAACCTCCGCCGACGCAGGCCACCAGCGCATCCGGCAAGCGTCCGTATTCGTCCATCATCTGACCACGCGCCTCGCGGCCAACCACGGCATTGAAGTCGCGAACCATGGCCGGGTAAGGATGCGGCCCGGCCACCGTACCGAGAATGTAGAAGGTGTCATCGACATTGGTCACCCAGTCACGCATCGCCTCGTTGAGCGCGTCCTTGAGGGTCTTCGATCCCGAATCCACGCTGACGACTTCGGCGCCGAGCAATTTCATCCGATAGACGTTGACCGCCTGGCGACGGACATCTTCCGATCCCATGTACACGACACAGTCCATGCCAAGGCGGGCGGCCACCGTGGCGCTGGCCACACCATGCTGGCCGGCGCCGGTCTCGGCGATCACACGCTTCTTGCCCATGGCCCGGGCCAGAAGACCCTGACCAACGGTGTTGTTGATCTTGTGAGCGCCGGTGTGATTGAGGTCTTCGCGCTTGAGCACGATTCGCGCGCCACCCATGTCGCGGGTCAGGTTTTCAGCCAGGTACAACGGCGAGGGCCGGCCGACGAAATGGGCAAGATCACGATCCAGCTCGGCCAGGAAATCGGCATCCTTGAGAATCGTCCGCCAAGCCTGGTCCAGCTCTTCCAGGGCGGGCATGAGCGTCTCGGAGACGAAACGGCCACCGAATACGCCGAAATGGCCGGACGGGTCGGGCAGCGCTTCGGGACGGATGATTTGATCGGCGGTTTCAGCCATGGCGAACTGCTTCAATAAAGGCTTTCATGCGTTCCTGGTCCTTGATTCCGGGTTGTTCCTCCACCCCGGAAGAAACATCCACGGCATGCGGTTGCAACTGGCGGCATGCCAACACCACGTTATCCGGATTCAGGCCACCAGCCAGAATCCATGGGCGATCCGGTGGGCGGAAAGCAGACCAGTCGAATGTCTGACCAGTACCTCCTGCCTGACCGGGCGCGTGTGAGTCCAACAATAGCGCATCTGCCGCATCGAATGCGGCAAAATCAACCCGACCCTCGCCGGCCATGGCCAGCGCCTTGATCCACGGCCGTTCGAACTGACGGCAGAACTCGGCGGTTTCACCGCCATGAAACTGCAGGCAATCTAGCGGCACCTGCCTGAGCACCGAACCAATGCTGTCGGCCTCCTGGTCCATGAACAGGCCGACCCGAGTGACAAACGGGGGTAGCGCCCGGCACAGCGCCACTGCCTGCTTGACCGACACATGGCGACGACTGATTGGCGTGAAAACCAGGCCAATCGCGTCAACCCCGAGCGCGGCCGCAGCGACTGCATCGCCAACCCGTGTGACACCGCAGATCTTGATGCGAATCATGCCGCCGACTCGCGGTCATCAGTTGGAAAATCAATCATTTGTTCGGTCGGCAATTGCGGGTGGTCGGGATAGTGGGCAGCCATGAAACACAGACCTTGAGCCGGCGCAGTCACACCGGCGACCGTGCGGTCTCGCGCTGAGAGCACCTCGGCGGCCCATTCCGGTTCACGATCACCCTGGCCGATCGCCATCAGTACGCCGGCCAGATTACGCACCATATGATAGACGAAGGCGTTGGCTTCAACGTCAATGTGCACTTCATTTGCGACTCGAGCTACACCCAGGTGGTGAATGGTCCGGACCGGGGTTTTTGACTGACAACCCACTGCCCGGAAGCTGGAAAAATCATGCTCACCGAGCAAATGCTCCGCCGCATCCTGCATGCGCTCGACATCGAGCGGCTTGCGAACCCAGCTCAGCCGGTCGCGGGCAATGGCGGGGCGCACCCAACGATTGAGAATGCGGTACCGGTAGCGACGACGACTGGCCGAAAATCGAGCGTGGAACTGCTCATCCACCCCCCTGACCCAAAGCAGGCTGGCGCCCGGGGGCAAATGGGTATTGGCGCCAAGCACCCAGGATCGCTCGCTGCGCATGGCGGCAGTATCGAAGTGAACAACCTGGCAGCGCGCATGGACGCCAGTATCGGTTCGGCCACAGCAATGCACCGTGACCGCGTGGTCAGCAACCCTTGTCAGGGCCGCTTCGACACACTCTTGCACGGTCGGCGACTGACGCTGACGTTGCCAACCGTAGAAGCCGCTGCCGTCGTATTCAACTCCTGCGGCCAAGCGCATGTTGAAAGACCACTAGAGATCGTCCAGCAGTTTGTTGGCTTGTTCACGCATGGCCGACGAGCCTCCGCTGGTGATTTCTTCCAGCAACGCGCGTGCGGAGTCCGGATCATCCATCGACAGGTAGGCGCGCGCCAGATCAAGCTTGACCTCGGCATCCTCATCACTGAGCTCCGGCTCGGATTCCTCCGCCGCCTCGGCACCTGAATCCTCTCGAGGCACCTCATCTCCCTCTGGTGCACCATCTTCAGATGCGGCATCATCCTGGCTGGTAAAGTTGAAGTCCAGATCCCTTTCCGGGCTTGAATCTTCATCGGAATCCGGGGTGCTGTCATCCTCGGTTTCCCCGAAAATATCTTCGGCGGCATCGCGATCGTCTTCCACATCGAACTCGCCGATATCAATTTCGTCATCATCCGAGGCGGACAGCTTTTCGTCCTCTCGCGTCGCCAGTGCCGGATCATCCAAGCGGTTCGACAATTCCGCCAGATCCAGATCTTCACCCATCTCCTGTTCATCGTCGTCGGCGTCGACTTCATCGTCACCTTGCAGACGCGTTGGCGATGAATCCGATTCGGATTGCTGATCATCTCCGCTCGCAAACAACTCCGTGTCTTCGCCGACACCGTCATCCAGCTCGACATCCGAATCCAACTCGTAATCATCCGGAGCCGAGCTTGGCCGATCGTCGCTTTCGAGGATGCCGAGCATTTCTCTGGTGCGATCATCAAGCCCTTCATCATCATCGTCATCAGCGTCGTCCTCGACGCGCTCTTCGGCTGGAGTCAACAATGGATGATTCGGCGCATGGATCACAGCCAGGTTCAGCGCCTCCTGCCAGGCCGGGTGTTCATCATTGTCGACCTGGCGATACATCTCGTCGAGCGCGTCCGCGAACTGCTTCTCGTCATCCCTGTCGGCAAGCGCCTGGATCAACGCCAGGTGAGCCGCCAGGTTCTGCCGATCCATCGCGATCTGCCGCCTGGCGTCGCGCACCGGGTCCACGCCACGTCGGGAGGAGCTCGGTGCTTGCGATCCATCCGCCGACGCCCGTTGCCTGAGCATGAAAAACAGACCTGCAGCCAGACCAATCACGATCACGGCCCCCAGCGCCCAGAGCCACCACGGCAGACCGGTCGTTTCAGTTTCGGGAGCAACCGCAACCTCTTCCGGGTCCGGCTCCGGAGCAACTTCTTCGGCCACCGCAGGTTCGGCCTCGGTCACATCGTCCCCTACGGCTGCAGGATCGACCTCGGTGACGGGCTGCTCGTCATCGGCAAGCTCGTCCTCGAGTTCACGAAAATACTCACTGACGGCTTCCTCATCTTCGCCCGGTTCGACCACTCGCCGATCCGCATCCAGTTGTGCCAGACGCGCCTGCCGCAGGCGCGACTCCAGCACGGCCAGTTCTTCATCGGCAACCGCAAGACCGGCGGCTTCCCGGGTTTCGATCGCCTCTCGAATATCCTCGACCTGTCGATACAATTCATCGGACTCGAGCCCTTCGGCATACATCCGGTCTTCCAGCTCCGACAACCGGCCGGCGGCACGCTCGATCTCGCCGTCGGAAACGGATGGGCCATCGTCAAATGCCTCGCTTTCAGGAGGCACGACTTCCAGTCGATGCACCGTTTCCATCTCTTCGGCAGCTTCGGTCGGCGTCTCGCGCGGAGACTCAACCTCTGGCACTGCTTCCTCGGCAACAACCGGAACGTCGCGCCGTTCGGGCACCTGATCGCGCCAAGCCTGCATCTGGGCCTGCATGCGACGATCCGCTTCACTGGCGGACAAGGCCCGGACTTCATCAAGCTCCGGCATGGTCAGTTGCGCACCCCGTTGCAGACGATTGACGTTGTTGTCACGGAATGCCTGCGGGTTGCGATCAAGAATCGCCAGCATGACCTGGTTCATGCTCAAACTGGTGTCGGGACGCCACTCATGGGCGATTCCCCAAAGGGTCTGTCCGGCAGCGATCGGACCGATTGTTTCCGGTCCTGGCTCGGGCTCAGGCTCCGGCGTCGGTTCCGGCTCCGGTGCCGGTTCCGGCTCGGGTTCGGGATCCGGATCGGGTGTCGGCTCGGCGGGACGAGTGGGTCGATCGGGCGCCGGTCGTTCGGTTGGCTCGGGCTCAGGCTCGGGTTCAGCCACCTCGGTTGGCTCTTCAACCTCACGCCGGGTCACCGGTGGGGCGACTTCGTAAGTGGGCGGATCCAGAAAAACCGTGTATTCACGCAGCAAGCGCCCGCTCGCCCAGCGGGCATCCAGCATGAAACGCACCACAGGGTCATGCGCCGGGCGACGCGATGTGACCCGCAGTACGGGCGGCTCGGCACTGTCATCGACACGCACATCCAGGCCGAGTGCACGGGCCTCGGTGGGCACACCAAGACGCTCGTAGTCTGCCGAACTGGCCGGTTCGGCGGTCAGCGACTCGAGGGCATCTGCATCGGCCTCGATCAGGCGGATGGAGATATCCAGCGGCTGACCCAGGTAGGAATTGACCCTGGCCTCCCCAAGGCCCAGGGCACGCAGTCCATCGGCGGGAAACAACAGCATCAGCGTCCCCAGCCCCATTAGCATGATCAGTTTTGCTGTCGAAAATCGCATGGGCGCAGCCACCTTACAGGAGTGCTTTTTTTGTGAATTCAAGCGAGTATACCAATCTCTTCACACAATGAGAAACCCGGAACTCAGGGGATTTCAAATGACTCCATTCCGGGCCGGGTCAATCGGGAAACGATTTTACTTGCTACGGCCGATCAAGTATTCGGCAATCTGCATCGCATTGAGCGCTGCGCCCTTGCGAATGTTGTCCGACACCACCCAGAAGTCAATGCCGCGCGCATGACTCAAATCGCGCCTCAGCCGACATACAAAGACTGCATCGCTGCCGGCCGCATGGGTCAACGGCATGGCCAGATCATTGCCGCTCATGACCTGCACTCCGGGCGATTGCTCGAGCAGTTTGAACACCTCGTCAATCTCGATGGGATCAACGGTTTCCAGATGAACCGCCTCGCCGTGTCCGTAAAAGACCGGGACACGTACGGCCGTGGCATTGACCAGAATGTCATCGCTGCCGAGAATCTTTCCGGTTTCACGATGCATCTTCATTTCTTCGCGAGTGTAGCCGTTGTCCTCGAACACATCGATGGCCGGGATCACGTTGAAGGCAATCGGAGCATTGAGGACTTCGGGCGTGGGTTCGCGAAAGTTGAATCGATCGGCGCATTGCCGACCCAGCTCTTCCATGGCCGCCTTGCCCGCGCCCGAAACCGACTGGTAAGTGGCGACATTGATGCGCGCCACGCCGACCGCTTGGTGAATCGGCGCAATCGCCAGCAACATCTGGATGGTCGAGCAGTTCGGGTTGGCGATGATCCCACCAGGTTCGAAATCATCGAGGATGCTTGCATTGACTTCCGGGACCACCAACGGAACCTCGGGGTCCATGCGGAAATGCGAGGTATTGTCGATCACTGTGCAACCAGCTAAGGCCGCTTTCGGCGCATATTCGGCCGAGACACTGCCGCCGGCCGAAAACAGCGCAAAGTCCCAGCCGGAAAAGTCGAATGTCGCCAGGTCATCGACGATCAGAGACTTGCGTCCGAAGCTGACCTCGCGCCCGACCGAATTGCTGCTGGCCAGTGCGGCCACTTCACTGATCGGAAACTTGCGCTCGGCCAGCAACTCCAGCATCACCTCGCCGACCGCGCCGGTGGCGCCGACGACGGCGACGCGGTATTTGTTCTTGCGGGGGATTGCCATGGTTCCTGATTGATTGCGAATGGTTGATGGGTTGCAGAGTAACGTAAATTGGGGGGAGACGGGAGACGGGAGACGGGAGACGGGTGAAGGATTCGGGGGTCAGGGGTAAGTCTACGGATCTGACCACTGACCACTGACCACTGACCTCCGACCTAGGACCTCCGATCTCACCCCGGAACCCTCGGCGTCTGCTCCCCCACATCCCCACACTGAGCCCGGTGCAGCAACCAGTGATCCATAATCACCAGGGCCAGCATGGCCTCGACGATGGGGACGGCGCGAATGCCCACGCAAGGGTCATGGCGGCCGGTGGTGATGATTTCTACCGGCTGACCGGATGTATCGACCGTGCGGCCGGGAAGGCGTAGCGACGAGGTCGGCTTGAAGGCCACGGAGACCTCGACCGGTTGGCCGGTGGAGATGCCGCCCAGTACACCGCCGGCGTGATTGGACAGGAAACCGTCCGGGGTGATTTCGTCGCGATGTTCGGTGCCCTTCTGAGCGACCGAGCTGAAACCGGCACCGACCTCCACGCCCTTGGTAGCATTGATGCTCATCATGGCCGCGGCCAGGTCACCGTCGAGCTTGGCGTAAACCGGTGATCCCAGCCCCACCGGAACACCGGTGGCGCGAGCCCGCACCAGGGCGCCGACCGAATCACCCGATTTCCACAAGGCCTTCATGTATTCCTCGAGATCGGCGACCCGATCGGCATCGGGACAGAAGAACGGATTGGAATCAATAACCGATGAATCGAAGTTTTCATCGCAACTCAGCTCACCAAGCTGTGCCAGCCAGCCGGTGATTTCAACGCCAAGCCTTTGTTTGAGAAACTTACGGGCCAGCGCACCGGCCGCCACGCGCATGGCGGTTTCACGCGCCGAGGACCGCCCGCCGCCGCGAAAGTCGCGAATGCCGTACTTGTGATGATAGGTATAGTCGGCATGGCCCGGCCGGAACTGCTCGGCGATTTTCGAGTAATCCTTCGAGCGCGCATCGGTGTTGTGAATGAGCAGCGCAATCGGCGTTCCGGTGGTCCTGCCCTCGAACATGCCCGACAGGATTTGCACGTCCTCGGCTTCCTTGCGCTGCGAAGTCCAGCGACTCTGACCGGTCGCCCGCCGCATCAACTCGGCGCGGATCTCCTCGGCGGTGATCTCGAAACCCGGCGGAAAGCCGTCAATGACGCAGCCAATCGCCGGCCCGTGGCTTTCGCCGAAGGTGGTGATGGTCAGGAGGTGGCCGAAGGAGTTGGAAGACATAAGGTTCAGGTTTCAGGGTTCAGGGTTCAGGAGACCAAGGAGAGGGATGCCGAAGCCTCCCCTGAAACCTGAACCCTTCATTCAAAGATTGGAGTAATTCGGCCCCGACCCACCTTCCGGTGTGACCCAGTTGATGACCTGGTAGGGGTCGGCGATGTCGCAGGTCTTGCAGTGGACGCAATTGGAAGCGTTGATCTGGATGCGTTTGCCGTTTTCGTCCTCGACCTTTTCGTAGACTTCAGCCGGGCAGAAGCGGGTGCAGGGATTGCCGTACTCCTCTTCGCAACGGGTAAAGCAGACATCCGGGTCGACGATCTGCAGGTGGATGGGCTGGTCTTCGTCGTGGGCCGTGGCGGCGAAATAGACCGAAGCCAGGCGATCGCGCGGCGGGAGGTCGCGGTCGACGAAATCATAGTCAAATCCACCCGCTTCGAGCTTGCGGTATTGCTCGTGGTCGTGATGGTTCTTCAATGTGCGCGGCAGTTTGCCGAGGGTGATGGTTTCGATTGCCGCGGTCAGCAGGCCGCGCCACATGCCCTTGCTGAAACCGGGGCGGATGTTGCGCACCTTTTTGAGCTCAGCCATGATCGGCGAGTTTCTCAGACGTGCATCGAAGCCTTTGCTGGAGAGATTCTCGGCCAGGTGTTCGGCGGCCAGCATGCCCGACTTCAATGCCTGGTGCACGCCCTTGATCTTGGGCACATTGAGCAGGCCGGCCGAATCACCGATCAGGATCGCACCCGGCATTTCCACCTTCGGCAGGGACTGGTACCCGCCCTCGACCAGTGCGCGAGCACCAGAGGACAGGATTTCACCGTCCTCGAGCAACTCGCGCATCCAGGGATGGTGCTTGAACTGCTGAAAAGCCTCGAACGGGGTGAATTTCGGATCCTGGTAGTCCAGCCCGCAGACAAAACCAACCGCCAGCCTGTTCTTGTCCAGGTGATAAACGAAACTGCCGCCGTAAATGCTGTTGGGCAACGGCCAGCCGATCGAATGCTGGACCAGGCCTTCCTGCACGCGGCCCTCGGGCACCTGCCACAATTCCTTCATGCCAATGGCGTAGGTCTGCGGATCACAGTCGGCATCGAGCTTGTAACGGGCAATGGCCTGCTTGGTCAGATGACCGCGGCAGCCCTCGCCCAGCACCGTAACCGGTGCCCGGATTTCGATACCTTCAACGTGGGAATCCTTGGGCTTGCCATCGATATCCACACCCATGTCACCAATGATCACGCCACGCACCGCACCCTGATCATCGATGGACAATTCAGCGGCGGCAAAACCCGGGAAAAGATCGACTCCAAGCGCCTCGGCCTTGGGCGCCAGCCACGCGCACATCGCGCCCAGGGAAACAATGAAATTGCCATGGCCTTTCTGTTGCGGCGGCGTCGGCATGCGGCGCTTGCCGGTCTTGGACAACATCACGAACTGCTCGCCCCTGGCGGCCACACAGACCGGCGGCGGATCCTCGCGCCAGCCCTCGACCAGCTCATCCAGCGCATCCGGTTCAATCACCGCGCCCGAGAGAATATGCCCGCCGATCTCGGCGGACTTTTCGATCACGCAGACTTTGAGATCGTCCTTGAGCTGCTTCAGTCGCATCGCGCAGGCCAGCCCGGCCGGGCCGGCGCCGACGACGATCACGTCATATTCCATGATTTCGCGTTCGGACATGGGGTCCTCGTTCGCCTGGTAAGACGTCGATTATATCGAACGTTGCCGGCCTTCACCCATCAACTTTCAAGCCACCAACCGGATCAACCAGAACCTGGACGGAACCCTGAAATCCCGCCGACGGCGTCGACCTCGCTGCATTACAGACCCGACTCGAATGTATCTTCAATGATTGATTTGATGGGTAAACCCTACTGTTGCATAAATTCCGGACTTTGAGGCGCTCAAAGTCAATAACCGTGGGCATTTGACAGCGTTTTTATAGGTGTCGCCAAAACTCACCGTTGGTGAGGTTACGCGACGCTG
>SLKT01000088.1 GCA_007134485.1 Wenzhouxiangella sp. | reverse complement strand
GGTCATACTTGATGAGAGGAGAATTGAAAATATAAAGGTCAGAATCGTTTTCATTTTTTTCTTGTTTAAAATTTTAATAACACCTTGGTTATTGACCAATTAGCGCATTACCTTCCGGCGCATCAATTAAAAGGCGTGTTGTTATTAAACCGCTCCACTGGGTTGAGCCTGGTAAAAGTCTGACTGCACTACCATTGGTGCATTTTTCAAGTGCATGTGAAAAACTCTTGTAAGGCTGATCATAAGCCCCATAACCTCCATTTGCTGTGCCTGATGTTTGCGTCCAGAATCCATCACTTGCGCCTGTGGGCCAAGAATCATTTTCATTAAGGTTTTGCAGTCTATCCCTAAGGTGTACATTCCAAAATCTTCTTGCCACATAAGTAGTATCACTACTCCTGTTAAAAAAAATGAAAGCATTGTAGCCATCCGGATGCTGAACCAGGTAAGTACTAACACCTTCAAGTCTGCCTCCATGAGCTAGCCAGGTGGTGAGTGTATCTTCATCAAGGAGGGGCATTCCAATGTTTTGTGATGCTACTCTATATGTATTTGCAAACCTTAATACGGCAGGCGCGCTTGCAATCAAACCACCCTGGCTCATCCTTGCTTCAATATGTTCCCGACCATATGGACCTTGAATCATATCACTATGATTGCATGACCTGAATACATCACAATTTCTACATGAAGATGACAAATACCAGGGTTCTCGCAAATCCCTGTTTGCCCTCGTAGTTTTTGCAAGAGATATTTCGGTGACCGGAACACCCATACCAGGCCTCAGTATGCGATTGCGGATATAAGAAAGATAAGACAGGGGCTGCAATTCCTCTATGATCAATCCGAGGGCAAGATACCCTTCGTTATTATAGCGGGATAAGTCACCTGGGTTATGAATCAGTGGTTGGCCAAGGATCCAGCGCATGGTGTTTGTCCTTCCCGGAGGACTGGTAACATTCATTTCACTGGCAATTTGACATTCCCGACGCGTAAGATCACCCACAGAATCGAAATCCCATCCCCCCAAATGATTCAGGAGGTGATTGACCGTTACATTTGCAAGCCGGGTGTCTCCAAGTGAAGGCCACGGGCTGAGGTTTAAAACACCATTATTACTGCCTATGTTAAATGCAGGGGTGTTTAGGGCTAAATCAATGTCAGGTTCAGCAATCAAATTCCTTATGGCTGCTGCCGTTATGGGTTTAGTGACACTCGCAAGCCTCACCTTTGCATTTTCAATCATCGGAACATCGTCATCAAGCCATCCAAATCCGCGCAGGTAAACAACTACACCATCCCGCATAATACCAATTACGGCAGCATCAATGTTTCCTGCATTCATCCAGGACGTTACCAGTGTATCAATATGGGCAAGCTCCGGAACCGGCCGCCCGGCAACAGGCAGTTGCCCCCTGATTTGAAAAACAATGAAAAGCAGCAATGCAAAACCGGCCAGTGTTTTTACGAATATATTTTTCATGCCAAACGCGAATTAATGTAAATTTACCAATAATAACACGAATCCATTTTCATCCACACCCGACATTGCTTTGCCAATGGTTGCACCGATGGCTTTATGATTGTCAGTTGCTTTCATGGCAAAGCCTGGTTTGGAAGATGTTGTCAGTAAATCGCCGGGCATAATTTCACCCCCTTCATCAGACACATAAACAAATACCCTTCCTGTCAGGGATACGGGATATTCACCATCAGCAATGCTTCCTGTCTGACTCATTACCATGCCCGGATCTATTCCGTTAGCCCCTGAGATGATGCCTGCGACTCTTTTGTCATAGGGTATGTCTGATATTACAAGCTTTCCTGTGCCTTCGGGGTCAATGGAAACAACCATGCCTGGCATTGGAAGCACATGTTTGGAAACGATATCAAAATGTTCAGCAAGGTCGGAGCCACCCAAAATCTGCAGCTGATCGATCACTATCCTGCTTTTTCCTGAGTTATCCCAGTTTGCTGTTATGTTAACCCGGGCTGTACTCTCATCTACACCATCATACAGCTGAATGTTGCCGTGAAAACGATTACTGCTATGTGTGCCATTGATCCTGACTGTTCTTTTTTCATGCTGGTTAAACATATCTATATTGCCTCCAGCACTGGCAAAATCATTTCGAAACCTGATTGCTTTGGTATTTGTTGGGGTATATGTTTCCATGCGTCCAGTTTTATAGACAATAAGCGCATCTCTGCGGTTGCTGGCTGTGCCGTTGCCAATCACGAACAAGCGGTCACCAGTATTCCATGCTATGCTATTAGCAGGGGTGTATTCTGTATTATACCGGCCAATTACGGTTTCACCATATGACGGAGCCGTCGTATATACTCCCCAGGCAGTGGCATTCTGCCCCGAGGCTTCGGCCTGGAAGCCAAAAGCAGTGGCGCGAAGGCCGGAAGCTACAGTTCCGCTTCCCCAGGCCGTGGTTGTATTTGCTGATGCGATTGATTCATAACCCCAGGCGGTTGATTGAAGGCCGGATGCTATTGTTCTTACCCCCCAGGCTGTTGAACTTGCTGAAGTAGCTGCTGCAGCTTCTCCCCAGGCGGTTGATCTGTTGGCTGTTGCTTCGGTGCCTTCTCCCCAGGCGGTTGAAAGAGGACCTTCGGCTAAAGACAACCTCCCCCAAGCCGTTGACCTGCTGCCCCATGCATTTGTTTCTGACCCCCAGGCCGTTGCAGTTGTTCCTGATGCCATTGTGCCAAAACCCCACGAGGTGGAATGGGAACTGGTGGCCATGTTGTTATAACCCAATGCTATTGAGTAACCTCCAATGTTATTGTGATCCCAATGATCACCAGTAACTCTGCCCACCCTGAATGCAGAACGGTCGGGATACCACATCATGCGCGTGCCCGCTCCTTCTGCGGGTGGGCTTCCCGGGTTAGATGATTTAAAACTACCCTCAAAAAGCACATTTCCCTGTCCGGTATCGTTTCCAACAGCATGCAACAAGGCTATCGGGTTGCTCGTACCAATGCCAATGTTGCCACCAACCGGATTTAATGCCAGGGGGTCTGCAATGTCTCCGTTAAAACCCGCCTGGATCCAGCCAGTGTGAGGGGGAGCAATTTTTTTACCAATATCTATCGCTTCTTGCGGGATTATTCCAAACCTTGCTATGCCTGATGATGCAAATCCAGGTATGGAAGGGTTCCCAAAATTGCCAATTGCAGTTATTCTGGCTGGAGGGGCATTAAAACCAATGCCCACATTGCCCTGGTCATAATAAATCATATTGGCATTGTTATTCCATTGCCCGCTACCTCCTTCACTCCCTGAAATCCCCTGCCAGAAAGGCGAACCCGGAGTTCCGGCATTAAAATAAAACCCGGGTTCATTGTCAGTTTGATAAATGAGCAAACCGGTGGCAGGACTGGGAATTGCATCCCGTTGCGCCTGGCTCATGCGCGGCACCAGCACACCTTTTTCAGTAGATTGAACATCGAGCATGGCCGACGGATCGGGTGCGGCGCCGTTTTCGTTGATGGCCACTCCCTGGGCTGACGCCTCTTGGGCGGCAACTATCATCAATACAACGATGATTGTAAACGTAAATATAGCTTTCATGCAAACACTTTTTAGTTCGGAACTGCGAATTCTAATTGATTAATATTGATGTGGTTATTTTGATATTCCTGAATTTTTAATTAACTCTTCCAAAGCTTTGAGGCGATCGGACAAAGCTGATATCTCAGCATCCTTTTCGGCCTTAAGATCTTCTATGATCCTCTGCTGCTCCTGTATGGTTTTGATGGCGATCACACCCAGGCTCATGTAGCTGATACCGTAGTAGTCAGTTTCGTTCTCTTTGTGAACCAGCTCCGGGAATAAGTCCCTGGTTTCCTGGGCAAGCAAGCCTATTGTTCTTCTACCTGTCGCATCTCTTTTATAATTATAGGATACCACATTTAGCTGTTTAACTCTGTCGAGCATCCTGGGAGATTTTTCAATGTTTTCTTTCAGCCTTGCATCTGATGATACTACATAATCACCTGTGGCATGATTTATATACGAAAGGTTTTCGTTGTTGTAGCTAAATCTGAGCCAGTTTGCCGACATGTGGATGTTCCAGTAATTGTTATTGCCGGTATTTACTAATCCTATGCCATCCCCATTTGGAATTGTGTTTGACGAAACGGCAACTGATAATTTGTGCTGCGGGTTGTTGATGCCTATCCCGGTATTACCGTTCACTCTTATAACCATTGCGGTGGTTAGGCTTCCTCCTTCGGGTCTGACCCTGAATTCAAATCGTTGGTTGTTCCGGTGCATCAAAAAGGCAAAAGCAGGCTCGTTGGTAGGGAAATTCCATCCTGATCCGCTTTGGAAAAAGGTATTAAATGAAAAAACAGCGGCTTGGTTGTCCGATCCGAGGTAAGCCCTGTGATCTGACCCCTGATGTTCCAGGATGGCTTTGGTCCATGGTTCAGATAGCAGGTGCAGGCGCGATTCAGGTTCAGAGCTACCCAGGCCCAGGTTGCCGTTTTTAAGCAATACAAGGGCATCGCTTCTGGCAAAGCCTGCCGTGCCATTCCCAATGACAAATAAGCGGTCTTCGGGTTCCCAGCTGTAGTCGCCTGAGGGTGTATAAAGGGTGTTAAATCTACCCAGGGCTGTTTCAAAGGCGGATGCTGCTGTGGTATTGGAGCCCCATGCGGTGGCTTCTCTACCGAAGGCCTCAGACCTGTTTCCCCATGCGGTTGCTGCGAGGCCAGAAGCTTTTGTATACCAACCCCACGCGGTAGAATATGATTCTGCTGCCTGGGTGGTTTGGCCCCAAGCGGTAGCGAGAGCACCTGAGGATTTGGTTCGCTGACCCCATGCGGTAGCGGCATATCCTGAAGCCACTACGGTATCGCCCCATGCGGTTGACCATAAGCCAGATGCAACGGACCGAACCCCCCAGGCTGTGGCACCACTGCTGGTTGCTACCGGCCGGAATCCCCAAACCATGGCACCACTTCCAGTTGCTTTCCCCGAGACTCCCAAAACGATTGAACCGGTCCCAATATTCACGTCATTCCATTCATCGTCGTCGACAAAGCCAACCCTGAAAGCCGCTTTGTCCGGATACCACATCATGCGGGTGCCAGGGCCTTCTGCAGGAGGGGCTCCCGGATTAGTTGGTTTAAATTCCCCCGCAAATAGTACATTTCCCCCTCCTGTCTCCATTCCTTCAATGTGCAGGAGAGCAGCAGGGGTTGATGTGCCTAAACCAAGCTGGTTGTTCCTGACTACTAAAACGTCCGAAAAGCTTTCATTAACTGTCCAGTCCCAACGGTCGCCAAAAGTATATCCGGATGTGTTGCCAAAGCTTGCCGATACACCAAAGCCCATGTCAATAAACGGTTCTATCGGGATTGGAGAGGACCAGCTTGTGCCACCATTACTACTTATTTCAACGAGATTGGGGTTTGGACCGGGATTTTGAACACGAATGGCAAATGAATTGGACCCCGTGCCGGTGTACCCCGAAATATCGACGCTCAAGTCGTTCTGCCCAGTGCCGGTAAAGCTTATGCCCTCCCAGTCACCCGGGGAGGAAATATGGAGTTTTCCGGCCGGGTTCATTTCGCCGATGCCGATGTTGCCATTTATGCGGTACACATTGTTACCCGACTGTTGCCACAAACCATCGCTGTCTG
>SLKT01000092.1 GCA_007134485.1 Wenzhouxiangella sp. | reverse complement strand
GGAAAATTGCGCTTCGAAAAACCGGAAAATTCATTCTCAGGTTTTGAGAAATCTGCATGATTCAATGTGCATCAACAACTTGGAGACCATTGAGGAGGTCTGAAAATGAGCGTAGAAACCAGCAGTCGCAAGTTTCGTGATCAGATTGTCGGTAAGCGGATCAGCGGGGTGATCGCCCGGCCCGGACGCGCCGGTCAGCCACCCGTGGTGCTGATGCTGCGGTTTGATGATGGCAGCGTGGTTGAATTTGTCTCTCCGCGCAGTGATCGACTGCTGCGCGCCTCGATTCGGCAATCGCTTGAAGACGAGCAACACTTGCCTGTCATGGAGGGGGCGCAACTGGAGTTGATGCGTGCATCCCGGGCAGCCTGAATATGGAATGTTGTCGGCCGAGGCCAGGATGTGACGAACATCACAAAAACAACGAGTTCGGGCAGGCCATGAGCGTTATCCACACGATCTGTGGATAAGGTTGTGAGCAGTGCAGGGCCAGACGGTGGTTCGATGGCGTTCAAGCGCTTTGGGCAAATTTTAACCAGGATAAATAAACCACAAAAATCAGTGCCTTATAATACCAACGGTGCCGAGCTGGGCGTCATCGCAGTGTCATCAAACTGTGAAAATGCAAATCAGAGAGTTGTGCATAACAAACCGATACGAAGCCTTAATAAAGTGCTTCAAGCCCTTGATTCACCGTACCCCTAGGCTTGCAAGCCAATGTGCTCCGGCCAGCGCGCCAGGGCCTCCAGGATTTCGCGCTGCTCCGGTTGCCGGTTCATCAATTCGCTGACCAGGTGGCGGTACTCGGGCCAGCGTATGGAGGCCAGGTCCGGGTCATCGACCAGTCGGCGACGCCGCTCTGATTGCCAGCGCGCCTGATCCTGTTCGTCGAGGCTGTCCGGATACAGGCGCGCCCGGTAACGGAACAGGAGTTCATTGAGTCGTGGGTCCGAAAATGGTGAACCGAGCCGGGCCAGGCCGTCACCGTCGAGTTGGCGGATCCGTGGATACAGTTGTTGATCGGAGCGCGGCACGAAGCCGGCGTACAGAGCCAGCTCGGCATCGCCCGGGTCCGCCGCACCGGCCGGGTCCTGATCGAACAGTGCTCGAATGCGCTCGATCAACTCGGTGTCTCCGGCCAGTGCCTCGGCATGCGAGGCGATGCTGTCCGGGTCGATCTCGATTCGTCGTGCCGTCTGCGGGTCGAGCACGTTCATCGGCGAAATCATCGGGCAGCGATTGGAGCGAATCAGCTTGACCGGCAGTCGTTCGATGCCCTCCGGAAGATCCTCATCCCGGGTCCACATCCGATCGGCCAGCTCATCACCGTCCAGGCCGCTGAACAGCCTCGGATCGATGTTGAGATTCCAGACAATCCACTGCCCGCCAAAGCGCGGATGAGGCGCCAACGGCAGAATCGGGGCCGTGCCGCATTGCCGGGCCGAAAAGCGCGCCGAACTGTGGAGCAGAGGCTGGCGTTTTTCCAGCAGGTTGGCGACAAAGTGTTTCTGCCTGAGCCTCAGGGCCCAGTCCCAGAACCTTGGCTGGTGTGTTCGAACCCGTCGGGCCAGTTCCACGGTCGCCTCGACGTCGGCCAGCGCATCGTGGGCGCGACTGGTGTCAAGACCGTTGGCGGCAGCCAGGTCTTCGAGTCGAAAACTGGGCGTGCCGTCATCTCGATTGGCCCATTCAATGCCTTCGGGGCGCAAGGCACGGGTCATGCGCATGACATCGATCAGGTCGAAGCGGGAATTGCCATTGGCGTACTCGCGCGCATACGGATCGAAAAAGTTGCGCCAGAACAGGTGACGGGTGACTTCATCATCAAATCGAAAATTGTTGAAACCCACCGAGCAGGTATCCGGCTGACTCATCAACTCGTGAATGCGCTCGGCAAACCGGTTTTCAGGCAATCCTCGCTCGCTGGCGATCTGCGGGGTAATGCCGGTGATCAGGCAGGCCATGGGCTGCGGCAGCAGGTCATCGGCCGGTTGGCAATACAGGACCACCGGTTCATCGATCGGCCTGAGCTCCGAATCAGTGCGCAGCGCGGCAAATTGCGAGGGCCGGTCGCGCCGGGGGTCGGCGCCGAAGGTTTCGAAGTCGTGCCAGAGAAAGCTCGGGGATGTCATGGGATCGACATTGTAGCGAGTGTGTCGACGCAACGCCGTATCCCGAAAGGGCATAATGTAGGTTGAATTTCAAAGCGTTTTGAGATCATGACGGAAAAGGCAACATTCGGTGCCGGGTGTTTCTGGGGCGTGGAGGCCAGGTTTCGCGAGCTCGACGGTGTCGAGGATGCTGCCGTTGGCTACATGGGTGGTACGCTCGACTCACCGACCTACGAGCAGGTCTGCAGGGATGAAACCGGCCATGCCGAAGTGGTCGAGGTGGTGTTCGACCCCGAGCGCATCGACTACGAGCAACTGGTGCGTGAGTTCTTTTCACTGCACGATCCCACCCAGGTCAATCGCCAGGGGCCCGATGTCGGTGATCAGTACCGGTCCGTCATCTTCACGCATGACGACAGGCAACACCAGGTTGCCGAGCGAATCAGGAATGAACTCGATGAGTCGGGGCGCTTTGACCGGCCGATCGCCACGGCGATCGAGCCCGCGGCGACCTTCTGGCGTGCCGAGGAGTATCACCAGCAATATCTGGCCCGGCGTGGCGGGTCTTGTGCGATCTAGCGTATCCCGTCAGGCCGCCCGTTTGAGTACTCTCAGGATCAGCAGGAGGATGATCGCGCCGCAGGTTGCCATGACAATACTGCCCAGTATTCCTGCAATTGCGATGCCGAGTTGCGCGAACACCCATCCGCCGATGAATGCGCCAATGATGCCGACGACGATGTTGACGACAATACCGTGTCCACGTCCCTTGACCAGCACGCCGGCGATCCAGCCGGCGATGCCGCCGACCAGCAGGATGATCAGTAATTCTTCCAATGTCATGTTCAGGAGTCTCCTCGAGTGAGTGGCAGCACCGGCCACAAAATTCCGCGCCTGCGCTTGTTGCGGCACGGTCAGGCCAGTCTGGGCAGCGCAGACTATGACCGATTGTCCAAGTTGGGTCAAACCCAGTCCCGATTGCTGGGCGAACGAATTGCACATGCAGCCAGCCCGGATCACGTCATCTGGAGCGGGTCCATGCGCCGTCACCGCCAGACACTGGAAAGCCTGTCGGTCAATGCCCCGTATCGAATCGAACAGGGGCTGAACGAGTACACCGTCAGCGAGTTGATTCGCAGTGCACTGGGCCAGGCCGATCGCATCGGATTGAATCTGCCCGATTCGGTCATCTTCGAAGATCCGGTGGCCCATCTGAAAACCCTGCTGGAATGGTTTCCCGAGGTACTCGGGGCCTGGCAGCAGGCGCGTTTCGAATGCCAACACAATGGAAGCTGGCATTCGTTTCGCAAACGCGTGACCGCCAGAACGCCGGATTGGAAAATGGCCGTGCAGCAGGGCCAGGATGTCACCGTGGTGACCTCGGCCGGCGTGATCAGTACCGTGGTTGCCGAACTGCTGGAAGAAACCCTGGCCTGGCAACGCGAACTCAATGTCGCGTTATATAATGCCTCGGTTACCGAACTGACCCTGGAAGAGAACGGTACCTGGACCGCCACCACCATCAACTGCACCCGGCATCTGGACACCGACAACCTGAAAACCCTGGCCTGACCCTGATCCCTGACCTATTAGCCCATTAGCCCATTAACCCTTTCGCCCTTTAACCCATGTCCGAATCCCCCGTCACCATCATCACCGGATCCAGCCGCGGCATTGGTCGCGCCGCCGCCGAACTGCTGGCCGAGCGCGGCCATGCAGTGGTTGTTTCCTCTCGCAACCAGGACAGCTGCGAAGCCGTGGCTGAAGGCATTCGCTTGGCCGGCGGCCAGGCTTGCGCCATCGCCTGCCATATCGGTCACGAGGATCAGCTTGAACAACTGGTCGAAAAGACCGTGGCCGAATTCGGTCGACTCGACAACTTGGTGTTGAACGCGGCCAGCAACCCGGTATACGGTCCATCCGATCAGGTCGATCAGAAGGCGTTCGATGTGATCATGCGCAACAATGTGTTCGCGTCCATGCGTCTGGCGCACCTGGCCCGCCCGCATCTCAAGAATTCAGGGCAGGGTGCAGTGGTCCTGGTCTCGTCGATTGCCGGGCAGTTCGGCAATCGATTCATCGGGGTCTACGGCATGTCCAAGGCGGCTGAAGACCAGTTGGTACGAAATCTGTCCCTTGAACTGGGCCCGGATGGAATCCGTGTCAACGCGGTCGCTCCCGGCCTGGTCAAAACCGATTTCGCCCAGGCCCTGCTGGACGATGAGCGTATGGTGCGGTATTTTGAGTCCACCACGCCGTTGCGCAGGCTGGCCGAGCCGGAAGATATCGCCCGGGTGATTGCCTTTCTGGCCTCGCCGGATTCCGGCTGGCTTTCGGGCCAGGTCCTGACCGCAGACGGCGGCTTGTCAGTGACCGGAGGGTTCTGAATGATACGGTTCGGCCAGGCGTTGATGCTGGTGATGATGCTGGGACTGGCGTATAGCGCCAACGCTCAGGTCTATACCTATGTCGACGAGAATGGCATCACCGTCTATACCGATCGCAAGCCTGAATCGCGGTACAACTATCAAAACCTGGGTTGTTACGGTACCTGCCGGACCGGGGTCGACTGGGAAACCACGCCGTTGAAGAACGGCAAGTACGCCGTGGAGATCCAGGCCGCCAGCGAGATTTTCGGAGTCGAGGCGGCGCTTATTCGTGCCGTGATGCATGCCGAATCCTGGTTCGAGCCGCTGGCGGTGTCGCATGCCGGCGCCCAGGGACTGATGCAGCTCATGCCCGAGACCCAGCGTCGTTTCGGCGTGCGCGATGTATTCGATCCTTTGGACAACATCTCCGCCGGAGCGGCCTATCTGGCCTGGCTGCTCGACGAGTTCGACAACGATCTGACCCGGGCAGTCGCCGGCTATAACGCCGGCGAAAACGCAGTCCGCCGCCATGGCGGAGTACCACCGTTCTCCGAAACCCGCGAGTATGTACGCCGGGTCAATATTCTCTTGCGCCGTTATCGCGAGTCCAGTTAACGAAGAGTATCCGCCGCCACCTGGTCAGTCTGTGATCGGCAAAATACCACCCGCTGCGACAGGTAGGAGAAGGTTGAAAGTCTGGTGGTGGCCAAGTTCGGACTCCCGAATCAATCTACTCCCACCCGACAAGCGACGAGTGGGCTTGACCGGGGCCGGGCTCGAGGTGACGGAAGCGACCAGAGCCTTTCCGCACTTGGAGCACCCGAAAAGCGTGCTAGGGGCAAGCCACTACCCATTGGAAGAAAGGAAATTCGGTCGGCACAAAAACGCCACCGAGCAAAAAGCATCGACCCGGCCGTTCACCTCGAGCCCGGCCCCGGTCAAGGCGACTCGTCGCCCCGCCTCCCCAACCCTAGTGTACCCCGCCTAACACTCTGTGACTTTTAGAGCGTGCCTGAGCCGACAGTGCAAGGCGCGTCCCGCAGTGAATGGCAAGCCCTTTACAAGGGGCGCAACGCCGCAATGTCGGCTCAGGCGCGCTCCCGAAGGGCGAGCCGGAGAGCGTTCATCTGCGGCGTTCTGTCTCTTGGCAAGGACGCTGCCATTCCCGGCGAGACAGGCCTTGCAGCT
>SLKT01000163.1 GCA_007134485.1 Wenzhouxiangella sp. | reverse complement strand
GCCACACTGCGGCCTGTCATTTGAAAACAGTATGTTAGGGGCTTCAACCAGGGCCCGACTCTGCGTTCTCGCTCTTGCCAATGGAATCACCATTGCCTGCGAGCGACGCCTTGATTCGGACTCTGTTTGAAGCCCTGAATGTGATCTACATACCTGCCGGGTTAATAGTATTCTGGATTTGTTCATCATTTTCTGACTCATGCCGGCACGACCTCCCCGGAGGATGCCGGCTGTTTTTCTTCGTTGATCCTGAGCAGGCTGGGCAGCAGGATCAGGGTAAACAGGGCGCTCAAGGCCATGCCGCCGACAATGACCGCGGCCAGGCCACGATACAGCTCGGTCCCGGCCCCGGGCAACAGCAGCAGCGGCAGCATGCCGAACAGGCTGGTAAACGTACTCATCAGAATCGGCCTGAGCCGCAGCCTGACTGCACTCTCGACGGCATCCCGGCGATTGAGGCCATCGCGCTCACCATCACGGGCGCGATAGACCAGCAAAATGGCGTTGTTGACCACCAGTCCGAGCAGAATGACGAAGCCGATCATGGTCAGCATGTCCATGGCCTGACCGGTGATTGCGCCAACCAGTCGCAGGCCGATGACCCCGCCGACGGTGGCCATTGGAATGGTCATCAACACCAGGATGGAATCCCGGAATGACCGAAACAGCGCCGAAATCAACAGGTACAACAACACGATCGCCAGCAGGAAACTGCCGGAAAGATTTCTCAAGGTCTCGCCCAGCGCCTCGGCCGTGCCGCGATAGGTGATCACGCCATCAGGTGGCAGGGCCGCGCGCAGGTCCGGCTCGACTTTTTCGGCCAACTGCTCCAGTGCGGTTTCCATCGGCATGCCCGATGGTGGCGTGACTTGCAACGACAGGGTGCGCCGCCGATCGACGCGACGGATCTGGTTGGGTCCGGCCGTGCGTTCCAAACGGGTCAGCTCGCCCAGGGTGGCGATTCGTCCCGAGGGCGTGGACAGCGGCATGGCCATCAATTCTTCGGGGGTCAACCACTGCTCGCCGCGCATGATCACATCCAGGCGCCGGTCGCCGTCAAAGTATTCGCCCAGAAACGCACCATCACCCAGAGCACGGATCAGCGTCGCCACGTCGCTGCGGGTCCAGCCCAGCTCGGCGATCCTGCGGTCATCAGGCACCAGACGCAATTCCGGTTCGGCCAGTTCGATTCCCGGTTGCGGTCGTACCGTTGCACCTGGAATCGCTGACTGGATCAACGAAAATCCGAGCTGGCCGGCCTCGAGCAGATCTTCGAAATCGGCGGCCTGCAAATCCATGTCGATCTGGCGGGATCCGCGTCCGCCGAATATCGGCGATCGATTGGCGGCGCCAAAGGTGTCGGGAAGTCCAGCGAGAACCTCTGAATTGACCACGCGCAACAGTTCGTCGACATCACGATCATTCTCGGCACGCATGCCCATGAACGCCCCGGTCCCGAAAAAGCCCAGGAAAGTGTTGCGAATCTTCGGCTCCTTTTCACCATCCAGGTAAGGTTGCAAACGCTGGTTGACCACATTGACCAGCTCGCGCTCGGCCGTGTCGGGTCCCATGCCCGAAGGGGTCTGGATGAATCCGAATACGAAATTGCGGTTGCCCTCCGGAAGATAGTCAGCCGGCGGCAACAACAAGGCGACCACTAGAATGGGGGCAGTCGTCAAACCGACGATCCAGCTCCAGCGTTTGCGTGGCGTGCTGGTCAGGTCCATGATCAGGTCGGTGGTCTTTCGCCACCAATGGGCCTGTCGATCAACCAGGCGTTGCTCACCGAGCAGGCGGTAACTGGCGGTGGGCAGCACGATGATGGCCACCAGCAAGGAACAGACGATGGCGCCGGAGATGACCATGGCCAGGTCGGCGAATAGCTGACCGGCCTCGTCCTGCAGAAAAATCACTGGAACAAAAATCGCCACGGTCGTGGCCGTTGACGCCAGCAATGCGCCCCAGACCTGGCCGGTGCCGCGATCGGAGGCCTCCATGGGATCACGGCCCTGTTCTCGCTGTCGCACGATGTTCTCCAGCACCACGATGGCCGCATCCAGCACCATGCCCGTGGCAAAGGCCAGTCCGGCCAGGGAGATGACATTGAGTGTCCTGCCGGTGCCATCGAGAACAAGGAAGGCAAAGCACAAACACAAGGGGATAGCCAGGGCCACCATCAGCGTGGCGCGTAATCGTCGAAAGAAGAACCACAACACCAGCACGGCCAGACTCATGCCGAGTATCAGATTGGTGGCCACCATGGCAATCGATTGGCGGATATAGATGGTGTCATCGGACACCTGGACAATTTCCAGACCGGCCGGCTCGATGTGTGTGCGCGACAGCTCCTTGATCGTGGATTGCAGATCGGCCATGACATCGAGCACGTTAACCCCGGGCTCGGCAATCACGTTCATCGAGATCGACGGCCCGCCATTCTGGGTCATCACGCCGGTGCTGTCGCGCATGATGCGCTCGACCTGGGCCACATCACCGAGGTAGACGGGACGACCATCGCGCCACTCGAGTACCAGGTTTTTCAGATCGGCAATGGCGTACTGTCCGGCAAAGCGCAGCGTGTACTGACGTCGGCCAACCTCCTGGAAGCCGCCCGAGACATCGGCATTCTCGCCCAGTCGCTGGCCGATCCGGGTCAGATCAACCCCGATGGCTGCGGCCTGGTAGGGATCGAAGGTAATGCGCACCTCGAAGGGTCGGCCACCTCGTGGATTGGCCGAAGAAACACCGGGGATGCGTTCCAGGCGCTCCTGGATGATTTCCTCGACGAAGTCCTGGTATTCGATGATCGGGCGATCATTGCCCGGCAAGGGCCGGATCGAAAACCATGCGATGGTATCGCCGAACTGGTCGGATCCGACCCGAACGGTCGGCTCGCTGGCGTCGGCCGGATAGCGAGGGACCTGATTGAGGCGGTTGATCACCTCGATCAGCGCCCGGTTGATGTCGGCGTTGACGTCAAATTCCAGATTGATTGAAGCTCGCCCCTGGCTGGCCGTTGAGGTCATTCGCTCAAGGCCTGGGACGTCGCGCAGCTGGTTTTCCTGCGGCTCGATGATCTCGGATTCGATTTCGGCTGGAGCCGCAGCGCGCCAACCCGTCGAAATGGAAATCGAGGGTCGGTCAATATCCGGGGTCATCTGGATCGGCAGACGCGACAAACTGAGCAGGCCGAAGATGACCAGCAAAATGCAGCCGACAGCAACCGCAATCGGGTTGCTTAATCCAAGGCGTGTCAGTGGCAAGATCGAACTCCTCTACAGCAGGCCCGATACTCTAGACTTGCTGCAGTGGAGCGCATGTCAAGAGTCGATGACCAGATTCGCGCCTGAATGGACAACATCCGGGCCTGTAAGTGCCCACCTGGAAAAGAAATTTTTCTGGTCCTGACGTGCAGGCGATCACACCAGTGGCAAGAAAATGCGATACTCTGCCTACAACAATAAGGGCAGCAAATGCCGCAAAGTCGTGACTCCGGCATCGGAGACCGGCTGACCTTCGAAAAACCAGCGCGAAGGGACAGATCGATTTGGACCAGGTAGACACCATCATTGCCGTGCAATCAGGCCAGGGAATCTTCGGGCTGTTGCTGGCGCTCTTTCTGTTGATCTTTCTGCTGGAGTTTCGCCAGCGATTCCTGCGTTACTGGGCGCTGAGTTGTCTGGCGCTTGCCACCCATCATTTCGCCTCGGCCGCACTGCTGTATCTTCCGGAGACTGGCGGCCTTGCCTTATTGGATGTCGGCGCGTGGTCATCCGTCATCGTGGCCAGTGCCGCGCTGCACGCATTGTGGCTGATTCTCGGCGCCTGGGTCGCCAGCCGCGAGCAGCCAATCCGTGCGTGGCTGCACTGGAGCCTGGTCGCCGTTGTACTCATCATCGGCTCAGCGTCACCGCTTGTCCTCGAACCTGCCCTGGTCGTGGCCACACCGCTCGCCTGGCCACCGGCCCTGTCGATGGTGAATGTCCTGGTCGCGCTGGGCTTTACTCTGTCCGGAATCATGCTCTGGCGCTCACTCCGGAAGTTTCCGATGCTCAGCTCCCGACTGGTGCCGATCGCCTTCGGTCTGTATGCGATTTTCCTGTTCGCGGTTGCTTCGATGGACCCATCTCCACCGCCCCACGGGTTGTTCCTTTCCCCGACCAGCAACCTTGGCATGATGGCACTGTTGCTGCAGGTGCTGATTGGTTTCACCATCATCATCTGGCTGCTGGAAATCGAGCGCCGCCGAACCAGCCGGGCCAAGAGCAAGGCGCACAGCGCTGAGCAACGCCTGTCCCACATGCGCATGCATGACCCGGCCACCGGCTTGCCCAACCGTCGCCAATTGCAGAATCAGTTGGCAATGGAAGTGCGTTCGGCGAGCAGCAAACGCAACCGGGTTGCCATACTGGCCATCGGGATCGACCGGTTTCGTGTCATCAGCCAGGCGCTTGGCTGGCAAAAATCCGACCAGTTGATTGACAAGTTGACACGAAAGATCATTGCGGCATCTCCGCAAGACGCCACCCTGGGACGCATTGGCGAGCACGAATTCCTGATGATCCTTCCGAATGCCGGTAACCGCGAGCGGGCCGCGGCAAAGGCCGCTGAAACCCTGTCGCAGGTGTCCGGACCCGTGGATCAGGATGGGCAGCAGATCTATCTAAAATTGACCGGCGGATTGTGCTTTGCGCCCGATGACCATATCGACGCAGTGGAGTTGACGCGCATGGCGCTCCAGGCCCAGGCACGCGCCTGTGCCAGCGGTCAGGTCGTTGAAGCATGCGCTCATGGCCACGACGACGGAGAATCACACAACCTCCTGCAACTGGAGCATGAGCTCAGGGCCGGGGTGGATCAAAGTCAGTTCCGATTGCACTTTCAGCCCCTGGTCAGTATCCGCGAACGGCGCATCATCGGCTTCGAAGGGCTGTTGCGCTGGCAACACCCCAAGCGGGGGCTGTTGACGCCCGGTTCTTTCCTGCATGAGGCCATTCGACTGGACGTGCTCGACCGGCTCGAAGATGACATCCTTAGGCAAGCGCTGCAACAACTGTCGAACTGGCAGAACGATTTGTCGCTACCGCCGGTCAGCATTTCCATCAATCTGTCGGCGCAGCGCTTCCAGCAGCACGAACTGGTCAGCAAACTGGCGCAGTTCTGCAACTCGACCGGGGTCAACCCCTCAGACCTGCACCTGGAGATCACCGAAAGCACCGCGATGCAGGATTTCGAGGCCGGCCTCAATACCATCGCACGCCTGCGTGAGCTCGGTTGCAAGGTCTGCCTGGATGACTTCGGGACCGGCTACAGCTCGCTGTCGCATCTGCGCCGATTGCATGTCGACTACGTCAAGCTCGATCGCAGTTTCATCAAGAACCTCGAACGTGACCAGCACGAACGCGACATGATTCGCGCCATTGTCGATCTGATCCACAGTCTGGGCATGACCGTGCTGGCCGAAGGCGTGGAGAACAAGCAGCAGCTGGGTTACCTGATCCATTGCCGGGTTGATGTCGTGCAGGGCTTTCTGTTTGGTCGGCCGCAACCGGCCGAGGAGTATCGCGGTGTGCTGGATCGGCCGGAGCTGGTGTTGGGGTAGAAGCGGTGAAAGGGTTAAGGGGGAAGACGGAAGACGGTGGTCGGTGGTCAGGATTCAGGGGTCAGGGTTCACGGGTGGCTCGGAGTTCGGCGATTCGTTTCGTTCGTTCGCGGTCCATGGCCTGGGCGATGGACTGGCCGGTCAGGCCGCGTTCAACGAATTCTGCTGCTTCAACGGATTGGGCGGCCCGGGCGGCCTGGCGCAGGTAGTCGGCCTGGGGGTAAGGGTCGTCTTCGCGGCCGAGGCGGCCGCGAAGGTCGCATCGGCAAGCCAGCAGAAACGGTTCGAGACGCTCGGGGCGACGAAACAGGTCCAGGCGCTTGAACAGCTTGAGTACGGTGCCTGGTTTCAGCTCCAACGCCCGGTGAGCATGCAGATGAAACTCACCAACCAACAGCGCCAGTTCCCTGCAGTCGTTGGGAATCGCCAGGCGTCGGCACATTGAGTCAATCGGCTCGAGGCCACGCTTTTCATGACCCCGGTGCGCCGGCCACTCCTGGCTTGGCGTCAATGCCTTGCCGAGATCATGCACCAGGCAGGCATAGCGAACCGACAGACTCGCACCGGCCCGGGCGGCCTGATCGATGACCATCAGGGTATGAATGCCGGTGTCGATTTCCGGGTGATAGCGCTCGACCTGCGGAACACCGAACAAGACATCGACTTCGGGCAGAACGGCTTTCAGCGCATCGACTTGTCGAAGAATCTCGAAAAAACGCGATGGCACAGGTTCCATCAGCGCCTTTTTCATCTCCTGCCAGACCCGTTCGGCCACCAGTGCGTCGACTTCGCCGTCGGCCACCATCCGCCGACAAAGCTCGAGCGTCTCGGCGGCAATGTCGAATGACGCAAAACGTGCGCCGAAGCGCGCCAGTCTGAGGATTCTTACCGGGTCTTCGCTAAAGGCCGGCGAGACATGGCGCAGGACTTTTTGATCCAGGTCGCGCTTGCCGCCATGGGGATCGATCAGGCGACCCTCCCGGTCCATTGCTATGGCATTGACGGTCAGGTCCCGGCGGGCCAGGTCGTCGTCGAGAGTGACATCGGCGCCGGTATGAAAAGTGAATCCGTGATAGCCGCGTCCGGACTTGCGCTCGGTTCGCGCCAGGGCATATTCCTCGCCGCTGGTCGGATGGATGAATACCGGGAAGTCACGCCCGACCGGCTTGAATCCGCGCTCAATCATCTGTTCGGGCGTGGCGCCGACAATGACAAAATCCCGGTCGGGTGGATCAAGCCCCAGCAACTGATCCCGGACCGCCCCTCCAACCTGGTAGATCTCCAGCCCGCGGGTAGGGTCGTCGTTGTCAGTGCTCCTCACGATCGCCGCGACGCGCCAGGCGTCGATACTGCTGGTAGCGGACCTGTCGATCGCCCGACTTCAGCCAGGTCGGCGCCAGCTGCGACACACCCCAGGGCTCGATCCCAAGCTCGGTCAACCCGTTGTCGGTACAGATACTGTCCACCTTGAGTGATTTGAAATTGTCACTGGAAAAAGGCTTTCCCGGCACCAGGTCGAACGCCATGCCCTGCAAGCGGCCCAGCACATCCGGCAAACCGATGACCAGGCGTCGCACGCCGATCTGATCGCGAATCCACTCGACCAGTTCCTTGAGACTCCAGACCTCCGCGCCGCACAGCGCATAGGTCTTGCCGTTGCTTTCGACATTGTCCAGATCGCGCACGAACGCCTCGGCCACATCTCCGACATAGACGGGTGCAAACCTGGCATTCGGACGGGCCAGTGGCAGAACCGGACCGATTCGAAGCAACCCGGCGAAGCGGTTGAGAAAGCTGTCATCGGGGCCGAAAATGGTCGATGGTTGGAAAATCGTGGCTTGCAGATGTCCGGACTCGACTGCGGTCTTGACCAGCGATTCGGCCGCACCGCGACTTTTCAGGTAATGACTCTCACCCTGCCCGGCATTGAGCGAGCTCATCTGCAGCAGACGGCCGACCTTGGCAGCCTCGCAGGCAATGATGAGCCGTTCGACCAGGTCGACGTGGACACGCTTGAAACCCTTGCCGCCAAAACCACGCTCATTGAGAATGCCGACCAGGTTGATGACCACATCATGGCCATCCACGGCGCGGGTCAGCGAGTCGAGATCATGAGGATTACATTGATGAATAGTCGTACGCGGCACGACGCTGAGATGGCGAGCGTCCTGCGCGTAGCGGGTGCCCGCGGTGATGTCATGACCGGCCGCCGACAGGCGCCGGATCAAGTGACCCCCGACAAACCCGGACCCTCCCAGAACAAAGACTTTCATGGCAACCTGATTCCCGTATCCAGAGATTACAAGCCGCTATTTTACCGCATTGCAGCGCAGTCAAACCCTTGGTCGTTGGAGTCGTCCGCATCACCGAGCAGCGTGTCGCGCAGCACTCGCGGTTCATGGCCCATTCGCCATTCGTAGATGGTCGCGAAGGCCAGTACCCTGGGCACGTAATCCCGGGTTTCGAAAAAAGGCAGGGTTTCCAGCCAGACATCCGGCTCATTCAGCGGCCGGGTATCCAGCCAGCGCGCCACGGCATTGATGCCAGCATTGTAGGCGGCGGCCACATGAATCCATTGTCCCTGGTAGCGCTTTTCCAGCTCAGCCAGATGGGCCACCCCCAGGGCAATGTTGATCTCGGGATTCATCAGGTCGACTGAATTGGCGTAGGTCAGGCCGTTGCGTCGAGCCACGGCGGCAGCGGTCGACGGCATCAGTTGTAACAGGCCCAGCGCCCCGGCCGGCGACCGGGCATCGACCTGCATGGCGGATTCGGCCCGCATCAGGCCGTAGATCAGGGCCGGCTCGACCTGCCAGCGCTGGCTGGCGCTGACCACGCGACCCTTTTCGACCATCGGAAACCGCCAAGGATACGCCTGCATGCGCCCGTTGTTGCCCAGTGCGCTGATCGCCCGGTCATGCCATTCCAGCCCGGCCGCCACCAAGGCCGCCTGGTCGAGTTCAGCGTGACTGAGTCGGCGGGCGACACGGACCCAGGTCTGGCGGGCGTGCGTATATAGCCCAACCCGAAAGAGCTCGACGGCGCGCTCGAATTCGGCGTCACGCATCAAGCGCCGCTGGGTGTCGGCATCGACCGAAATCTCGTCATTG
Organism: Wenzhouxiangella sp.; assembly: GCA_007134485.1. Classification (GTDB taxonomy): domain Bacteria; phylum Pseudomonadota; class Gammaproteobacteria; order Xanthomonadales; family Wenzhouxiangellaceae; genus Wenzhouxiangella. The sequence continues at coordinate 10,843 of SLKT01000163.1, read as the reverse complement.
CACAAATTGAAATCCTGCCCGAGGCGACTGGCGGCAAGAAAACCGTAATAGTTGGACTCACTGGCCAGCGAAACGAACGCCACCATGGCCTCGGGACGCTCCAGTTCGGCCAACGCCCGTCCTCGCCAGTAGCGCCAACGTCCCCTCGCCTGCTCGGACAGGGACATGGCCTGGATGGAAGTCAGGACTGATTCCCAGTCGCCATTGGCCATTGCGGCACGCGCGCGCCATTCGAGCATTTGCTGATCAAGGACCTCGTCCGGCAAGTCATCGATGGCTGCCACCGCCCCTGAATCCAGACCCACCGCCTGGTACAAGGCCAACTCGCGCGCAATGGCGGCGGCATCATCATCCGGCCAGTCAAAACGGCGCTCGAGCGCCGGCCATCGTTGTTGTGCCTGTTCCCAGTCGCTGCGCGCCAGTCTGATCATGCCGGAGCGAACGATCAGTCGGGCCTGGTCATGATCGCGCCACTGGCGTGCGCTGCGAAGGGTGCGATCAGGTCGGGCTTGCATGTCCAGCCAAAGGTCCGCCCAGTGTTGCCGATCCCCATCCAGATAGCGGCGCAGGTACCTGGCCAGCCCATCCTGGCCGGCCGACAATGCCAGGTGGAACCGCCGCCAGGCCACTTCGTGGCTCGGATTGCCCTGCCTTCTCCACCAGTCAAACAACGGATCGCAGGCAGAATGCTGGGAATGCCCGACCAGCCAAAGCGCCTCGGCCCGCGCCTGAAGGCCATCATGATTGCCCTTGGCCAGGTCGGCGCGCCCCAGATAGCACTGCACCTGTGCATCGCTGGCATCGCGGCCGTGACGAATCAGGGTCTCGTATTCTCCGCGCCGGCCGAGACTACGCAGCCAGGTCCTCTCCAGATTGCTGGCGAATGTCCAGTCCCGGTAGCGGGCCAGAAAGGCCTCCAGAACCGCTTCGGGGGTCTGGTCGATGCGCTGGCGTAATAACTCGAATTCCAGGTAGGGTCGAATCGGGTAATCGTCCAGATCATGGATGGCCTGCAGGGTCGCAGCATGATCACCACGGGCGGCAGCCGCCCAGCCCTGGCGAAAGATCTCTCGCTTGGCTTCCACATCGAGCGGCTCGCTCTCGGCCTGAACCGGCGCGGTATCGACCAGCCCCAGTCCCAGGAACCCGAGCGCCATCAGTAAAACGAACGGACGACTTGCCATTTCAACCACTACTCATCCAACATGAAAGGCATGATGCGCTGTTTTTTCCATCTCGACAAGTGTTGCTGATCCTGCTGGCCCTGGTCATGACCGGCCTCCTGGCCGGAGTGCTGGCCGGTTTGCTCGGCATTGGCGGTGGGCTGGTGATCGTGCCGGCATTGACCTTCATTCTGGTCACCATGTCTGCACCCATGGACATCGCCGTGCCCATGGCGGTGGCCACCTCGCTTGCTACCATGCTGCTGACCTCCGCCAGCGCCATCTGGTTCCATGACCGTCGCGGCGGGGTGGACTGGCATTGTGTCATTCGCCTGGGGCCGGCAGTCGGCGTCGGCGCTGCCATCGGGGCCTGGCTGGCCGTCTGGATGCCCGGTGAAATGCTGGCACGCGTCTTCGCCGTGGTCGCCGCGCTGATCGGGCTGCGCATGGTGCTGGCCGACTCCACATCCACGCTGGCACGCGATCCGTTTCCGCGTCTGTGGTGGCTGTTCGGGCCGGGCATCGGCGCCGTTTCGGCAATGATCGGCATCGGCGGCGGCAGTTTCAACGTCCCCTATCTGGCCCGCAATGGTTACCCGATGGTACGCGCGGTCGCCATTGCCTCGACTTGCGGCTGGCCGATTGCCCTGGGCGGAGTGACCGGGTTCATCGCCCTTGGATGGGGCCAGGAGCTCTGGGCCACCAGCATGGGGTATCTGTACTTGCCCGGGGTGGTCGCAATCGGCCTGGCCGGCATGCTGGGCGCACCCGCCGGTGTCGCGCTGGCCCATCGCCTGCCGGCCGGCCAGCTGCGCCGGCTATTCGGCGTGATCCTGATCCTGGTAGCCATTCGCATGGCCTGGTAGGTTGACGCCGCCGTCGATATTGATCGTCATGGCCAACGGCAGGTGGTCGGAATAACTGGCCGACAACACCTCGAGGCTGGCCACGTCCATGTCTGGAGAAACCAGGATATGGTCAATGCCGCGCTGCGGGTCCCAGGACGGAAAGGTCAGAATATCGCGGCTCGGAATGATCAGCCCGGCCTGGTCGCAGAATCGCGTCAGCTCGCGCGATCCCGGGCCGGTATTGAGATCGCCCATCACCACAAGGTGCGGGTACTCGCGAATCAGGTCGGCCACGTAACCAAGCTGCTGGGATCTGGCCCGGCGTCCCAGCGCCAGGTGCAGTACAACCAGCCACAGGGCTTTTGGGCCGTCCCCGTAACGCGCCACCATGGCCCCGCGCCCCGGGATGGCGCCCGGCAGTCGATGCTCCTCGACCAGGCTGGGCTGGATGCGGCTGAGCAACCCGTTTCCGGCGTGCGCCAGCACGCCCACCTTGCGGTTGCCCTGGTGATTCCAGTGGGGGAAACGGGCATGCGTCGCCAGATACTTGGCCTGGTTCAGAAAACCTGAACGCAGGCTGCCGCAATCGACTTCCTGCAGCGCGACAATGTCGAAATCGGCAACCAGGTCGGCAATGGCATCCAGGTTGGCCACGCGCTGGTTGTTGGGCAGTACCTGGCGCCAGCTCTTGGTCAGATATTCGCGGTACTTGCCGGTGGTGGTGCCGGCCTGGATGTTGTAGCTCAGCAGCTTCAGCTGCCGTTGGCCATCAGTCACGATGCGCGGTCAGCCCGCTTCTCCGTCGTCTGCCTGTTGGTCGCCGTTGGCTTCGAGGTCCAGTTGCTCGGCTTCACGCGCCACCAGGTAGTCAATGGCCTCGAGCATCTGCTCGAAGGAGTTGAAATTGGCCGGCGTGACGCGCCAGCGACCCTGCACGATGACCGTGGGGGTCTGGCGAATGCCGTAACGGTTGACATCACTCTGGTTGCGCCGCATCCGAGAGTCGACTGCAAACGATTGCGAAGTGTTGATGAAGGACTCGGTGGTGACATCGAAGTCGGTATAGATGGCGGCGATATCTTCAAAATTGCGAATCTGACGGCCTTCCTCGTGCAAGGCCTTGAACACCGCATCGTGAGCTTCTTCACCCAGGCCCATGATCTGGGCCGTGTAGTAGGCGCGCGCGAACAGGTCCCAGCCACGCTGCAAGCCAATCGGCAGGCGCTTGAAATCCACGAATTCGGGCTGACGCTGTTCCCAGTCGCTGATATGCGGGTGGAAGGTATTGCAGGCCGGACATGGATAGGCAAATGCCTCGATCACCTCGACACGATCATCGTCCACGCTGACCGGTGTTCCGATCGCCTGATAGTGTGTGCCTTCCTCGAACGGTTGCGCCACGGCGGTCACGGATACGATCCACAGCGCGGCAAGGGCAATCGGGGCAAATCTGGTCATTGGGCTGATCCTGTCAATTGGTTGTGCTACAGACCGATAGAAACGGTCATCAGTTCCTTCGCTCTCGGCCGACGTCACGGGCGAGCGCGATGCAGGCCTTCGATGTAGGAGCTCACGGCGCTGATTTCTTCGTCGGTCAGGCGAGCCGCCACACCAACCATCATCTTGCTGAACTCGTCATCATCGCCATTGGTTTCGCCGGCCCGGTAACGTTCCAGGCGATCCATGGTGTAGTCGGCATGCTGGGCGCGGATCAACGGGTAATGGGCGCCGGGAATCCCTTCTCCGGATGGACCATGACAGGCCGCACATGCCGGCACGCCACTTTCATGGTTGCCGTCGTGATAAACACGCCGTCCCAGCTCGACCAGCTCTTCATCGGCCACACCCGGCTGCAGCGTCTGTTCGGCGTAGAACGCGGCAATATCGGCAATATCCTGGTCACTCAAGTCCATGACCATTGGATACATTTCCGGGACATCGCGAATCTGGTCGCGCACCAGGCGGGTCTGGCGAGCCGCGTAATCGACATGCTGGCCGGCCAGCTTGGGCCATTCGGCAACCTCACTGTTGCCACCCATACCGTGGCAGGCAGCACAAACCGCTGATTTCTCCTCACCGGCTTCCGGGTCGCCAACCGCAACCGCCATGATCGGCGCCAGGGCCAGCAGCATCACCATGAGTCGAGGCATATTCCGTGGTACTCCATGCAAGGTCAAGTAACCTGATATTATCGCCTGTTCTTGACTTCCAATCCAGTCCGTGAACCCAATTGTAGCCCTGCTTCAGCGCGCAGAATACCTTGACAGTGTCCACACGCGCTCACAATTGCCGCCGGATCAGGGGGTCGAAATTGCCGTTGCGGGCCGGTCAAATGCCGGAAAGTCCAGCCTGATCAATCGATTGTGTCGTCAGAAGAGTCTGGCAAGAACCAGCCGCACACCCGGTCGAACCCGCCAGCTCGTGTTCTTTCGCCTGGACCCGCAACGTCATCTGGTCGACCTCCCAGGCTATGGCTACGCGCGCGTCAGCGGCGACCTCAAGCGTCATTGGAAGGGCCTGATCCAGTCCTACCTCGACAAACGCACGGCCTTGATCGGCCTGGTGGTGGTCATGGACATCCGTCATCCGCTCAAGGATTCCGACATCGAACTGATCGAATGGGCCGGAAGTCGCGGACTGGCCCTGCACCTGGTCCTGACCAAGGCCGACAAACTCGGTCGCGGCAAGCAGAACGAGGCACTGATGTCGGTCAGGAAGCGCATTGACGAGCGGGTCGGAGTGCAGGTTTTTTCGGCCACCACCGGTCAGGGCCTGGCCGAACTCGAAACGGTGATGACCGAGTGGTTCAGTCAATTGCCCGGTGAAATGGATAGTCCCGGCCAGTAATCGAGCTGGGTCAGCTCGCGATCAAGCAGTTCGACTTCACCGAGGTTTTCGGCCACCAGATTCTTCAGCGACTCGAAACTCTCGGCATCCACCGCCGTGAACCGGCAGGCGACCTGATCCCGCTGGACCCGCACGGCCGTGACCCACATTTCCAGAGACACTCGGCTGCCATTGATCTGGCCGTTGAAATGAAGTCGCAGATGGGAATCGGGCAGCACTTCTTCACGAAAGGACTCCTCGACCTTCAACAAGGCGCCATTGATGGACAAGTCCAGCAGTTCGCAATGGACAGGGTCCTTGCCAGTCGGAGCAAGCTGGCAGTCGGCATGAAATGGAAATCGGTGAAAGCGCCGACGTTCCTCATTTTCCGACATGATCACATTTCCTGTTTAATCAACAAGCCTGGCCTCGTATTCCCGGCAGGCGACGAAATTTCAGTGCCCGCCTTGCAACAATGCGCTGTCATAATACAACAAGAACAACCGGATGCACTCGGTACTTCAACTCGACCCGCACGGACACGACTCGCCAATCGGATCACCAGCATGCAGATCGGCCCGTACAACATCGACAACCCGCTGGGACTGGCGCCCATGGCCGGGGTGACCGACAAGCCGTTCCGGCAATTGTGTAGGCGACTAGGCGCGGGTCTGGCGACCACCGAAATGACCACATCGGACCCCGGTCTGTGGCACACCACCAAGTCCATCAAGCGCATGGACCATGTCGGGGAACCCGGCCCGGTGAGCGTGCAGATCGCCGGCACCATCCCGGAACGCATGGCCGCGGCGGCTCAACACAATGTCGAGCATGGCGCCGACATTATCGACATCAACATGGGCTGCCCGGCGAAAAAGGTCTGCAAGGCCTGGGCCGGCTCGGCGCTGATGCGTGACGAGGCACTGGTCAAGCGCATACTGGAAGCCGTGGTGAGTGCCGTCGAAGTTCCCGTCACCTTGAAAATCCGCACCGGATGGGCAGCGGATCAGCGCAATGCCCCGACCATCGCCCGCATCGCTGAAGACTGCGGCATCGCCGCACTGGCGATTCACGGGCGCACCCGCGATCAGAAATATACCGGCAGCGCCGAATACGACACCATTGCCGCGATCAAGCAACAGATCGACATTCCGATACTGGCCAACGGCGATGTCGATTCCCCCCAAAAAGCCCGAACAGTCCTTGATCACACCGGCGCCGATGGTCTGTTGATCGGGCGCGCGGCCCAGGGCCGGCCGTGGATCTTTACTGAAATCCGGCACTTTCTCGATACCGGCGAGCTGCTGCCCGAACCCGGACTGGCCGAGATCCGCGATATCCTAATCTCTCATCTGCACGCCCTGCACCGGTTCTACGGGGAGCAGGCCGGAGTTCGCATCGCCCGCAAGCACCTGGGCTGGTATGCCAAGGACCGACCGGAAAACGCTGCCTACCGCGCCGTGGTCAATCGCGCCGAAGGCGCGACCGAACAAATCGATTTGACATTCAACTACTTCGAGCGCCTGGCCAACCAGGCCCATCACGACCAGGCTGCCTGAACCTCTTTTGCATCTTCTCGCGAACTGGCGCATGTGCTGCTCGGCCCGACTTCAGTTAATGCGTTACCCTGAAATGCAAAGTTTCGGATCACCCGGGGTCAGACAACCATCTCGAAAAGCAAGCCACTCCCATTAACCCCTTTTCGGCGCCGGGCTCTCAATCGGTTGCTGGACTCATATCTCGCGCTGGAGACCGCCGAAGAGCAGCAGATTTTCATCGCGCGAATCGCGAAGCAGTATCCGCGTCTGGCGCACTGGTTCGTGCCCCTGGCCAGGGAAAGCCGGACCACCGTAAGCCTTTTCAAGCATTCGCCGGCGCCTCTGGCCTCGGACTTGCTGAATGATCATGCCTCGCCACCAACGCCCGATCTGGAGCCCGGAACCCGGCTCGGGCCCTGGCAGATCAATGCCTATGTGGGCGCCGGCGGAATGGGCAAGGTTTACTGCGGCGAACGCGCTGACGGCACTTTCGAGATGGATGTCGCCATCAAGTTGATCGGCTCGCAACGATCCGCACTGGCCGAATCCTTGCGTCACGAATGCCAGCTTCTGGCCAGACTGGATCATCCAGGAGTGACCCGCCTGATTGATGCCGGACTGACCGATGAGGACGAACCCTATCTGGTCATGGAATGGATCGAAGGGCTCGACCTGGAGCAATGGCTGGAAGACTCCAAACCCACGCTTTCCCGGCGACTGGCACTTTTCGAAACCCTGGTCGAGGCCACCGCCCATGCCCATCAACGGCTGATCGTGCATGGTGACATCAAGCCGGCCAATGTGCGGTTGCGCGACGATGGCACCGTCAAGTTGATGGATTTTGGCGTGGCCCAGCTGATGGGATCATCCAGGACAGACGAGCAAGGCGTTCGGGCCCTGACACCGGCATTCGCTGCTCCAGAGCTGCTCGACGGTAATGAAATCACACCAGCCAGCGACATCTGGGCACTCGGCGCACTTTTGTGCTGGCTGTTGACCGGTCAGACCCGCGCCATCAGCGGTGATGACGTCTGCGCGAAGGTCGCTGCTGCCGGCCATTCCAGAAGTCGTGAGCTCGGCGCCATGATTGACAAGGCGTGCAACGAGCAACAGCATCTGCGTTATCGTTCTGCATCGGAGCTGCTCGCTGACTTGCAAGCCTGCGGGGAGCATCGACCAATCTCCGTGCTTTCTCACGACCGCCCCTATCGCGCCAGGCAGTTCATCCGTCGCAACCCCGTCCTGGTCGGGGGAACCGTTGCCACGGCTAGCGCCCTCGTGATCGGGCTTGTCGCGACTCTGATCATGTATCAGCAGGCCGGCCAGGAACGGGATCGTGCCGAACGTCATGCAACGGAACTGGCGCAGGTTGTGGGCTTCCAGGAAGCCCAACTTGCCGGCATCGATGCCGAAACGATGGGCGCTGACATGCGCTCAAGTCTGCGCAAAAGTTTGATTGACGCCGAGTGGGCACCGTCGGATCCGGAAGCGCTATCCGGCCATTGGCCGCAGATGCTCGATGGCCTGCTTTCGACGGTCAACTTCACCAACTTCGCGCTGGAATCCCTCGACCTTGCAATCTTCGAACACTCTCGCCAGGCCATCCATGAACAGTTCGCCAAGCAGCCTGTAGTGCAAGCCAAGCTACTGCAAACCCTGGCGACGACGCTCCGCAATGTTGGACTGGTGCACCAATCGATCGAGCCGCAATCCACTGCACTGGAAATCCGCCGCCGAGAATTGGGCCGGGCGCATCCCGACACCCAGGAATCGATGAGGGAGTTGCATCATCTGCAACGAATTCGCGGTCAGTATGCGGAGTCCGTGGCGACCCTCGAGGAACTGCTGGAATTGCAATTGCCGACCAAAGGAGAGCTGCACCGTTCCACCTTGCTCTCCATCAATAGCCTGGGCTCGATGTATTTTCATCTTGGCGATCTGGACAAGGCGCGGCAATTCTATGACAGGGCGCTGGAGGGACGGCTGGAGGCGCTTGGAGAATGGGATGGCGACACCGCTTTCACCATGACCGGACTCGGGGCGCTGTATCGAGAGCTGGGCAAGTACGAGGAATCGGAGACCATGCTGCGGCGCGCCCTGGAAATCGTGCTGGAAGTGCATGACGAGACTCATTTCCGAACGCTGAACACCTTGCGCCAGTTGGCTCGGCTGATGGTCACTCAGGATCGGCCTGAGCAGGCCGAGCGCTACTTTCTGCAAGTGCTGGACATCGAACGAAAGGGCCTCGGTAACCAGCATCCCGAAACCCTGCACACCTTGCGCAACCTGGGACAGTTCCAGGCCCGTGCTGGCAACACGCAGGAAGCCGAGAAATATCTCAAGGAAGCGCTCAACGGCTACCAGGTGGTCCTGGGAGAGGACCATCCGTTGACACGAGAAACCAGAAACTCGCTCTCAGACCTGTGATCACTCGAGACTGGTGAATCGGTGGTTTATCAGGACAGGCAAGGCATCAAGGTATCTCGGATTCCGCCGAGTTGATTGGCGCCATACAGACGCTCGATACAGACATGCAGGACAAGATCCACGCCGACATTCACAGCACCATCAAGAACATTGCCGCAAGCCAGGGAGCAACGGCCGATACCTAAATCCAACGTGGCTGCCCGGTCAGTTTCAATGACCCGGAACTGACGGCCATGGAGGCGCCGCTTGATTGTTCAACCTTCGTCCGAATCAATAGCCCAGCGTTCCGGCACGCCTGAGTGGCCGGCACTTTGACGAATAGCCAGGCCCAGGTCATTACGCGAGTCGGCATATGCAAGCGCTTCGTCAGCCGTGACCTTGCCGGTCGCGTACAGCTTGAACAAGGCCTGATCAAATGATTGCATGCCATGCTGTCCCCCTTTCTTGATGGCCTCCTTGAGCTCTGCGATTTCTCCTTGGCGAATCAGATCGGCCACGTATGGGGTATGCAATAACAGCTCCACGGCCGGGATTCGCTTGCCATCCACGCCGGGGATCAAGCGCTGACTGACAATTCCGCGAAGATGCAGCGACAAATCGACAAATAATTGGCGATGGGCCGTATCAGGAAAAAAATTGATGATTCGGTCCAGAGCCTGGTTGGCGTTATTCGAGTGCAAGGTGGACAAGCACAGGTGACCTGTCTCGGCATAGGCAATCGCATGTTGCATGGTTTCGCGGTCTCGAATCTCCCCGATCAGGATGACATCGGGTGCCTCACGCATGGCGTTCTTCAATGCCTGGGCGTAGCTATGCGTATCGAGACCAACTTCACGCTGATCGACAATCGACTTCTTGTGCTTGTGAAGAAACTCGATCGGCTCCTCAACGGTCAGGATGTGTCCACTTTGATTCGTGCTTCGATAATCGATCATCGATGCCAGTGTGGTCGACTTGCCGCAACCGGTCGGCCCAACCACCAGCACAAGTCCACGCGGCTCCATCACCAGGTCTTTCAGAACCAGAGGAAGGTTCAACTCCTCAATTGACGGAATTCGGTCCTTGACATGTCGCACCACCATGGCCAGGGAGCCTCGTTGGCGATATACATTGATGCGAAAGCGCCCAACACCATCTTCCGAATGGGCCAGATTGAGTTCGAGTTCGCGTTCGAACTCATCGACTTGGGACGGTGCCAAAATCGAGAAGATCAATTGCGTGACGGCTTCGCCCGACAACCGCTGATCATCCAGATATTCTGTCTTTCCCTCAATCTTGATACCAATCGGCGCACCGGCACTGAAAAACAAGTCCGAAGCACGGCGTTCAATCATGACTTCCAGATAAGGCCGGAGATCCATTTCAGGCGATTGATGCGTTGAATGTACCGACGTCATTTGACCGGTTCAGTTTAGCCCATTGCTACTCGCAAAACAGAATCTCTGCCTGATATGCGCTTTCTCATGCCCGACCAATGTGACCTTTCCGCCAGCACCCGGGCCGCCAAAAGCCAAAGCAGGTGCCAGGTCAGCCACTACGATCAAGACCGAAGAAAACTCATTGTGGCCATCCAGATCGAACAGTATCGTCAATTCGCCCCCTCATAGGCAACAAAACCTGAAAACCGGAAATCGGGAACGCGGTCCTCGTCCTTGCCAGGGTCGGCAAAATTGGTATGAGCACCCTCCACATAACCCAAGGGCATTCCGCACTCCTGATGAAAACCGACCAGTGATTCAACCAACGGGACCAGACCGGGCACACTGTTGCGAAAAACCTCCAATGTTTTGGGATTAAGGGGATCCAGATCAACAAAGGCGGCACCTCCAGTCTGGTTAACTGACCCCAGAATCCTGAGCCCTGACCCCTAGAAAAACTTGGTGCCGGCTGAGAGATGGATGGCTCTTCGCGCCATCGAGCTCGCCTTCGGCTCGGTTCGAACGATTGTTTATTGGTCGGGAGTTCGAATGCGACTCCGATCACCCTGATCCCTGAATCCTGACCCCTGATCCCTAACAGAAAGTGGTGCCGGCTGAGAGAT
>SLKT01000167.1 GCA_007134485.1 Wenzhouxiangella sp. | reverse complement strand
GGCTCAGGCTCAGGCTCAGGCTCAGGCTCGAATTCGGAAACCTCATCCATGCTGGACGTTGGTTCCTGGTCAGTCTCGGTGAGTGATTCGGAATCCCGCGAGCGAGCGGCTTCGGGCGGGTCCAGGTCGAAATCGTCGTCGAAAGGCAAGCCGGACAGGTCGGGCTCTGCAACGCGATCGTCGAGCGTGTCCGGCAGATCCGGAAGGTCATCAGCAGCGCGCTGCTCGAAGTCAGGTAGCGGCTCGGCATCGGTTTCCGAATCATCGCTGTCCATCAACCAGTCCGGCAATTCGCCTACCGACTCCTGTTTGCGTGACTGAATCCGGGGCTCTGGTTCAGGCTTTTGCCGCTGCTGGCTGGATTTGGCCTCGGGGAAGGGCTCCACGGTCGTGACCGCATCCGCTTCCGGTCGCGATGATCGGGTGGTTTCCGATGGTCCAACGGCTGGCGCCTGTCTGCGTAGCCAGAAGCCGAGAATGATCAGCATCAGGCACAGTCCGGCCAGGATGACAATTCCGTTGGTTTGCAGCGGAGCGACCAGGGTCGAGCGCGACCAGGCCAGGTTCAGTCGCGACCCGGAGATTTCGCTGTAGCGCTGACGATCTCGCGAGATGAACCCCAGTGACTTGAGTACCGGTGCGTTGTCATCGCTGCCCTGGACCAGTGCGACATATTCCAGCGGCCCCAGCGAATCAAGCAGGCTGGTGACCATGCTGACCGACAGGCGCAGAAAAAGGATACCGTGCACGTCATCGTTGACCCGGATCGCCTGGGCAAAGGCCAGGTTCTCGTTGGCCGTGCCCGGGTAATGAACCTGGATGGTGCCTTGGCCCTGGCGTCGCGCCTCGAGGAGCATTTCCACGACCGTGAAGTCCGGCTCCGGGTAATCACCGAACTCGATGTCCTCGACTTCGGTTCCGAATGCGCGCAGATCGATGATATTGCGCAAGCCACGGTCGCGAACTGAGCGCAGCAATGCTTCACTGCTACCGCCATCCTGTTCGACAGCCTCCGCGGCCAGTTCCATGACCTGGGGGTCGCGCAGGGTGGACTGTACGTGGGCCAGTTCGGTGGAAATTTCACGCGCCATGTCGTCGGCGGCTCGACTCGATTGTTCCAGTACCAGTTGTGCTTGCAGACTGCCGTAGAGGAAGAATGCCGCCAGGCCGATTCCGAACAGCCCCAGAGCGATCGCAAGCAGCCCGCCCAGCCGTGCGGGGCCGGGCCGGTCATGTTGGTCACCGAATATGAGATTCCTCATGGTCAATGAGTCCCGGTATGACCGATACCGCCGCCGGCCCTTTCGCTCTGTTCAAAAGACTCGACAGTCCTGAGACGAACCTGTACAACCGGCACCACGACCAGCTGGGCAATGCGTTGTCCCGGCTCGATCTCGATGCGATCCGCGCCGCGATTCCAGCACGAGATCTTGACCTCGCCCTGGTAGTCACTATCGATCAGGCCGACCAGGTTGCCCAGAACCAGCCCTTGCTTGTGCCCCAGGCCCGAGCGCGGCAGCAGGACCGCAGCCAGACCCGGGTCATCCAGATGAATGGCCATGCCCGATGGTATCAGGGCGGTCTGGCCGGGATCGAGATGCAGCGTTTCTTCGATGCAGGCGCGCAGATCAAGTCCCGCCGATCCTTGCGTTGCATAGTCCGGCAGGGTCCATTCAGAGCCCAGGCGATCATCCAGGATGCGTACTTGCAGTTCCCTCATGCTGTCTTCCTTTCACTGCTCAACTGCTCGGCGATGATGGCTGTCAGGCGTCGAGCAAGAGCCATCTTCGATTGTCGCTCCAGTCGCCAGTGATGTTGCTCCGAAAAGACTTCCAGGGCGTTGTCGGGACGGTCGAAGGCCAAACCGTTTCCAACCAGGTTGGCCGCGATCAGGTCCAGCTTCTTGGTTTTCAGTTTACCCCTTGCGGCTGCCTCCAGGTTCCGTGTTTCGGCGGCAAACCCCATCACCAGCGAGGGACGCTTCTCGCTCTTGGCTACGCTGGCGAGAATATCAGGATTGGGTTCGAGCTGCAGTGTCAGGGACTCGCCGGTTTTCTTGATCTTGTCGGCGGCTGCTTCGGACGGGCGATAGTCAGACACTGCAGCTACGCCAATGAAACCATCGGCCCCGGAAATGGATTCGAAAACGGCGGTCAGCATCTGATCGGCCGTCTGTACATCCGTTCTGCGAACACCGGCCGGGGTGGCCAGGTTGACCGGTCCGGTGACCAGATCCACACGTGCACCGGCCTCGACCAGCGCTTGCGCCAGGGCAAACCCCATTCGCCCGGACGAGCGATTGCCCAGGAATCGGACCGGATCGAGGGGTTCGTGGGTGGGGCCGGCTGTAATGATGAAGTATCTGCCCGCCAGGCTGGCGCTGCCGGTCATGACCTCGGCAACCAATTCGTCCGGTTCCAGCATCCGTCCCAGACCGGTTTCGCCACATGCCTGGCCGCCATCACCCGGACCAAGCAGGTACATGCCGAGTTCTTCCAGCCGGCGACAGTTGTCGCTGACTTGCCGAGACTGCCACATCGCCCGGTTCATGGCGGGTGCCAGCCAGATGCGTGCTTCGGTGGCCAGGGCCAGGGTGGCCAGCAAATCATCGGCCATGCCGGTGGCCAGTCGTGCCAGGACATGGGCGGTGGCTGGTGCAATGATCAGATCATCGGCCCAGCGTGCCAGTTCGATATGGCCCATGCCGGCCTCGGCATCGGCATCGAGCAAATGCTCATGGACGCGGTGACCGCTGACCGCCTGCAGGGTCAGCGGCGAGATGAAAGCCTTCGCGCCGGTCGTCATGACCACGCGTACCTCGGCGCCGGAATCGCGCAGCCGGCGGACCAGTTCGGGCGATTTGTAGGCGGCGATCCCGCCAGTCACACCGACAATGATTTTTCTTGCCTCTGTCTGACCAGTCATTGAAGCCCTTGTCGAGTCATTTTCCTAGGCTGAGGTGCAGCCTTTGCCTATGGTTGCAGCGATTCACACTGCACAGAATAAGCCTTCCACTGGAATCAAGAAAGGAATTGTATGCGAATCGCTGACTGGCCAATGACTGAACGTCCCCGCGAGCGGTTGCTGGAGCGTGGCGCGAATACCTTGAGCGATGCCGAATTGCTGGCGATCCTGCTGCGTACGGGATCCCGGGGTCGCTCCGCGCTGGACATGGCTCGCGAGCTGATCCGCCATTTCGGAGGCTTGCGTGGGCTGATGGAATGCACGCGTGAGGACCTGTGCGGCATGCCGGGCCTGGGACCAGCCAAGTACGCCCAGATTCACGCCGCCCTGGAGCTGGCCCGCCGTCACTTGCGAGAATCCCTCGAACGCGGCAAGCCCCTGACCAGCCCTCAGGCGACGCGCGAATACCTGCGTGCCGCTCTGCGCGATCGTCCGCACGAAGTGTTCTGTGCACTGATGCTGGATACCCGTCACCGGGTCATCGCCTTCGAGGAGTTGTTCACCGGCACCATTGACTCGGCCCACGTCCACCCCCGGGTGGTGGTAGAAAAAGCCCTGGCCCGCCGCGCCGCCGCCCTGATCGTCGCCCACAATCACCCCTCGGGCATCGCCGAACCCAGCCAGGCCGACCTGGCCATCACCCGCCGCCTCAGAGACGCCCTTGGCCTGGTCGACATTCGCCTGCTGGATCACTTCATTGTCGGCGATGCCGAGGTGGTGAGTCTGGCGGAGAGGGGGTTGGTGTGAAAACGGGAGACGGAAGACGGAAGACGGGAGACGGAAAGGCGAATGCCACCAAGGATCGGCGGCGAAGGCAAGCTCCGGCGCATTATCGTCTCCGGGTCTGGCGCGAATCGATTGATTTACTGAAGTCGGTGTACTCAATCTCGGGAAAATTCCCAGCCGAACATCGATTCGGCCTCACTTCTCAGGTTCAGCGATCAGCTCTCAGTGTGCCCAGTAATATTGCCGAAGGAGCAGGGAGAGGAGGCAATCAGGAGTTCATCAGATACTTGCAGATTGCGCGGGGTTCTTTGATGGAGCTCGATACGCAGTTGCAAATCGCGAGCGAACTCACTCTGTTGCAAGAGTCTGATCCAGTCTTAGAGAAGCTGCACCGCGTTTACGCAATGATCAACAAACTCATCACCGTCAAACAGTCGCGCCCGCCAAGCTAGCCCTACCGTCTCCCGTCTCCCGTCTCCCAAAAAGACAAAACGCCGGAGCAAAGCCCCGGCGCCTCAAATCCCAACCACCGGGAGCCGAAGCCCCCAGCCTTCACTTAATCTTCGCTTCCTTATAAGCCACATGCTTGCGCACGACCGGATCGTACTTCTTGAACTCCAGCTTGTGCGGGGTGTTTTTCTTGTTCTTGTTGGTGGTGTAGAAGTGACCGGTGCCGGCGGTGGATACCAGCTTGATCTTGTCTCTTGCGCTTCCAGCCATGATGACTCTCCTTAGACTCTTTCGCCACGGGCACGCAGGTCGGACAGGACCTTGTCGATGCCGTTCTTGTCAATGATGCGCAGGCCCTTGGTGGACACGCGCAGCTTCACCCAGCGGTTCTCGCTCTCGACCCAGAAACGGTGGCTGTGCAGATTCGGCAGCGAACGCTTCTTGGTCTTGTTGTTTGCGTGGGACACGTTGTTTCCGACCAGCGGACGCTTGCCGGTGACCTGACACACTCGAGACATGACGGTAATTCCTGGAATTGTGAAAACTAGCCCGCCTTTATACCAGAATTACTCGTCAATTTGCAAGATTTATGTCCGATCACCGCATAAAGATCTCAATGGACAAATCCTTAGGTTGTTGATTTTTTGATAAAAACAAAACCTTGAAACGCAAAGACGCAAAGGCGCCAAGAAAAAAGAATTCATTAGGACCTTGGCGTCTTTGCGTTTACAAAGGTTTTTCTGTTTGCGCTCTGACTGCGAGTTCGGAACCGGGCTCGGGATTCAAACCCCAGAACTCCATGCCTAACGACGTTCGAGCTGATCCAGCAGCCCTTCGAGCAGCAAGGCGGCGCGGCGGCGTTTGCTGTTCATGCTGGTGTGTATGAACAGGCAGGCAGCGCCCACGGCGCCGAGCAGCGCCGGCACCAGCAGCAGCCACAACCAGGCCTTGCTGAAAAAGAACGGAACCAGCACGAACAGGCTGATGAAGAACAGGGCCATGGCCCAGCCCTGCCACTGCTCCTTGCGTGCTTCGCTCAGATCGGCGGTCAGCGTGACCATGGCTTCGCTGGTCGAGGCCGGCGCGGCCACGATGTTGATCGACTTCAGTTGTGACAGCTCGTAACCGCGGCCTTCCAAGTCCAGTGCGCGGCTCAGTTTACCGGTCCAGCTTTCATCGGGTTCCCACAGCGACTCGGTGCCGCGCAGACGAATCGGGCGCATGCGTTCCTCCGAACGCAGTCGATGTTCGAACTGGCGGTGAATTTCGCTGGCATGGCCCTTGATGACCCGGCGCACGCGGACGTGGGATGGCCCCAGCAATCGAGTCAGTAACGGATGTTCCTCCGGCTCGGGCGGGGCCAGCGAATCAGCTCGATACTCGGCCAGCGCGCGTCGGACATGATCCGGCTCCAGGCCGACCTCCTTGCCAATGCTGATGATTTCACCCTCGCTCAGCCGCCGTTGCTCACTATCCCCGGCGGCATGCTGCAACACACTGGCCCGGGCAATGACCCGCTCAAGCTGATCGGCCGGCACATCGAACGCCCCGCCCTCCGACTCGCCGTGCAGATGGTGAACCGTATCGCGCTGATTCTTTGCCATGGTCTTGTCCTTGATCTCCCTCGAGGAAACGCATGATGCCTGATATGG
>SLKT01000141.1 GCA_007134485.1 Wenzhouxiangella sp. | reverse complement strand
GACGCAACAGCCCCCGGAGCCGGATGATGACTTCAGCGTGGTGTAAATCGGCCGAACGGCCGATCGATCCGGCTTTGAGCCGTAAAAGCAAGCCACCGGCTTTAGCCGGTGGTTGTTGACAAGAGAGGCCGCAGTGTGGCTTTCGTCAGTCTGCGTTATCGAAACTTGCTGTAGGAGTACTACAGCGGCGTTTCGCTGCCTTGCTGTCGAAAGCCACACTGCGGCTGAATGCGATCTACAGACCTGCCGGGTTAATAAGGCGGCTTGAAAAGAAATTCATTGTGCCGCAGTATGCTTGATGGAAAATCATGATCGCTGTTGCGGCATCCGATGAGTCAAGACGAGCAGAAATCCGGCGAAGTCACCGGTGGCCTGGCCCTTCAGGAGGCCAGGCCGAAAGTCAAGAAACCCCCGCTGTACAAGGTCGTCATCCTCAATGACGACTACACACCGATGGAATTCGTCGTCAAGGTCCTGAAACGCTTTTTCGGGCTCTCACACGACAAGGCCACCAGCGTCATGCTGCATGTTCACACGCGCGGTCGCGGCGTGGCCGGGGTCTACACCTATGAAATCGCCGAAACCAAGGTGGTCATGGTCAATGAGTATGCACGCGAGCACGAGCATCCCCTGCAGTCCACCCTCGAGGAAGCCGGCGACTGATTTGTGAGCCGGCATGAACGTTTGTCGACATCCGGGAATCATATTGCGGCATACTGGTCTTAGCGATAACGACTACGCGGGTTGATTTCCGATCATGTTCAGCAAGGATCTTGAACTTTCGATATCGCAGGCCTACCACACGGCCCGCAGCAAACGCCACGAGTTTCTGACCGTGGAGCATTTGCTGCTCGCCCTGCTTGATAACCAGTCAGCGCGAGGCGTGCTGGAGGCCTGTGGAGTGGATATCAAGGTGCTGGGTCACGAGCTGAGTCAGATACTTGATGAGACCATTCCGGTGCTGTCGGCCGGGGATCAGCGCGATACCCAGCCAACGGTCGGATTCCAGCGCGTCCTGCAACGCGCCCTCTATCATGTGCAATCCGCCGAACGCAAGGAAGTGCTCGGCGCCAATGTGCTGGTCGCGATCTTCGGCGAGAAGGATTCGCACGCGGTCTATTTGCTGGGCAAGCAGGATCTGTCGCGTCTGGATGTCGTCAATTTTCTGTCCCATGGCATCACGCGCAAGGGCAGCGATGTCGGCGGCTCCGAGGCTGCCGAAAAGGTTGAGTCAGCCGAAGGCGGCGAGGACAAGTCGGCGCTGGCCGCCTATGCCACCAATCTCAACGAGCGTGCTCGAGATGACAAGATCGATCCGCTGATCGGTCGTGCCCTGGAAGTCGAGCGCACCATCCAGATTCTGTGCCGTCGGCGCAAGAATAATCCACTGTATGTCGGTGAATCCGGGGTTGGCAAGACAGCCCTTGCCGAGGGGCTGGCGCGCCGGATCGTCGAGGCCGATGTGCCCGAAGTGCTGCTCGATGCCGAAATCTGGGCCCTGGACCTGGGCGCGCTGCTCGCCGGGACCAAGTACCGGGGTGACTTCGAGAAGAGGCTCAAGGCGGTTCTGGCCGAATTGCGCGAGCGTGACAAGTCGGTCTTGTTCATCGACGAGATCCACACCATCATTGGTGCAGGCGCGGCTTCCGGTGGGGTCATGGATGCCTCGAACCTGATCAAACCGGTGCTGCCCAATGGCGAACTGCGCTGTATTGGCTCGACGACGTTCGAGGAATATCGTGGCGTTTTCGAGAAAGATCGCGCCCTGGCCCGCAGATTTCAGAAAATCGATATCATCGAACCGACGGTCGCCGAAACGATTGAAATCCTGAACGGGCTCAAGCACCGTTTCGAGGACCATCATGGCGTCACCTACACCCCGGAATCACTCGAAGCGGCCGCCACGCTTTCGGCCCGCCATATCAATGACCGGCACCTGCCGGACAAGGCCATCGATGTGATCGACGAGGCAGGAGCCCGTGAGCGCCTCAAGCCCGAGTCCGAGCGCCACACGGAATTGGGCGTGCATGAAATCGAGGATGTCGTCGCGCGCATGGCGCGCATCCCACCGCGCCAGGTTTCGCGTTCCGACCGTGATGCCCTGAAAACCCTGGAGCGGGATCTGCGCATGGTCGTATTCGGTCAGGACGAGGCGATCACCACGCTGGCCGCTGCCATCAAGATGTCACGCTCGGGTCTCGGCGATGCCGATCGCCCGATCGGCTCATTCCTGTTCGCCGGTCCGACCGGGGTCGGCAAGACCGAGGTGACTCGCCAGTTGAGCCTGACCATGGGCATCGAGCTCATCCGCTTCGACATGTCGGAATACATGGAGGCACATTCGGTGTCCCGGCTGGTGGGTGCGCCCCCCGGATACGTCGGATTCGATCGCGGCGGCTTGTTGACCGAAGCGATCACCCAGTCACCTCACGCGGTGCTGTTGCTCGACGAGATCGAAAAGGCGCATCCGGATGTCTACAATCTGCTGTTGCAGATCATGGATCATGGCAAGCTGACCGACGCCAATGGTCGTTCGGCGGATTTCCGCAATGTCATTCTGGTCATGACCACCAATGCTGGCGCATCTGCGATGAACCGTCGCGGCATCGGATTCACCAAGGCCGATCACAGCCCGGACGGCATGGAAGCGATTCGTCGGCAGTTTACGCCGGAATTCAGGAATCGCCTCGATGCGATCATCCAATTCCGCTCACTGGACATGAGTGTCATTCTGGAAGTTGTCGACAAGTTCCTGATGGAGCTTGAAAATCAGTTGGCCGACAAGGGTGTGACCCTGGAAGTTTCACGATCGGCGCGGGAATGGCTGGCCGAGCATGGATTCGACGAGCAGATGGGCGCCCGGCCGATGAAACGCGTGATCCAGGACAATATCAAGCGTCCACTTGCCGATGAGTTGCTGTTCGGTCCGTTGTCGGAAGTGGGTGGGGTCGTGCATGTCGAGCGTGCCGAGGATGGTCTGGAACTGACGGTGAGCTCGAACAGCGACAATACCGAGGTATCCGCCACGCCTCCGGCCTGAGAGGCCCGATATGGGCGCCGGAATCGATTGCTACTTCATTCGGTAGGTGATTCGCCCCTTGGTGAGATCATACGGGGTCATCTCGACCTTGACTCGATCACCGGTCAGGATCCGGATGTAATTCTTTCGCATGCGCCCGGAAATGTGCGCAGTGATGATGTGTCCGTTGTCGAGTTCGACCCGGAACATCGTATTGGGCAGGGTATCGAGTACCTTGCCCTCCATTTCTATATGATCGTCTTTCGGCATGGCCTTCCGCAGGAATCGTTAAAACCGCGTTATTGTGCCAGCTTTCACGCACGGTGCAAGTCCTATCCGCGCAAATTTATCGACCCGGTGGCGATCAAGGCTGAGTAGAGTCGGGTATTTGATCCGGCAGGCGAAGCTCTTCGGGACGAAATCCCTCTGCAATGCGATAGTAGAGCCTGCGAATCGGTTGGCCGTCACGTTTGACGATGCGCTTTTGCAATGGACCCGGATTGACCAGCACCAACTCCATCCATGCCTCTTCGATCAGTTGTCGTCTGTAGTTGACCAGGATCACCGGCCTTTGCGGGTCCGTGTCGGGATCGAACCAGAACTCCCACATTCCGCCGCGCATTCCGACCAGGTTTTTGGCTGTGATGGATTCACGCGGTAGTGCATGCCCGTGAAAATAAAGGGCGGCGGATACGTCCCACTTGCGAGTCGCGGCAATTACCGGTTCCCGCCTGGTCGAGCGGGCGACATCATCGTGAACCTCCGTCACGACCTCTGCCGTTTCCTTCCAGCCCAGGTAGCCGCCGTCGAAATCGGTGGTCTTGATCCCGGGCAGGCCCAGTGAGAGATAGTGCAGCAGCAACCCGAGCAGAATGACAAGCACTGGAATCGAGGGTATCCACAATGTCATCAGGGCCCGTTGCCATTGACCGCAGCGCTCCCGGCTTCGCCAGATCTGACCCACGATCAGCGTCATGATCATGGGCAGGAGTGCAATCCAGACAGGCGGAGTCCAGTGAAAGCGAACCTCGGTGAACAAGCCGTAGAGTGCAAAGACCGCCATGGGCACAATCGTCATGGTCAACATGAAACGCCGATTGCGCAGTTCCGGTGCAAGAATATGCCGAATGCCGAAAAAGGTCATGATTCCGCCTACTGCAGCCACCGGTGAAAGCAGCAGCACTGAATGCACGAGAATCATGTGACTTGTGGTCTTCGGATTCTCAAGCAGGCGGCGGGTGCTTTGAAACAGGAATGAGGCCCATTCGTTCTGCCAGTTCCAGATCAGCACCGGCATGAAGATCAAGGTCGCAATGACCACGGCCAGGTATGGCTGGGGACGGAAAAACCATTTGCGGGCGCGCTCGTCGATCAACATGAACAGCAGGGCCGCCGGGGCCAGCAATGCGATCGTGTACTTGGCCAGCAACCCCAGTCCCATGGCGATTCCGAGGCCGTAGAAGGCGCGCGGCTGATCGTCGATCAAGCCGCGTTTGAAGAAGTACAGGGCAGCGGCCCAGGCCGCGATCATGGGCGCGTCCGGAGTCATCAGGAAGCCGGACGCGGCAAAAAAGGGAAGGACCGCAAAGGCCAGGACACAGAGCCAGCCGACGGTTCGGCCTCCCATGGCTGCCCCGTAACGGAAAAAGAACCAGGCCCCGATCAGGGTCAGGGGGATCAGGCTGGCGCGCACTCCGAATATGCTGTCGCCGAACAGGCCGGTTCCGGCCGCGATTAGCCAGGCGATCAGCGGGGGATGATCCAAGTACGACAGGGCAAGATGCTGGGCGTACACCCAGTAATACATCTCGTCGGGAATCAGTTCGACATGGCCCATGTAAAGCACACGCAGGATGAACACGTAGGCAAACAGACCCGCTGCCACCAGGTGCCAGCGAACATGGGGGATCATGCCTGAAGCGTTCGAAGCGAAAACGTAGAACACCAGGCCCAGGCAGGCGACGCTTGCGGTGACGGCAATGGCCGGAATGATGGCCATCATCTCGGACATGCCGAACACTTCGACAAGCAGGACCAGGACGCCACCGCGAATGAACAGCGCCATTGCCGCCACGGTGAACAACCGCAGATACTGGGTCGCCGGACTCATGGTGTTGTGCGGCATCCCGCGAGCGGCCCAGCCCTGGTAGAGAATGAAGCTGATGGTGATGGCGGCCAGGAAACTGCCGATATGGGCCGAGCCCAGCCGGACGTCAATGCATATCAGGACAAGGAAGACCAGCAGGTCGACCAGCATGCCGCTCAAACCGACCAGGATGAACTTCGGGTCACTGTCCCGTGCGCTCTCAAGCGCGGATATGACGACGGAAAGCTCGGGATCGGGTTGTTCCCGGGACGATGTGGATGCGTCTTTTTTCATCGGGTTCGCTTACCTGGCGCCGACATGCATGCTGCCGAATCAACCGGATATTGTCGCCGATATCTCGGGGCGAGTCAGTGGGTTGGCTGAAAACCTGGCCGCCGGAACGGGTTTGATCGATTCGGACTTGACAGATTCTCAAAAAATCATAGAATGAGCGGCTCGATTGCGGGAATAGCTCAGTTGGTAGAGCACAACCTTGCCAAGGTTGGGGTCGCGAGTTCGAGTCTCGTTTCCCGCTCCAGGATTTTTCGGAGGCCCCGAATCTCGGGGCCTTCGCATTTGCGCATCATGTTCTTGCCTGGAGCACGGAATGCGTTAAAATCAGGCGTCACTCAGGCTAGGTGGCAGAGTGGTTATGCAGCGGCCTGCAAAGCCGTGTACCTCGGTTCGACTCCGGGCCTAGCCTCCATT
>SLKT01000147.1 GCA_007134485.1 Wenzhouxiangella sp. | reverse complement strand
GAAAGGTGAAAGGTGAAAGGTGAAAGGGGACAGGTGAAAGGGAACGGTTTCCGGTTTCCGGAAAAGGATCAAGGTTTAAGGGTTCAGAGTTCCGACCGACTACCGACTACCGACTACCGACTACCGACTACCGACTACCGACTACCGACTACCGACTACTGACTACTGACCACCGACTTCCGACTTCCGACCTCTGACTTCCGACTTCCGACCCCTATCTTTTCCTCGCCGCGGCGAGGAGTTGCTCAATGCGTTGGCCGGATTCCGACGAGGTGTCGTGGAGGAATTTCACGCTGGGGGTGGTGCGCAGGCGGATGCGGCCGGCGAGTTGGTGGCGGACCTGGCCGGCGTTTTCATTGAGAAAGCGGATGATTTCCGGGGCCTGCTCGATTTCAAGTACGGCCACATAGGCCTTGGCGTGTGACAGGTCCTTCGAGACTTCCACATCGGTGATGCTGATCAATCCACGCGGCAGCTCGTACTCGAACTCCCGGTGGACGATCTCGGCCAGTTCCCGCCTGAGCAGGCCGGAGACTCGTTCGGCGCGACTGACGTTCATTCGTCCAGGGTTCTCTGGACTTCGATGCGCTCGAAGCACTCGATCTGGTCGCCGGGCTTGACGTCGTTGTACTGTTTGACGCCGATACCGCACTCGGTACCGGCCTGGACTTCCCTGGCGTCGTCCTTGAAGCGGCGCAGGGATTCCAGTTCACCTTCGAAGATCACCACGTTGTCACGCAGAACACGGATGGGATTGGCCCGGCGCACTACACCTTCGACGACCAGGCAGCCGGCGATGGCGCCCAGCTTGGAGGAACGGAACACATCCTTGACCTCGGCCAGGCCGATGATCTCTTCCTTGACCTCGGTGCCCAGCAGGCCGCTGATGGCCTTCTTGACATCATCGATGGCATCGTAGATGACGCTGTAATATTTCAGGTCCAGGTCGGCTTCCTGGATGATCTTGCGCGCCGAGGCATCAGCGCGAACATTGAAGCCGATGATAATGGCGCCGGATGCCTGCGCGAGGCTGGCATCGGATTCGGTGATGCCACCCACGCCGGAGGCCACCACGTTGACCTTGATCTCTTCGGTGGACAGACGCGTCAATGCATCCCTCAGGGCCTCGACCGAACCCTGGACATCGGCCTTGATGACCAGGTTGACGTTCTGGGCTTCGCCGCTGACGCCCTCGCCCATCTGGTCGAACAGGTTTTGCAGCTTGGCTGCCTGTTTCTCGGCCAACCGACCTTCGCGGGCTGACTGCTTGCGCAGTTCGGCGGCTTCGCGCGCCTTGCGCTCGTCGGCGACCGCAAGTACATCGTCACCGGCGTTGGGCACACCGGAAAGACCCAGCACCTCGGCCGGAATGGACGGGCCGGCCTCATCGATCGGGTTGCCGCCCTCGTCGAACATGGCGCGTACGCGTCCATATTCCTCGCCGGCCAGAATCATGTCGCCGCGCTTCAAGGTGCCGTCCTGAACCAGGATGGTGGCCACCGGCCCACGCCCCTTGTCGAGCGCCGACTCGACCACGACGCCGCGACAACGTCGACTCGGCGCGGCCTTGAGTTCAAGCACCTCGGACTGCACCAGGACCGCTTCGAGTAACTCATCGATTCCGTCGCCGGTAATGGCCGAAACCGGTACGAAGATTTCTTCGCCGCCCCAGTCTTCGGGAACGACTTCCTCAGCGGCCAGCTCGGACTTGACCCGGTCCGGGTCCGCTTCGGGCTTATCCATCTTGTTGACCGCCACGATCAGCGGCACACCGGCTGCCCGGGCATGCTGGATGGCTTCCTTGGTTTGTGGCATGACGCCATCATCGGCGGCCACCACCAGGATGACGATATCGGTGGCCTGGGCGCCGCGCGCGCGCATGGCGGTAAAAGCCGCGTGACCCGGGGTATCCAGAAAGGTCACCACGCCATTTTCGGTTTTTACATGGTAGGCGCCGATATGCTGAGTGATTCCGCCTTCTTCGCCGGCCGCGACCTTGGCCCGGCGGATGTGGTCGAGTAACGAGGTCTTGCCGTGGTCGACATGCCCCATGACCGTGACCACCGGCGGACGCGTGATGGTTTCGGCATCATCGGTTTCTTCGGTGGCAACCAGTTCCTGCTCGATATCGTGGGCCTCGGCAACCTTGGCTTCGTGGCCCATCTCCTCGACCACCAGCATGGCGGTTTCCTGGTCCAGGGTCTGGTTGATGGTCACCATGGAGCCCATGTTCATGAGCGCCTTGATCAACTCACCGGCCTTGACCGCCATCAGCTTGGCCAGGTCGCCCACGGTAATGGATTCGGGAATCTCGATGGCCCTGCGCACCGGCTCGGTCGGCTTCTGGAAGCCGTGCTCGGTCGGCGTCGATGAAACCCGGGCCTTGCGCTTGGGCTTGCGCCGCTTGGACTTGGGCGTGACATGCAATTCTTCACGGCCATAACGCGTTTGCGATTCGTCACGCTTTTCTTCACGACCACCACGGCGCTTGCGCTCGGCCTCGCGCTCGGCAGCCTGGCGCGCCACCTTGGCCTCGACACGGGCCTGGGCTTCGGCCAGTGCACGTTCCTTTTCTTCGACCTTGCGACGCTCTTCTTCCTCGGCTTCTCGCCGCTGGCGCTCTTCTTCTTCGGCCTTTTCGCGCTCGAGCTCTTCCTGCTTGCGCCGCTCGGCTTCCTCCTTGCGGCGCTCGGCCTCTTCGCGTTCGGCCTGCTCGGCTTCCTCGCGCGAGCGCCGGGCTTCTTCGAGCGCCTTGGCGGCCGCTTCCCGATCCGGATCCGAGCTTTCCTGTTCGGCAATCGCCTTGCGCTTGACGTAGGTGCGTTTCTTGCGCACTTCCACGTTGACCGTTCGCGAGGGCGCCGCACCACGTCCGCGCGGCCCGCGACCGGCGCCACCGGTGGGCACCTTGAGTTCGCTGACAGTCTTGCGCTTGAGGGTCACCTTGCGTGGCCCGGAGTTGTCCTCCAGCACGCCTTTTCCATGGCTGGTGCGCAAATAGGACAAGAGTTTTTTCTTGTCTTCATTGGTCACCGCCGCCGATGGATCACTGGCCTCGATCCCGGCGTCCTTGAGCTGACTGATCAGGCGATCAACTTCCACGCCCAGAACTTCAGCCAGTTGTTTCACGGTAACCTGCGACATAGTTTCAGAATTCCTTGCAGCTAGAGTCGATTGTATTACTCTTCGGTAAACCAGTGGGCGCGCGCCTTCATGATCAACTCGGCGGCCAACTCGGGGTCAAGACCCTTGACCTCTTCAAGTTCATCGACAGCGCACTCGGCCAGGTCATCGCGGCTGCGAATACCCTGCTCGGCCAACCGGAAGGCAATCGATTCGGTCATGCCGTCGAGATCGAGCAGATCCTGTTCGGGACGATGCTCCTCGAGCTGTTCCTCCGAGGCGATCATCTGGGTCAACAAGGCATCACGCGCGCGCTGCCGAAGTTCAGCGACCATGTTCTCATCGAATTCCTCGATGTCGAGCAGCTCGGATTCGGGCACGTAAGCCACTTCCTCGACGTTGGTAAAACCTTCCTGAACCAGGATGCCGGCCAGTTCCTCGTCGACGTCGAGCTTGATCATGAACATCTCGAGCACCGATCGCGATTCGGTCTCGCTTTTCTGCTCGGCCTCCTCGATGGTCATGACATTCAGCGTCCATCCGGTCAGCTCGGCGGCCAGGCGCACGTTCTGACCACCGCGCCCGATCGCCTGGGACAGGTTGTCCTCGTCGACGGCAATATCCATGCTGCCTGAGTCCTCATCCACAATGATCGAATTGACCTCGGCCGGCGCCATCGCATTGATGACGAACTGGGCCGGGTTTTCGTCCCACATGATGATGTCGATACGCTCACCGGCCAGCTCATTGGACACCGCCTGAACACGCGAGCCACGCATGCCGACACAAGCGCCAATTGGATCGGTGCGCGCATCGAGTGCGTGAACCGCAATCTTGGCGCGCCGACCGGGATCACGAGCCGCACCCTTGATCTCGATGAGCTCCTGGCCGATCTCGGGCACCTCGAGCTTGAACAACTCGATCAGGAATTCATTCATGGTGCGACTGACAAACAACTGCGGACCGCGCTGGTCCGGTCGAACCTCGTAGAGATAGCCGCGCGTGCGATCATGCATGTGCGGGTTTTCGCCCGGGATCGTATGGCGCGACGGGATAAATGCCTTTGCGTTCTCGCCGAGATCCAGCACGATGCCGCCGCGCTCCATGCGCTCGATCTTGCCATGGACCATTTCGCCCACCCGGTCCTTGTAAGCATCCACGACCTGCTCGCGCTCGGCCTGGCGAACCTTCTGAACGATCACCTGCTTGGCGGCCTGGGCCGCAATGCGACCAAACTCCGGTGGCTCCATGGACTCTTCGATAAAATCCCCGATCTCGAGGCCATCGTCGATCTCACGGGCATCAGCCAGGCGAATCTGACGATCCTCGGTCTCGAACTCGATCTCCTCGGTGTCTTCGTCCGGCAACACTTCCCAGCGACGGAAGGCCTCGTAGTCACCGCTCTTGCGATCGATGGCCACGCGCACCTCGATGTCCTCGGGGTGACGTCGCTTGGCCGCCGAGGCCAATGCCGCTTCGATCGCCTCGAAGATGATCTCCTTGTCCAGGCCCTTCTCGTTGGAAACGGCCTCGGCCACCTGCAGAATTTCCTTGCCCTTGCCCTTGCTCATCGCATATCAGTCCAGACTAGTTTTTCCAGAAAAATCAATCATCCATTTGTTCCCGATCGGCAAACAACATGTCCAGATCGGGCGCCAACCGAGCCTTTCCCACCTCGGCCAGCGGCAACATCCACTGCCGGTCATCGACTTCCAGGCAGACCATGCCATCATCGACCGAGACGATGGTGCCCTTGAACTTGCGGCGTCCATCCACCGGCACCAGCATCTGCACGCGGGCCTGCTCGCCGACATGAGCGCGAAAATGCTCGGCCGTGAACAGCGGGCGCTCCACCCCTGGCGAGGACACCTCCAGCGTGTACTGACCCGGGATCGGCTCTTCGACATCGAGCAGCGCCGATACTTCGCGACTGACCGTCTCGCAGTCTTCCAGGTTGACACCATCACCCGAACGATCGATATACAACCGCAGGACCCGGTTTTTCGGGTTGGACGAGTACTCGATGCCAACGTACTCGTAGCCGAGATCGTCAACCAGCGGCGCCAGCAGCATTTCAAGTCGATCGCGTGCAGCCATGTATCGTTCTTGTCACCTGACAGTCATTGGACCCGGCAAACTCCGGGGTCCGAAAACGAAAAAAGCCCCTTTGACCAGGGGCTTTTCTCTTTTGCTTCAAACCTGGTAGCGGGGGCAGGATTCGAACCTGCGACCTTCGGGTTATGAGCCCGACGAGCTGCCAGACTGCTCCACCCCGCAATCGAGCTCGCTATTATAGGATGAAAACTCGAATCGTGCAAACCCAAATGCCATCGCCCAACCCCGGGGCAGACATTGGTCGAGATTCGCACACAGTCAAGGGGCATGACATGAGCAGATGGCTGATTGGTCGTGGTCTGGAATGCGGCCGCAAACAAGGCTATATTCTCATGCACCCCTTAATTTATGTTCGCATCACGAATCAATGGCCAGGAGCTCCATTCTCGACCCTTTTTGCCGACCGTCCCGGTTTTTCCCTGGCCTGGCCAGATCGACTGCGGCCGTATGCATCCTGGCGCCGGGCATGGTGTGGGCATCCACCTGGCAGTTCACCGAAATCAGCGACCAGATCGGGGTCACGTTCGAGTACCAGATCGAACATCCGCATTTCGACACCCGGGACGCCATGACCGGCGGACTGGCGGCTGCCGACATCAACGGCAACGGGCTGATCGATCTCTACATCCCCCAGGGCAACCTGGCCAACGGGTTGCTGCTGGAAAACCAGGGCGACGGCACATTCAGTGAAGTGTCCGAGACCTGGGGGCTGACCGTCGGCCAGGGCCCGAACATTGCTTCCTATGCCACCGGAGCCGCTTTTGCCGACCTGACCGGCAACGGTTTTCCCGACCTGGTGCTGCCGGGGGTGCGCGGCTTTGGATTGCGCCTCTACCTGAACAATGGATCGGAATTCATCGAAGCAACGCGAGATTGGGGTCTGTTCCTGGAATTGCAGGAACAGTTCTCGGTTACTTTCGCCGATGTCAACGGCAACGGCCGGCTGGACCTGGCGGCGGCTCACTGGAATGAGTTCGAGGGGGGTCAGGGCGGGTATCTCTGGCTCAACCAGGGTGATCAACTGGTCGATGTCAGCGATGACTGGGGATTGACCCCGGTGTTCGCCGAAGAGGATTTCACCTTTACCCCGAACTTTGCCGACCTCAACGGCAACGGCTGGCCGGATCTCATGATTGCCGCCGACTTCGGCACCAGCCAGTACTTTCTCAACCAGGACGGCGAAGGCTATCTGTTAGCCACCACCGAGGTCATCAGCGATGAGAACGGCATGGGTGCAGCCGTGGCCGACTTCAACAACAACGGCCATCCGGACTGGTTTGTCACCTCGATTTATCACGAACTGCCGGAATTCCCGGTTGGCAACAGCGGCAACCGCCTGTATGTCAACGATGGCCACGGCCAGTTTGCAGATCTGACCGAAACGGCCGGCGTGCGCGATGGCGACTGGGGCTGGGGCGCGTGCGCGGCCGACTTCAATCTCAATGGTCACCTGGACCTGTTCATGGTCAATGGCTGGAGCCAGGTCAATCCCAACTTTAGTTCCGCTGCGGCGCGC
The DNA here is from genome assembly GCA_007134485.1 of Wenzhouxiangella sp. Classification (GTDB taxonomy): domain Bacteria; phylum Pseudomonadota; class Gammaproteobacteria; order Xanthomonadales; family Wenzhouxiangellaceae; genus Wenzhouxiangella. The sequence goes on along the minus strand of SLKT01000147.1, from coordinate 12,994 downwards.
CTGTATGTCAACCAGGGCGACGGCAGTTTTATCGAACAGGCCGTCGAGCTGGGCGCCGGCGATACCGGCGAGGGTCGCGGCGTGGTCTGCTTCGATTTTGACCGCGACGGCGATATCGATATCTTCATCCAGAACAACCGCGGCCCGGGCCGGGTGTATCGCAACAATGCATCCGAACTCGGTCGCAACTGGCTCGGGATCCGCCTGCGCGGTGATGCACCCAATACCGCCGGCGTTGGCGCGGTAATCACGGTCAAGGCCGGCGACCTGGAGCAAGTCCGGCAGATGCAGATTCCCAATCACTATCTGTCCACATCTCCGCCGGAGTTGTTGTTTGGCCTGGATACCGAGGAAACGATCGACCAGGTACGGGTCGCCTGGCCCGACGGCCAGATCGATGAATACAACGCCATGCCCATCAATCAATGGGTCGACCTTCACCAGTCCCCGGACGATCAGATCTTTTATTCACGCTTCCAGACGATTGCCCCATGATGCAGCCATTCCATGTTCAATTTCCGATCGGGATTGTCCGGTCCATGTCAAGACAGTGCCCTTATGGCGAGCGCCCGGCCCATTGGCTTTTCGTGCTCACGCTGATGGCGCTCTTGCTGATGCCCGGTCCACTCGCTGCCGAACCCGACAGCGAGTCCCATCCCGTGCCGCGGCAATGGAAGGAAGAACTGCTCGAAGCGATCAGCAATGATCGGGCCAGGCCAGCCGTGCATGCCCGCAACCTGCATCATCTCTCGATTGCATTGTGGGATGCCTGGGCAGCCTTTGATCCCGGTTTTCAGGGCCACGTGCACGTCGAGGAGCTCACGGTCGATGACCCGGCAGCCGGGCGTGACGAAGCCATGAGTCATGCAGCATTTCAACTGCTGTTGCATCGCTTCGAGAGCTCGCTGGGTTTACCGATCATTCTGCCGTCCTTTTTCGATCGCATGGACGCGCTGGGTTACGACCCCTGGTTCGAGGATACCGAAGGTGATAGCCCGGCCGCCCTCGGCAACCGGGTTGCCGAATCCATCATCGCCTGGGGCATGGCGGACGGATCCAACGAGGCCGAAGACTACGCGGCCACTTTCTATCAGCCGGTCAATCCGCCACTCGACCCACACGCCTTCGGCAACCCGGACCTCCCCTACCCCGATCGCTGGCAATCATTCGATCTGGACGAATGGTGCGATCAACTCGGGCAGTGCTTTCCGTTGGAAGAGCCCATTCCGTTCGAGACTCCCGAATGGGGCCGGGTCCAGCCTTTTGCCCTGGGCGAATCGGATCTCGACATTCATCCGGCCGGTGGGGACAACGAATGGTGGGTTTACCTGGACCCCGGTCCACCGCCATTCCTGGCCGATGACGACCCGGAGTTCTTCGCCACCTTCGCAAAGGTCATCGAGTTCTCGAGCTTTCTCGATCCCGACGACGGGGTGATGATCGACATTTCGCCGGCGTCCATGGGCAACAATCCGCCCGGCACCAATGATGGTGAAGGCTATGATCTCAATCCGATCACCGGCGAGCCCTATGAGCCGCAATGGGTACCGCGCGGCGATTACACCCGAATACTGGCCGAGTTCTGGGCCGATGGTCCGGCCTCGGAAACCCCACCCGGCCACTGGTTTTCCATCCTCCACGATGTGTCCGACCATCCGCAGTTTGAAAAGCGTTTTGCCGGACAGGGCGAACTACTCGAAGGCCGCGACTGGTACGTCAAGGCCTACCTGGCGCTGGGTGGCGCGGTTCATGACGCCGCCATCGCCGCCTGGAGCGTGAAGGGCTACTACGACTATGTCCGGCCGATCTCGGCGATCCGCTACATGGGCGAACTGGGCCAGTCCAGCGATCCGGACGGACCGTCTTATCATGAGCATGGCCTGCCACTGGAACCGGGGCTGATCGAGGTGATCAGCAGCGACAGCACCGCCCCCGGTGGCCACCACGAGCATCTGTCCGACCATGTCGGCAAGATCGCCGTTCTCTCGTGGGCCGGTCACGTGGACGATCCGGACAGTCAATATGCCGGCGTGGATTGGGTTCTGGCCGGTGAATGGTGGCCTTACCAGGACGCGGGCTTCATCACGCCCCCGTTTGCCGGTTACGTTTCCGGCCACAGCACCTTCAGTCGGGCCGCCGCCGAAGCCATGACCCGCATCACCGGTGACGAATTCTTTCCCGGTGGACTCGGCGAGTATCCGATCGAACAGAACCAGTTCCTGGAGTTCGAGCAGGGACCGAGTCAGGATCTCGTACTGCAATGGGCACGTTATGTCGACGCCGCCGATGAATGTTCGCTGTCACGCATCTACGGCGGCATCCATCCCCCGGCCGATGACATCCCCGGTCGTCTGATGGGCCTGGACATCGGCATCCAGGCGTTCAACAAGACGCTGTCGATCATTTACGGTGATCGCGTATTCGGCGATCGTTTTTCGCAATAGGTTCGAAGTACGGTTTCCGGTTTCCGGATTCCGGTTTCCGGGGAGACATCTCAAGACAGGTACAATGACCGGAGACCGAATCCCTTTACTTTTGATCCTTGAGCCTTGCGCCTTGAACCTTGAGCCTTTCCTGTCATGAAACCCCTCCTCCCCCTGCTATTCCTGCTCCTGCTGCCGACCCATACCCCCGCCGACATCGATCTTCGCCAGATCATGGCCGACCCGGAGTGGATGGGCTCGCCGGTCGAGGCGGCCTGGTGGCAGCTCGATGGCTCTGCGGTGATCTATCGCATCAAACGCGATGGTGCCGAGATTCGTGATTTACGCCGTATCGATCTTGAAGAGGGCACCGATCAGGCCCTGGATTACGAGGACCACGCCGCCATCGATGGCGAAAGCCCAGTCTTTCATGTCGCCAGCGGACGAGCCGCCTTTGTGCGCGATGGCAATCTTTTCGTGCGCGAGCCCGGACGCGACACTCCGCGACAGCTTACCCGCGCCACCGAAGATGATCGCCAGCCGATATTCAGCCCGGATGGCGACATGTTGCATTTTCAGCGCGCCAACCAGTGGTGGAGTGTGGAGCTCGACAGCGGACTGAGCTGGCCGGTCACCGATCTGCGCTTCGAGAAAGACCCCGACCAGGACCCGGACGATGACCTGGCGCAGATGCAATTGCGGCTGTTTTCCAGCCTGCGCGAGGATGTCGAGAGCGAACGCCGCCAGCGCCAGGAACAGCAACGCGCGGCCCGCCAGGACCCGACCCGTTCACCGGCGCCCTGGTATCTGGGCGAGGCGGTTCAGCCAATCGGATCGAGCCTTTCACCCGATGGACGCTACTTGCTGCTGGCCTTGACTCCGACCGGCCACGATGGCGGTCGCAGCGGCCGGATGCCGCACTATGTCACCGTCGATGGTTATGTCGATATCGAGGGTGTCCGCACCCGGGTCGGACGCAATGTGCCGGCCCCGCAAGCGCTGTGGCTGCTGGACCTGCATGAGCGCGAAAAGCACGTGATCGAACTCGATCCACTGCCGGGGATCTTCGAAGATCCACTTGCTGAACTCAAGGCCGAACAGGACATCGACCCGCTGAGCGAGGGCGAGGCACGCGCCGTCAGCACCATTGGCATGCAATGGCGCCAAGACGGTCGGCGTGCCGCCCTCATGATCCGCGCCAATGACAACAAGGACCGCTGGATCGCCAGCCTGGACCCGGACGACCCCGAACTCAACCCGCGTCATCACCTCAATGATCCGGCCTGGATCAACTGGGCATTCAACGACTATGGCTGGCTGGGTGAGTCCAACCGGATCTGGTTGCTGTCCGAGCAGTCCGGTTTCAGTCATTTCTATTCGCTTGATGCCGACAGCGGTTCGGCACGAGCGCATTCAAGCGGCGAGTTCGAAGTCATGAATCCGGTCATCAGCGCCGATGGCGAAACAGTCTGGCTGTTGTCGAATCGCTCGCATCCAAGCGAGTACGATCTGTATCGACTAGACCTTGGCGAGGACAGACTGACTCGCCTGACCGAGCAGCGCGGCATCGAGTCCTTTGCCGTGCTGCCTGGCCATGATCAGATCCTGGTGCGCTTTTCCGAATCCTACCTGCCGCCCCAGGTGGGGCTGGTCGCGGCCGACGGCGGGGAGATCACCGCGCTGACCGATACCCGCAGCGAGTTCTTCCGCGAGCTGGAATGGCAACAGCCTGAAATCGTGGCGGTGCCTTCGAGCCATGTCGATGAACCGATCTGGTCGAAGTTCTACCCGGCGCGCGGCGAATACGCCGGCCAGCCCGACCGCCCGGTGGTGCTGTTCGTGCACGGGGCCGGTTATCTGCAAAACGTCCTGCACCGCTACCCGCCGTATTTTCGCGAGCAGATGTTTCACAACCTGCTGACCGAGCGCGGCTACCACGTGCTCGACATGGATTTCCGCGCCAGCGCCGGTTACGGGCGCGACTGGCGAACCGCCATCTACCGACAGATGGGCACGCCCGAACTCGAGGACCTGATCGACGGGGTCAAGTGGCTGGTTGAAGAACACGACGCCGATCCCGAGCGAGTGGGCCTGTACGGCGGCTCCTACGGCGGCTTCATGACCTTCATGGCCATGTTCAACGCCCCTGAAACCTTCGCCGCCGGCGCGGCGCTGCGCCCGGTCACCGACTGGCACCACTACACTCACCCCTACACGTCCAACATCCTCAATACGCCACAGATCGACCCGGACGCTTACGCCCGATCATCGCCGATCGAATTCGCCGAGGGACTTGAAGGACATCTACTGATGACCCATGGCATGCTCGACGACAACGTCTTGTACCAGGATGTGGTGCGACTGGCCCAGCGCCTGATCGATCTGGAAAAGGACAACTGGGAACTGGCATCCTATCCGCTGGAACGGCACGGATTTTCCCGTCCGACGAGCTGGCGTGACCAGTATCAGCGTATCCTGAACCTGTTTGAACGAACCATCGGAGGAAATTAAGCAATGAATGTCTTTATCACCGGCAACAGCAGTGGACTCGGTCTGGGATTGACCGAGGCGCTGATGGAGCGTGACGCCATCGTCTGGGGCATGAGCCGTAGTGGCTGCCCACTGAAATCCAAACACGACGATGTGCTGCGCGATCGCCGGCAAGACATCGCCAACCTCAACACCCTGGAAGAAGGCCTGGACCGGCTGTTGTCGGATTGCCTGCGGCTGGATCTGGTCGTGCTCAATGCCGGGATTCTGGGACGCATCCAGGAAATTTCAAATACCGATGTCCACGACCTGGAACACATCATGCGCATCAATGTATGGGCCAACAAGATCATCCTCGACTGGTTGATCGAACGTCAGGTCCCGGTTGAGCAGGTGATCGCCATTTCCTCCGGGGCCGCGGTCAACATGAACTACGGCTGGGGTGGCTACTCGCTGTCCAAGGCAGCCCTGAACAACCTGATCCGGTTGTATGCGCCGGAAATGCCCGGCAGCCACCTGTGCGCCTTCGCGCCGGGCCTGGTCGATACCGGCATGCAGGATTATCTGTGCGGGGAGGTCGATAGCGAGGAGTTTCCGTCGGTGCAGAAACTCAAGGATGCCCGCGGGACCGAGGACATGCCTTCACCACGCGAAGCCGGCGATCAAATCCTCGACCTGCTCGCGACCCTGCGCGATGACTACGAGTCCGGCGACTTTGTCGATATTCGCTCGATGTAAGACCATACTTCCGCGCACGGCCATGGTGCTTGGCGCGGGGCTGATGGTGATCGCCTGTGCGGTCACGCCACCGGATCTGGACCGCGGAACCGAGCGCCTGGTCAACCAGCTCGACGGCCTCGAACAACAGGGCTTTGCCGGCCAGGTGGCGGTGGTCCATGGCCAGGATGTCCTGGTCAATCGCGGGCTGGGGACCATGGACGTGGATGATGATCGTGAGATCACCCCCGATGCGGTCATGCCGCTGGCCTCTTTGACAAAACCCTTCACTGCCAGCGCGGTCCTGGCCCTGGCTGCTGAAGGGCGGTTGAGCCCGGACGAGCCGATCAGCCATCACCTGCCCGGCCTGGACGCACAATGGGCCGATATCCCGATCCGGAATTTCCTGACCCACACTGCCGGGCTGCCGGCCGAAATCGTCAGTCGCGCCTGGGAAGAAGACCTGCAGCGCTTCGAACCGGTCGAGCGCAATGAATTCGTCGAACGCGTGAATCAATTTCAGCCCGATCCCCCGCCCGGTCAGGGTTACAACTACTCGAATGTCGGATACGGACTGCTGGCGGCCCTGGTCGAGCATGTGGCCGAGGAAAGCTTCGAATCCTTCCTGAGCACAACCTTGCTTGCGACCGCCGGCATCGGTGAAATCGGATTCAGGATGCAGGGCTGGCAGGCCGATGATCTGGTCAGCGGGCGTGACGGGTCCACTCGCGTCGGCCATTATTTCGAACAACCGCTGGTGGATGGCGCCCTGGGTTGGAACCTGCGCGGCTCGGGCGACCTGCTGGCCACTCCCGGTGGGATCATTGCGTGGTGGCAGGCCATTCGCGACCAGCGCTGGCTATCAGCGCCCTGGCTGGAGGAATGGCTGACTGCTCGCCAGGACAAATCCGACGGCAACCGGTATGGCTATGGCCTGATCTTCCGCGAATCAGCCCATGGCCCAGTCATTGGCCACCCCGGTGGCGACTTCACGTTCTCGGTCGACTTTTCCTGGTATCCAGACCTGGACCTGATGATCTACATCGCCAGCGCCGACGCCCGCTTCCAGGCCGATGTGCTGCGCGACGAGCTCCACCGCACCCTGCTCGGGCCCCTGTAACTTTTACTCTGTGGCTCTGCGTCTCTCATCGAACAGATTCCATCGTCTGGCCTGAGCAGTAAAAAAATTCCTCGCGCAGAGACACGCGCGGACGTTCTTCATCAAGAGGCTTTTCGCCTTCGGCAATCCGCCTCTTGATTCCGAACTGCTCTGAGACGCGGAGTAAAAAGATTGCTTTAGCTTACTAAATTCATTTTTCCCTGCGTCTCTGCGTCTCCGCGCGAGTGAGGTTTTTTCTGTTTGCACTGCGACAGCGGGCCCGAAACCGGGACTGAAAACTCTGCGAGAGAATGCTTTTGAGCCCGGGTGCTGGCATTTTTGGTGGGGAGTTGCCGTATTATGCGGAAAGCGTTTTTAATCAGGAGGATTTTCCGCGATGGATTTCAAGATCGGTCAAGTCATTGGGCTCATGGTCAAGACCATGCCGTTCCTGGTGTTTCGGTTCATGATCTATTTCGCCATCACCCTGGCCTACATTCTCCTGACCGGCATTGGCGCCGGAATCGGCTACGGCATCGGCATGATCGGTGGGGAGCCGGGCGCATTCAGTTTCTTCGGTGGTCTGATCGGTTTCGGCATCATGTCGGCCATCGCCTACCTGCTACGCGAGTACCTGCTGTACATGGTCAAGGCCGGTCATATCGCGGTGCTGGTGGAGTTGATGGACGGCAATGAAATTCCCGGAGGCCGCGGCCAGATCGATCACGCCCAGAAGGTGGTGCGCGAACGATTCGCCGAATCGTCGGTGCTGTTCGGTGTGGACCAGTTGATCAAGGTCGTGCTGCGCGCCTTCAACCGGATGTTCTTTACCGTGACCTCGTTCATTCCGATTCCCGGTATTCGCAATGTCGCCAAGTTCATCAACACCGTGATCAACCTGTCACTGACCTATCTCGACGAGGTGATCCTGGCCCATAACATCCGTACCCAGTCCGACAACCCCTGGCGCTCCAGCCGCACGGCGCTGATTCTGTATGCTCAGAACTACAAGGCCTTTCTCAAGAACGCCTTCTTTCTCGCCTTCATCATCTGGGGCCTGACCTTCCTGGTGTTCTTGCTGATTCTGGCCCCGATCGGATTGCTGGTTTCCGTGATCCCGGCAGTGGCCGGTCCGTTGACCCTGATCATCGCGCTGGTTTTTGCCTGGGGCGTCAAGCAGTCGGTCATCGAGCCGATCGGCATGACCGCCCTGATGCAGGTATTTTTCAAGGTCACCGAGGGCCAGGAACCCAACCCCGAGTGGGAGAACAAGCTCGAGAGCGTGTCGAAGAAGTTTGGCACCTTCAAGGACAAGGCGATGGAGTGGGATCAGGAAAAAGGTTCCTCCCCGGCGCCGGCTGATGAGCCGCCGCAGGGGGGTTCGCCGGCTTAGGGCGGTTTGGTTGGTTTGTTGGTTTGTTGGTTCTTGTAGGTCGGGGTGACACCCCCGACGGACGAGGCTTAATTGGCCACCACCGAGTGGTTCGCGTGCCTCAACCCGAATCTGACCACCTCACATGTCCAATTCAAGTCGATTTCGGAATTCTCGTCCGTCGGGGATGTCACCCCGACCTACGGAGCCGAGGCTTTGATCATTCTTTTCCAGCTTAGCAAGGCATTGCGGGCGGGAAGCGGCTGACTTCCTGTCTGCGCTACCCCGGCCTAAGGGTCGAGGGCATTGATCACGGTTTTCCACGGCAACAAAGCGTTGCGGACGCGGGCGGGGAATCGGCTGACGGCGTGCAGGTGGGTCAGGTCACCCAGATTTTCGCAGCCGTCGGCTTGCTGATCGGCCAGAAACTCCGAGAACTGATCATAAGCGCGCGCCGCCTCGTTCGGGGTTCGCCCGATCAGCCACTCGGTCAGCATCGAGGCCGAGGCCTTGGTCACGGCGCAGGCCTCGCCGGAGAAGGCGGCCTTTGCGATCTTTCCGTCGCTCATTTCCAGCTCGATGAGAATGTCATCGCCACACAGCGCATCGTGCCCGCGCGCCGAGTGGGTGGCTGATTCCAGCCGCCCGAAATTGCGCGGGTTGCGGTTGTGCTCGAGGATGACGTGCTGATAGAGCTGATCCAGGGCCATGACGACAGTTGCTCACTATTGACGATGGCTCACGGCACCAACGCCCGGTCGCCGAGGCCGCTGGCACGGGCCAGACGTTCATCACGCGTGACAAGAAATCCGTTCAACAGTTGGGCCAGAACGACATAGGCTGCATCATAGGCGGTCAATCGCCCCCGCAAGGCCCAGATACCGGCCATCAGGTTGACATGTCGATACCGGCGGATCGGCAGTGTGCGCAGTTCATCAACCAGGTTTGATCGAGAGGCGGGAATACGCCCGTCGCGATCCAGTCGGCGCAACGCGTGCAAGGTCTCAACATCCAACAGCTCCGGCGCCGCCATCAGGGTATCGGGAGCCCAGAGCACTTCTTCGATCGGTTCGGGCTGGAAGCGGGCGAGCAGATCAACGGCAATCGATGCATCGACAACCAGAATGCGACTCACGCGGCGTCTCTTTCCCTGCGTATCAGCGCGGCTGACGACTCGGTCATTTCAAATGGTTCGGCATCACGCAGTTGCTCACGCAACTCAAGCTCCGTGGGCAATGCCAGCCAGGCCGTCATTTGCTCGAGCAGCAGTTCACTCATGCTCCGCCCTTCCAACGCAGCACGCGCCTTCAGGGCGCGGTGCAACTCGGTCGGGACATTGCGAATCTGGATCATGCGGCTCACGAGTCAACCTCAATTTCATGTTCCCCACATGCTAGCATGCGGGAAACATTGGAGCACCATCTTTCAAGTCAGCATCTTGCGGGCTTTTTCCAGGGCGTCGAGAAAGACCTCGATTTCAGTGCGCAGGTTGTAGGCGGCAAACGAGATGCGGGCTGTGGCCGGGACCCCGTAGAACTGCATGACCGGCATGGCGCAGTGATGGCCGGTGCGCAAGGCCACGCCATGATGGTCGATGATGGTGCCCAGGTCGTTGGGATGGACGCCTTCGAGGGTGAACGAGACCACCGGGCCCTTGTGCTCGGCCTGGCCGATGATGGTCAGGCCCTCGACTTCGTTCATGCGCTCGGTGGCGAAATCCAGCAGCTTTTTCTCGTGCGCGGCGATCTTTTCAATGCCGGTATCGAAGAGAAAACGAACCGCCGCACCCAGTCCAATGGCGCCGGCAATATTGGGTGTGCCGGCCTCGAACTTGTGCGGCAACTCATTGAACGTGGTGCCCTCGAAACTGACCCGGGTGATCATCTCGCCGCCGCCCTGCCAGGGTGGCATGGCCTCCAGCAATTCTTCGCGGCCCCACAGCGCGCCGATACCGGTCGGGCCGTACATCTTGTGGGCGGACAACGCATAGAAATCACAACCCAGGGCCTTAACATCGACTTGTTCATGCGGCGTGGCCTGGGCGCCGTCGACCAGCACCGGTACCTCGTGCCGTCGCGCCATGGCGCAGATCTCGGCGACCGGGTTGACCGTGCCCAGAGCGTTGGATACATGGACCACGCCGATCATGCGGGTACGCTCGGAGATCAGGTTTTCGAATTCCTCTAGCAGCAATTCGCCGCGCTGATTGATGGGCGCGACCTTGAGCACCGCGCCGGTGGCCTCGCACAGTAACTGCCAGGGCACGATATTCGAGTGGTGTTCCATGTGGGTGATGAGAATTTCATCACCGGCCTGAATTTTGGGCCGCACGAAACTGTTGGCCACCAGGTTGATGGCCTCGGTGGTGCCGCGGGTGAACACGATCTCGCGCTCGGATGGTGCGTTGATCAGCTTCTGGACCTCGCGACGGGACTGCTCGAAAGCCTCCGAGGCTTCGACCGAGAGCTGATGGACACCTCGGTGCACGTTGGCGTTGTAGTGCCGGTAGAAATCCTCCATCGCCTTGATGACCGCCAGCGGGCGCTGGGCGGTGGCGGCATTGTCCAGGTAGACCAGCGGCTTGTCATGAACCGTGCGCTCGAGCACCGGAAACTGCGCACGCAGACCATGCACATCGAGCTGTTCTCTTACACCTGACTTGACGATATCCATTGACCTGTTATTCCGGGGGTCCTAAAACTTAAATCCGAAAATCTTTAAACGCAAAGACGCGAAGACGGGAAGAAAAATATCTAATAGTCATGTATTACTTCTGAGTTCACGGAATTACTTTCGTTTTCCAAATCAATCTCTTAATCAAAATTATTGATCTTCTATTCTTTGCGTCTTTGCGTCTTTGCGTTTCAAAGGTTTTGCTTTTCAAAGGTTTCACTCTTCAAGCGCTTGACTCAGCCGACCAATCAACCAATTGCGGATGGGTTCGGACTCGATATTGTCCAGCGGCTCGGTGGCGAAGCCGAGCTTGAGCAAGGCGGTCGCCGCCTCAGCCGACATGCCGCGCGAGCGCATGTAGAACAATGCATTCTCGTCGAGCTGACCGATGGTTGCGCCATGACTGGCGGTGACTTCCTCGGCGTGGATCTCGAGCTCGGGCTTGGTGTTGATGCGGGCCGAATCACTCAGCAACAGGTTGGCGGTATTGAGATCGGGGTGACTGTCATCGGCGCCGCGATGGATATGGATACGGCCATTGAACACCCCGACACCATTGCCGTCGGCAAGCATTCGGAATGATTCGCGGCTGTTGGTCTGACCGACCTTATGGTCGATACTGGTGTGGTAATCGACATGTTGCTTGCTATTGATCACGGCCACACCGTCGACTTCTCCTCGCGCTCCGTCGGCCGTCAGGTCAATGGCCAGATCCTGACGCATCAGACGACCGCCCAGGTCAAGCACATGGCACTGATAGTGTCCGTCCCGGGCAACCCGGACCTTGCTGCGCTGTACCCAGACCGAGTCGGCATGGCGACGCACGAGGTGATGATCCAGGCGCGCCTCGGGTGCCAGCTCGATATCCTCGACCACGTTGATCAGCCCCTTGCCGTGGTCTTGCTGCAGTTCGATCAGGTTGGCCGAGGCGCCCTGCCGTACGTCAATCAACAGGCGTGGATGCACGCTGCCGGCAAAGGCTTCGGAGGTAGTGGTGGCCAGCACCAGTGGCCTGGTCTGTTCGGTTTCGATCACCAGGCGCCAGGCTTGCTGGAAGCAGGCCAGGTTCAACCAGGCAAAGGCATCGGCGCGATCACCGTATTCGACATCTTCGAGGTCACTCGCCGAAATCGCCTCGAGTCGGACACCATCGGGCAGGTCCAGACCATCCGGATCGAGCAGCCCGTGGCCGAAATGAATCATGACGGCATCGAACGGCAGTTCCGGGGGCTGGCTGCCGGGTAGCTCGGTGGCCTCGAAACTGCGCTTTTGAAGGACCTTGAGCGAGGTGTACTTCCAGGCTTCCGTCTTGAGGTCGGGGAAACCATGTTGCATCAGTGCCCTGCGGGCACGCTGACGGATGGGCCCCAGACGATCATCATCCGCGACTTCAGGCGCCAGTTGTTCGATCAACTCACTCATGCCGAGGCCTTCTCCAGAAACGAGTAGCCTTCGGATTCGAGCCGCTGGACCAGGTCACGCCCGCCGCTTTCCACGATGCGTCCGTCGGACAACACGTGGACATGATCCGGTTCCAGATAATCAAGCAGGCGCTGGTAATGGGTGATCACCACGAACGAGCGTTGGTCATCTCGCTGGCGATTGATGCCCTCGGCGACCAGCCGCAACGCATCGATATCCAGGCCCGAGTCGGTCTCATCCAGCACCGCCAGCTTGGGCGCCAGCACGGCCATCTGGACGATCTCGTTGCGCTTTTTCTCACCGCCGGAAAAGCCGACGTTGACGGCGCGCTTGAGCAATGACTCGTCCATTTTCAATTGCTTGAGCGCCTCGCGCACGACCTTGAGAAAACCGACCGAGTCGACCTCTTCTTCGCCGCGCGCCTTGCGCTGGGCATTTAGAGCGGCGCGCAGGAAGTAGGCATTGTTGACGCCGGGAATCTCGACCGGGTACTGAAAGGCCAGAAACAGCCCGACCGCAGCCCGTTCCTCGGGCTCCATTTCCAACAGGTCGGCGCCCTCGAACTCGATCGAGCCTTCGGTGATCTCGTATCCGTCGCGCCCGGCCAGGGCGTAACCCAGGGTCGACTTGCCCGACCCATTCGGCCCCATGATGGCGTGCAGCTCGCCCGGTTTGACTTCGAGGTCCAGGCCTTTGAGGATGGGTTTGTCGTCTACGGTGACTTGGAGGTTGGTGATGGATAACATGATCAAAGGGTTCAGGGTTCAGGGTTCAGGGTTCAGGGTTCAGGGTTCAGGG
>SLKT01000124.1 GCA_007134485.1 Wenzhouxiangella sp. | reverse complement strand
CTGACCTCTGACCTCTGACCTCTGACCTCTGAATCCTGACCCCGTGATCCTCGATCCTTACTAATGGGTGTTGTGTCTCAGCAGACGTTGGCAATGTCGATGAACGTCGATACTGCAAGCCGTCCTCGGGTGGCGAATTTCGCTGAAGGCCTCGCCACCGCGTCGAACTGCAGCGGAATTCGCCACCCGAGGACGGCTTTGACCGAAACGAAGCCCGGGCACTGAGACACGACGCTAACCAGGAACCCCCCTTCACTCCCGACTCGCCACCAGCAACTTGTGCACCAGCCGATCGAACTGCTCACGCTCCTTCGGCGAGAGCGCTTCCAGCAGGCGTTTTTCGCACGCCAATGCTGCCGGCGCGATGGCCTCGTAAACCGCCTGACCGTCACGACTCAAGTACAAGTGCTTGGCCCGCCGGTCATTGCGGTTGGCGCGGCGTTCGATACGTCCAGCCTCCTCCAGCCGCCGCACGGCACGGCTGACAGCCACCTTGTCCATGGCCGATTTCCCGGCCACCTCCGTGGCCGAAATACCGGGGAAGCGCCCCAGAATGGCGATCACGCGCCATTCGGTTACACCCAGGTCGAAGCGCTGCTCATAGGTATGGGCAATGCTGCGGCTGACCTGATTGGACAACACCGACAATCGGTATGGCAAAAAATGTTCCAGTTCGAGCATAAATCCCGCCCAGGATCTTGAAATTGGTTTCAAATGTAACTAATATCACAGGGATCAGCAAGTCCCGCTGCACAACAGATTCCAGCCCGAGGAGATGGCCATGACCGAACAACGACCCAACCCGCTGGGCGTCCAGCAATTCGAATTCATCGAGTATGCGGCTCCGGATGCCGGCCCATTGCATGAACTGTTCAAGAATCTCGGCTTCACTGCCGTGGCTCGACACAAGTCTCGCCCGGTGACCCTGTATCGCCAGGGCGGCATCGATTTCCTGGTCAACGAAATCCCCGATTCCTTCGCCAGCGACTTTACCGCTGAGCACGGTCCGGCCTGTACCGGATTCGCCCTGCGCGTGAGCGATCCGAGCGCCGCCCGCGAAGCCGCGCTGGCCAATGGCGGCACGGCCGTGACCCACAAACCCGATACCCTGGCCATCGATGCCCCCTGCATTTCCGGCATCGGCGACAGTGTTCTTTACCTGACCGCCGGGCGTGAGGACCTGGAAAAGGAGTTCGAGTTCATCGAAGGCGTGGACCGCCACCCGGAAGGCCTCGGGCTGACCTTTATCGACCATCTCACCCACAACGTCTACAACGGCAACATGGCTCAATGGGCCGGGTTCTACGAAAAGCTGTTCGGCTTTTTCGAGGTCAAGTACTTCGACATCAAGGGCCAGCAGACCGGCCTGCGTTCCAAGGCCATGACCGCCCCGAACGGTCGGATTTCCATCCCGATCAACGAATCGGAGGATCCGAAAAGCCAGATCAACGAGTACCTGGACGAATACCAGGGCGAGGGCGTCCAGCATATTGCCCTGTACAGCGAGAACATTTACGAATCGGTCGAGGCCCTGCATGCCAACGGCATTGACTTTCTGAACACGCCCGATACGTATTTTGATGTCATCGACCAACGCATCCCCAACCATGGCGAAGATGTCGAGCGCATGCGCAAGAACAAGATCCTGATCGATGCCGACCGCAGCGATCCGAGCAAGCAACTGTTGCAGATCTTCACCCAGACCAACATTGGCCCGATCTTTTTCGAGATCATCCAGCGCAAGGGCAATGATGGTTTCGGCGAGGGCAATTTCCAGGCCCTGTTCGAAGCGATTGAGCGCGACCAGCAGAAACGGGGAGTGTTGTAAGCGCAGCGACAACGGAGCAAGCCAAACATGAAGAAATGGATCACTCACCCCAAGACTGAAGGCCGAACCAGTCGGCAGGCGCACTGCGATCTGCCGGAGGGCACTTACGAGCGTGAACTGGGCAAGGAGGGCTTTTTCGGCCCGGCCTCGCACATGTACCACACCCACATGCCAACCGGCTGGGTGGATTTCGAGGGTCCGTTGCAGCCGCGCGCTTTCGATACCACGAAGCTGGAGGATCACGGCAACTCCCCCTGGCAGGCTGCCGAGCTGATGCATAACGCCCATTGCCGCTTCCGCTGCTGGCACTCCGACGGGCGCATGGATCACCTGGTACGCAACGGCGATGGCGACGAGCTGCTGTTCATCCACTCCGGTGCCGGCGACCTGTACTGTGACTACGGCCACATGAGCTTCAGGGATGGCGATTACATCATGCTGCCGCGCGGCACAATGTGGCGAATCCAGTCCGATCACCCGGTCGAGATGCTGCTGATCGAGGCAACCAACTCCAGCTACATGCTGCCCGAAAAGGGCCTGGTTGGCCCACATGCCATTTTCGATCCGGCCATGCTCGATACACCCGAGATCAACGACGCCTTTCGCGCCCAGCAGGGCGAGGACGAGTGGAAGGTGGTCATCAAGCGCCGCCAACAGCTCTCGACCATGACCTACCCGTTCAACCCGCTCGATGCGGTTGGCTGGAAGGGCGATTTGATGCCGGTAAAGATCAACTGGCGCGATATTCGCCCGCTGATGAGCCATCGCTACCACCTGCCGCCATCGGCCCATACCACCTTCGTAGCCCATCGCTTCGTGGTTTGCACGTTCGTGCCGCGCCCGTTCGAGATGTCCGAAGATGCACTGAAAGTGCCATTCTTCCACAACAACGACGACTACGACGAGGTGTTGTTCTACCATGCCGGCAACTTCTTCTCGCGTGACAACATTCACCCGGGAATGATCACCCTGCACCCCTGCGGCTTTACCCACGGCCCACACCCGAAGGCCATGAAGAACGCCTTCAAGCCCAAGGCCGACGCCACCGAGGAAGTCGCGGTGATGCTCGACACCCGCGACGCGCTGGAAGTGACCGGCGATGCGGAGAAGGTTGAATTCGAGGAATACGTCAATAGTTGGAAAGGCTGACGCCGGTAAGAGGGAAAGAGGATAAGAGGGAAGAGGGAAGGCCAGACCTCCCCCTCTCCCTTCTCCCCCTCTATCCTATCCACCCCCGGCACCCAAACAGAATCACTCACACGCACCCGGATCGAAGCAAACCACCATGAAACTAGCAACCCTCAAAAAAGGCGGCCGCGACGGCACCCTGATCGTCGTCAGCCGTGATCTCAAGCGGGCCGTGGAGGCCACCGACATCGCCCCGACACTGCAAGCGGCGCTGGATGACTGGGATGCGGCCGCGCCGCGTCTGTCCGCGCTGTTTGATGAACTGATGGACGGCAAGGCCGAAAGCAGTTTCGAGTTGAAACTCGAAGCGCTGGCCGCACCGTTGCCGCGCTGTTACCAGTTCGTCGACGGATCGGCCTACCTGCCGCACGTGGAGCGGGTGCGCAAGGCGCGTGGCGCCGAAGTGCCCGAGAGCTTTTTCACCGACCCGTTGATGTACCAGGCCGTTTCCGACGGCTTCATGGGCCCGCTCGATGACATCGCCATGGCCTCGACCGAATGGGGCATCGATTTCGAATCCGAGATCGGCGTGATCACCGACGACGTGCCCATGGGCGCCAGTCCGCAGGAGTGTGCCGGGCATATTCAACTGGTCACCATCCTCAACGATGTCTCGTTGAGAAACCTGATTCCCGGCGAACTGGCCAAGGGCTTCGGCTTCCTGCAGTCCAAGCCGCGCTCGGCGCTGGCCCCGGTGGTGGTCACGCCCGATGAACTGGGAGACGCTTGGCAGGACGAAAAGCTGCATCTGCCGCTGATCACGCATTTGAACGGCAATCTGTTCGGTGAACCGGAATCCGGTGAGGACATGCAGTTTTCATTCGCCGAATTGCTCGCGCATGCCGCCAAGTCGCGTCCACTGGCCGCCGGCACTCTGCTCGGCTCGGGCACCATCGCCAACCAGGACACCGGCAAGGGCGCGTCCTGCCTTGCGGAAAAGCGCATGCTTGAAATCATCGCCAACGGCAAGCCGGAAACGCCCTTCATGGCATTCGGTGATGTGGTCCGAATCGAGATGAAGAGCCGCGATGGCGAGTCGATCTTCGGGCCGATCGAGCAGAAGGTGGTGGAGTACCGGCGCTGACGCGCCGGTGGGTAGAGGGGTAGAGGGGTAGAAGGGAGAAGGAAAGCCACTGAACTGATGTGAACCCTTCCCCTCTTCCGTCTCTTCCTCTACCCTTCTACCCAGCCCAAGACTCCCCTTCGATCAGAACATCCAAAGACTCATGACCTCAAGCAACGGAATCGCCCTGTACTCCTACTGGCGCTCATCGGCCAGCTACCGGGTTCGCATGGCGTTGAATCTGAAAGGCCTCGACTACGAGATCCGGCCGGTCCACCTGGTGCGCGACGGAGGCGAGCAGTTTGGCGCCGATTACACCCGGCTCAATCCCCAGCAACTGGTGCCGACCCTGGTGGATGGCCAGACGGTGATCACCCAGTCCATGGCCATGCTCGAATACCTGGAGGAAACCCACCCGAAACCTGCACTGCTGCCGGCCGACTCGGCCGGGCGTGCGCGGGTGCGGGCCATCGCCCAGGCGATCGCCTGTGACATCCATCCCGTGAACAATCTGCGAGTACTCAAGCACCTGGTCACCAACCTTGGCCTCAACGAAGAACAGAAACTGGACTGGTACCGCCACTGGACCGAAACTGGACTATCCGCTCTTGAACGGATGCTGGCCACCGACGAGATCGACGGACGCTACTGCCATGGCGACTCGCCAACGCTTGCAGATTGCTGCCTGCTGCCCCAGGTTTATAATGCGCAACGATTCAATTGTGACCTTTCAGGTCTGGACCGGATCAACAGAATCAGTGACAATCTGCTCGACCTTCCCGCTGTCGAACGGGCCACCCCGGAGAACCAGCCGGATGCCGGTTGAACTACCAGCGCCGACGTTTATCCAATCAATCGGATCACTCAACAAGCGACCATGAAACAGTTTCGTATCACCCTGGGCATTCTGGCCGGCCTGGCCATGGCCGGCTGCGCCACCATGCCGCCCGACCCAACGGTTCTGGACAATGCGCGCTCGGCCATCACCCGTGCCGACGATGCCGGCGCCAGTGAATATGCGCCACTCGAGCTGCGCTTTGCCCGCGAACGCCTTGAACAGGCGGAGGCGGCACTGGAGGATGGCAATGGCGACCGCATACGCCGCCTGGCCGACGAGGCCGAAATCGAGGCACAACTGGCCCTGGCCCGCACCCAGGCTGCCCTGACCCGGGCTGACCTGGCCCAGCGCCAGCGCGACCTGGATGAACTCAAGGCCGATCTGATCGAGGCCTTCGGAGAGGAGATGGTGGACCCATGATGAAAGCTCTTTCTGCCCTTCTGGCAGTCATCATGCTGGCTGCCTGCGTAGCCCAGCCTCGTGATGACAGTGCGCTGGACAACCTGCGCGCCGACCTCGAGGCGTTTCGCGACAACACCGAACTGTCCTCCCTTGTGCCGCTGTCCCTGGCCGAGGCCGAGCGGCAGGTTCGACGGGCTGGAGGCGAAGGCCTGAGCGAGGAAGAGCGAGCACACCGGATCTTGCTGGCGGAGAAACGCATCGAGATCGCACGCGCCGAAGCGCACCGGGAGCAAGCGCGAGCACGTCTGGAACAGGTTGAGACCGAGCGCACACGATTGCTGCTGCGGGCCAGCCGCCTGGAGGTTGAGCAGGCCCGACGCGAAGCCGAGCAGGCGCATTTGCTCTCGCGTGCGACCATGGAGGAGATCGACAGGACCCGCCGCCAGGCCACTTCTGCCGAGGAGCGCCGCGAGGAAGCGGCGCGCCAGGCCGAACAAGCCCGCGAGGAAGCCGAAGCCGCTCGCCGGTTGACCGAAGCCCAGGCCAGCGAACTCGAACTGGCTTGGCAGGAGGCCGAAATGGCCGTCGAGGCGGCTGAATCTCTGCGCCGACGGCTGGAATTGCTGGAATTGCGCCAGACCGATCGCGGCGTGGTCGTCACCCTCGGAGACGTGTTGTTCGAACTGGGTGAAACCGAGCTTCAACCGGCCGCCAAGGATAATCTTCAGGACGTGGTCGACCTGCTGCAGACCGAACCTGACAAGCGCATCCGAATCGAGGGCCACACCGACTCGACCGGTCCGGCCAGCGTCAACCTGCGCATTTCCACCGAACGGGCCGAGGCGGTCGAACGCGAACTGGTCGCCATGGGTATTGCCGCCGAGCGCATCCAGTCTGTCGGCATGGGTGAAGACTTTCCCATCGCGACCAACGAAACCTCGGAAGGCCGCAGTCGCAACCGCCGAGTCGACGTCATTCTGCTCGATGACTGAACGAAATTTGTCTGCGATCTATTGAAGTCTCCGGGTTTTGGCGCTATAAATGATTACATCATGCTGGATTTGCCGGGTGAACCACTCGCACAATCCGGGACGCCGCGACATCGGCCCGTACGCGATACGGGCGTGAAGACGCGGCACCCCGCCACCACCGTATGTCCCCGATTCAACCGGGCCGCCCGAGTGCGGTCCGAGTTTCGTGTGCCGCGACCGTCGATCGGTGCGGCCATTTCCATTGAAACCTGACAAGCCCAAGGAGTCAGCCCATGTTCGAAAATCGCAAGGATCAGATGGAACGCCTGCTGAACGAGAACAAGGAATTCCGCGACCTTTACAGCCATCACCAACAACTGGAAAAACGCGTCACCGCGGCTGAAAACGGCACGGCCCCCATGGATCAACTTGCCCTGAACCAGCTCAAGCGGGAAAAGCTCAAGGCCAAGGATCACCTGACCCGAATCATGGAACAGGCCCAGGCGGCCTGAGATCACAACCGACGGATTCCGAGCTCCGGGCGGGCATCGCGCTTCCCGGGGCTCGGCATCCGGAGACTTGACTTCAGAGGTTTCGATTCCGAGACCGTTCATCTTGCCCCCTCGCCCTCGATCCGCTATGGTGCCCGGCGGATTGTTCACAAAAATCAAACCATGTCCGTTTATGACAATGTGCTCGACCTGGTCGGCAACACACCGATCGTCAAGGTCAATCATCTCGACACCGGCCCGTGCGAGCTTTACCTGAAGCTTGAAAGCCAGAACCCTGGGGGATCGATCAAGGACCGCATCGCGCTGAAGATGATCGAGGAGGCCGAACGCCGCGGTGAGCTTGAACCCGGCGCAACCATCGTCGAGGGCACGGCCGGTAATACCGGGCTGGGCCTGGCCCTGGTGGCCGCCCAGAAGGGTTACCGTCTTGTGCTGGTCATCCCCGACAAGATGAGTCGCGAAAAGATTTCCAATCTCAAGGCCATGGGCGCCGAAGTCGTGATCACCCGATCCGATGTCGGCAAGGGCCATCCCGAGTACTACCAGGACCTGGCTGCCTCGATCGCCGAGAAGACCGAGAACAGCCTGTTCATCAACCAGTTCGCCAATCCCGACAATCCACTGGCCCATGAAGTCATGACTGGTCCGGAAATCTGGGAACAGATGGGCGGCGATCTGGATGCCATCGTGGTCGGGGTCGGCTCCAGCGGCACAATCACAGGCCTGTCCCGCTTTCTTGCCCGCCAGGCCCCGGATGTGGAGCTGGTGCTGGCCGATCCGGAAGGATCCATCCTGGCCGATTACATTGCCACCGGCAAGGTCCGCGAAGATGCCGGCGGATGGCTGGTCGAAGGAATCGGCGAAGACTTTCTACCGTCCATAAGTGACTTCTCCCGGGTCCGGAAAGCCTACTGCATATCCGATCGCGAGAGCTTTGAAACCGCCCGCGAACTGCTCAAGCGCGAGGGCTTGATGGGTGGGTCATCCACCGGCACGCTGGTGGCCAGTGCCCTGCGCTATTGCCGTGAGCAGAGCGAGCCGAAAAAAGTCCTGTCGCTGGTCTGCGACACCGGCAACCGTTACCTTTCCAAGGTCTACAACGATCACTGGATGCGCGATCACGGTTTGATGGAAACCAGCAGCTTCGGCGACCTGCGCGACCTGATCGCACGTCCCGCCACCAGTCGCGATGCCATTACCGTCGGCCACCATGAATCCCTGGCCAACGCCTACAAGCGCATGATGCTCTACGATATCTCGCAATTGCCGGTCATGGATGGCGATCACATCGTCGGAATCGTCGATGAATCCGACATTCTCATGGCGGTCTACAACGACGAGTCCCGCTTTGCCGAGCCTGTGGACACGGCCATGGTCCGGGAACTCGAGTCGGTTCAGCACAACGACTCCATCGATGACCTGCTACCGATTTTCAACCGCGACCATGTCGCCATTGTCATGGATGGCGAGAAGTTTCTCGGCCTGATCACCCGTGTCGACCTGCTCAACTATCTGCGTCGCCGTGCCGAAGGCAAGTAGAGCCCCGGGCAAGTAGACGATCTCCAATCCATTGATGACAGGTCATGCGCGTGCCTCGATCAATTCGAGCCATTCCTTGTAGCGCCGCTCCAGTTCCGGATCCCGGCGGGGCTTGAGCGATTGCCAGGCTTGTTTCGGCAACACATGGGCCGGATCGAGCATGCCCCAGGCGCCCAGGGCCGTGCCTTCCCCTTCGACAAGCACCCGAACCGGCAATCCCAGGCCATCGGTCAGACGTCGGCGCAGAACCCTAGATCGACTCAGCCCGCCGCTGAGTACGACGTGTTTGGGCGCCGCGACATGCGCATTCATGGTCTCGAGGTTGGCCCGCACCAGGAAGACAATGCTTTCGACAATGGCCAGCGCCCGGGCGGCCAGATCCTCATCACAGCCCGCGCTCGATGGTTCAAAAACCGGCTCGCCGCCATCGCACCACCAGGGTGAGCCCAGCCCATCCAGGGTATTGATGAACAGCGGGGGCTGGCCAACGTCCGCACACAGATCATCAATGTCAGCGGCCCGAAAGCCACCATCACTGCGCTCGGCCAGCCAGTTCAGGGCCGTGGCCGCGCCATGAATCGAACCCTCCAGCGCGAACTGCCCACCGCCTTGCCGTGACAGCAGGCTGAACTGAAAACGATCGACATCCACGGCCCGATCCACCGGGCGCAGCACAAAACCACCGGTCCCGAGATTGACATACAGGGCATCAGTATCCGGCTGGCCGGTCAGACATGGCACGGCATTCTGATCGCCCACCAACACCCGCACCGGCGGCTGACCATTCACGGCATCGAGCCGGCCGAACTCGAATCGCGACGGACAAACCACTGGCAATTGATCACGCGTCATGCCAAAAACATCGAGCAAGGGTTCGTCCCAATTCCATTCGCGACGTGACCACAACAATGCGCGCTGGGCCAGGCTGTCATCGACCAGGCAAGGGCACCCATCCAGCAAACGGGCCAGCACAAAGCTGCCTGCCGGTCCCAGCACCAGCCGTTGCCGGTCGGCAGCCGCGCGCACCTCGGGCAGATGATCGATCAGCCAGCGCAGCTTGGGAGCCCCGGCATACGGTGACCAGCGCAGTCCGGTTCGCTGCCGAATCCATTCGGCCTGTTCCGGCGTCAGCTGCATGGTTTCGGATGTTCTTCGGTCTCGCCACGACAGTATCGGCCCCAGCGCCTGGCCGGATTCACGATCCCATGCGATCACGCTGCCCCGCTGACAGGCCATTGCAACCTGGCTGACCTGCCGACCCTCAGCCAACAATGCATCATCGATGGTCGCCAGCAGCTGCCGAAATCCGGCCACCACCGATTCCGCGTCCAGTTCGACGCGCAGCCCATTCTCGCGGGTCCGGTTTGCGACCCTGGCTTGTGTGATGCAGACACCTTGACCGTCCACCACCAGGGCGTGAGAAGCCTGCCCTCCGAAATCCAGCAGCAGGCTCAAGCACTCGTCATCAGCGGTCCGGGCTCGTGTCATGGGCTGACTATACCAGTGCAAGCCAGCCGCCCAATTGCTATCATGCCGCCTTTCCACTGGTTTTTGAGACCACACCGCAACCCATTTCGGGTGTCGGTCCCGACGCGAGAGCGAAACATTGAGCACGAACAATCCGACCGCTGATCAATCTTCCGGCCAACGCAACTGGTTTACCCGCTTTCTCGATACCGTGGAATGGCTGGGCAACCTGTTGCCCCATCCGGTGACCCTGTTTGCCATCCTGGCCGTCGGCATGATCTTCCTGTCCGGCTTCATCGGCTGGCTGGGTGTCTCGGTCGAAGATCCACGCCCGGGCGTGCCCGAGGGCACGACCATTGAAGCGGTCAGCCTGCTCAATGCTGAAGGCGTGCGCATGATCTTCGGCAACCTGGTTTCCAATTTCGTCAATTTCGCCCCGCTGGGCGTGGTGCTGGTAGCCATGCTCGGGGTTGGCGTGGCGGAAAAATCCGGCCTGCTTTCGGCCATGGTGCGCGGCATTGTCCTGAATGCGCCCAAGCACCTGGTGACCGTGGCCGTGGTATTTGCCGGGGTGATTTCCAATACCGCATCGGAGATGGGCTACGTGGTGCTGGTGCCGCTTGCCGGCGCCATATTCCTGGCCCTGGGCCGCCATCCCCTGGCCGGCATGGCGGCCGCCTTTGCCGGGGTGTCGGGCGGTTACAGCGCCAACCTTTTGCTTGGCACCATCGACCCGTTGCTGGCCGGCATCACCCAGGAGGCGGCCCGCCTGATCGATCCGGAGTACGAGGTCTATGCCACCGCCAACTGGTATTTCATGATCATCTCGACGTTCATGATCACCGCGGTGGGATCACTGGTCACCATCTTCATCGTCGAACCCAAGCTGGGCACGTACGACGATTCGCGCGCTGATCCGTCAGTGCTCGATGACAGCCAGATGAGTCCGCTGACAGGCAAGGAAAAGAAGGGTCTGGTCATGGCCGGCATCGGCGTGCTGGGCGTGATCGGACTGATCGCCCTGCTGGTCGTGCCCGAGGCCGGCGTGCTGCGCGATCCGGATGCCGTCGGCGAGGGTTTCCTGGCCTCGTCAGGGCCGTTCTTCCGTTCCATCGTCGCCTGGATTTTCGTGTTCTTCCTGGTCACCGGCTTCGCCTACGGCAAGGTGGTCGGCACCATGAAAAATGACCGCGACGTGATCGACGGCATGGCCTCGGCGATTTCCACCCTGGGCCTTTACGTGGTGCTGGTGTTTTTCGCTGCTCAGTTCGTGGCGTATTTCGGCTGGACCAACCTGGGTCTGATCACCGCCATCACCGGCGCTGACTTCCTCCAGGCCATTGGCCTGACCGGGCCACTGGTGTTCCTGTTCTTTATCATCATGTGCGGCATCGTCAACCTGTCGCTGGGATCGGCCTCGGCCCAGTGGGCGGTCACCGCGCCGATCTTCGTGCCCATGCTGATGTTCATCGGCTACTCGCCCGAGGTCATCCAGGGCGCATACCGGATCGGTGATTCAACCACCAACATCATCACCCCGATGATGAGTTACTTCGGCCTGATCCTGGCCTGGGCGACACGCTACGACAAGAATTTCGGCATCGGCACGCTGATCGCCACCATGCTGCCCTACTCGATCTTCTACTTCCTCTTCTGGGTCGTGTTGTTCTTTATCTGGGTGTTCGGCCTGGGCCTGCCGGTGGGACCGGGTTCACCCACTTATTACACGCCGTAGACACCATGGCTGAACCGGTCGAAATCCGGCTGGAAAAATCCCGCCGAATACTGGTGGTCGAGTTCGATGACGGCCAGGTTTTCGAATTGCCATGCGAATACCTGCGCACCCATTCCCCGTCGGCCGAGGTACGTGGCCATGGCCTGGCCGAACCGAAGCTGATGACCGGCAAGGAACAGGTCAATATCGAGCGTATCGAGCCGATCGGCAGCTACGCCGTGGCCCTGCATTTCGACGATGGTCACAACACCGGACTGTACTCTTGGTCATTTCTTTACAAGCTCGGGGTTAATATGGAATCCAACCTGGCCCGTTACGCCGAGCGCCTTCGCCAGGCATCGGGGACTGACGAACAGAAACCATGATCGATTTCGGATACAAGGATGTCGCACCCGATGAGAAAACCCGGCTGGTCAGCGGGGTGTTCAGTTCGGTGGCGCGCAAGTACGACTTGATGAACGACCTGATGAGCCTGGGCATTCACCGGTTCTGGAAGCGTCATTTCGTGGCCACTTGTCAGATCCGCCCGGGTCAGCAACTGCTGGACCTGGCCGGCGGCACCGGTGATATCGCCCGGCTGGCCCTTGACCGCGGCGCTCGCGTTGTCGTCGCCGACATCAACCGGGACATGCTCTCGGTCGGACGCGCGCGTGCCGACGATGATGGCCTGGTTGACGGCATCGACTGGATGCAGATCAACGCCGAGGCGCTGCCCTTTGCCGATCGACAGTTCGATCATGTCACCATCACTTTCGGCCTGCGCAATGTCACCGACCGTGAACGCGCCCTGGCCGAAATGCTCCGCGTGCTCAAGCCGGGAGGACGGGTTCACATCATGGAGTTTTCCAGGGTCGGCCTGCCGGCCCTGGCAAGGCTGTATGACACCTGGTCCTTCCAGGTGCTGCCACGCCTGGGCGAACGAATCGCCGGGGATGCCGAGAGCTATCGCTACCTGGCAGAATCCATTCGTCGCTTTCCCGACCAGGCCACCCTGGCCAACATGCTCACCGAGGTCGGTTTCGAGCAGGTTTCCTGGCACAACCTTTCCGGCGGCATCTGCGCCATACATCGCGGAGCGCGAACCTGACATGAGTCGCTATCTGACCCCCCTGCCTCGACTGCTGGCCTTCGGGATCGAGCGCGCCGTCAATCAGGCGATCGAGCTGGATGCATCAGCCGCACCACGCCTCGAGGCGCTCGATGGGCGATCGGTCAAGTTGGCCCTGACCGGTCTGGGCATCGATCTTTATTTCTTCGGAGAGGGATCAAGGCTGTCAGTGGCGGCCGAAAGGGATGTCCAACCCGACACCACCATCACCGGCACCCCCGGGGCCTTGCTGGCCATGTCGGTTCCCGATTGGCGCGCGCCGGGCAGTGGGGTGAAAATCGAGGGTGACGCGGGAAGCGCCCAGGCACTGGAAAAACTGTTTCGTCAACTCGATCCGGACTGGGAGGCTTTGCTGACCCGCTATCTCGGCGATATTGTCGGTCACCAGCTCTGGCGACTGATCAACGATGCCGCCGGACTGGGCCGCCACGGGGTGCGCACGGCCGGCGACCAGGTGGCCCGTTACCTGCGCGAGGAAAGTGGCCTGCTGGTCACCGCCGAGGAAATGGATGCCTTCAGCCGCGAAGTTGATGATCTGCGCGAGGCCGTCGATCGCTTGCAAGCACGCCTGAAGCGGGCCGGTCGAACATGATCCGACACGGATTTCGTCTGGCCAGTATCGGAATGACGCTGGCGCGCTACCGACTGGATGAGTTCCTGGCCGGCATTCCGTTGCTCAGATTCACTCGTCTGGCGCGTTTCCTGCCCTGGGGTGATCGCCGGATCCGCGATTTGCCACGCGGCGCGCGGCTCCGCATGGCGCTTCAGGATCTGGGCCCGATCTACGTCAAGTTCGGTCAGATCATCTCCACCCGTCGTGATCTGTTACCCCACGATATCGCCGATGAACTGGCCGGCCTGCAGGATGACGTCTCACCGTTTCCCAGCGAGCAGGCGCGCGCCATTGTTGAACAACAACTCAAGGCGCCGATCAGCGAGCTGTTCTCCGAGTTCGAGGACAAGCCACTGGCATCGGCCTCGATCGCCCAGGTCCACGGCGCGCGACTCAAGACCGGCGAGGCGGTGGTCGTCAAGGTCGTACGTCCCGGAATCGAAGCGCAGATCCGGCGCGATCTGGGTTTGCTGAGAAGCCTGGCGCGCCTGGTTCGCCGCTATCATCCCGAAGGCGATCGAATCCGACCGGACGACATCGTCGCCGAGTTCGACCAGGTCGTTCACGGCGAACTCGACATGCAGGCCGAGGGTTCCAATGCCGCGCTGATCAAGCGCAATTCCGAATCTTCGCCCACACTTTACATTCCGGCCATCCACTGGGACCTGACTGCCCGCCGGGTGCTGGTCATGGAACGCGTCAGCGGCATTCCGGTCCGCGACACCGCGGCCCTCAAGGCCGCCGGCGTTGACCTCGAAAAACTGGCCCGCAACGGCATACGGCTGTTCTATACGCAAGTCTTCCGGGACAACCTGTTTCATGCTGACATGCATCCGGGCAATATCATGGTCGATGTCACCGACCCCGATCAGCCGCGTTTCATCCTGCTGGACTTCGGCATCGTCGGCACATTGGCCCCGCGTGATCTTTATTACATCGGCGAAAATTTCCTGGCCATCTTCAATCGTGACTATCGGCGGGTGGCCGAGTTGCATGTCGAGGCTGAATGGGTACCACCGGATACCCGGGTCGACCAACTCGAGGCCGCCGCACGGGCGGTGTGTGAACCATCATTCACCCGACCACTCGAAGAAGTCTCGTTTGCCGAAATGGTCATGGATCTGTTCAGCGTGGCCAGGCGCTTCAAGCTGACCCTGCAGCCGCAATTGATCATGCTGCAAAAAACCCTGCTCAACATCGAGGGCATGGGCCGAGAGCTCTACCCCAAGGTCAATATCTGGGAAGTCGCCAAGCCGGAACTGGAAAGCATTTACGCCGAACGCTACGGCCTGCCGCGTACGGCCCGTCGCATCGGCCGCCAGTTACCCAGCCTGCTGGCGCGCAGCCCGGAACTGCCCAACCTGATCTATGAATACCTGAAAATTGCCGGCAGTGGCCAGGCCCGAACCCGTATCGATCCGGCTGATATCGAAAAGCTGTCGAAGGAAATCGGCAACCGTCAACGCCGCACCAGCGGCGCGGTCATCGCCGGAGCCCTGCTGATCGCCGGGGCCGTCATGGCCGGTTCTCAAGTTGAACCCCTGTTTCACTCGGTCTCCGTTCCGGCCGCCGTTGCCCTGCTGGCCGGATTGGTCGTGGGCTGGCGCTCAATTCGGTAACTTTGCAGGAAAGCCTGGTCAGGTTTTCAGCAGGAATCCCTTTATTCGGTCGATCGCGGCCGGAATGGCAACGTGCATCACCAGATCGGCCGGGCAGGCCGGATTGATCAGGCACCATTGATCGGGTTCCGGCCAGGTCGATGGCAGGCTCAGCAATTCAACCGGATCAATCCCCAATTCCAGATGACCCAGGGACGCCGCCATGGTGGTGTCTGCGGCCTTGACCAGGGCTTCTCGTGCAGTCCATTGGGTCAGAAAGGAATGCGAGCGCTCCGGCTCTTCAACGCCCTCGATGACTCGTGCCTCGGCCTGGCTGAAAAACCGTCGGGCCAGTTCGGTCGGACGCCGCATGAGGCGATTGATCTCGATATCCACGCCGATCGGATGGCCGGTGGTCAGGGCCACGCCCAGCCAGGCGCCGGAGTGGGACAGGTTGAACTGCAGGTCCGAGTCAGCGATTGAAGGCTTCCCGGAGGCACTCTTGTCAATCCGGATATCCTTGCCGGGTCGTCCAAGGTAACTGCCCAACAGCAAGCGCAGCACGAACTGCTGCTGAATGCGCCGCTTGAGGACCTTCTCCTTGCGGGTCAGACCGGTGGGTCCGGCTTCCAGGGGCAATTCATCCAGATCGATCAGCCACAACTCGACCGTCCCCACGTCCGGAGGGGTGTTGCCGGTCAGCGGCAGGCGGATGGATTGCCAGTCCGGGTCTGCCTGTTTCATGATCCGAATCCGGAAATCCCGGCCACGCCGAAAGCACCGCGGCGACGCGCAGTCGCAAGGTCGTGTGGTCCGACGCCGCCAAGCGCCATGACCGGCAGCGCGGAGTGGACACACAGTTGCTCGAAACCGTCCCATCCGAGCGTACCGGCGCCGGGATGGCTGGTGGTGGGCAGCACCGGAGACAGGCAGACAAAATCCAGTTCCAACTCACCGGCCCGGGCCAGCTCGGCGCGGTTATGGCAGGACGCGGCGACCAGAAAGTCATCGGCCAGCGGCCTGCATTCGGCACTTGCCAGCGCCGTCGAGGTCAGATGAACGCCATCGGCGCCGACCGATTGGCCCAATTCGGCGGGACCGTTCAGCAACCAGGTCGCCTGATACTCGTCGGCCAACTTCGCGCAGCGACGCGCCACCCGTGACAAACTCACCGAATCCAGCGAATGGGCGCGCAATTGCAGCAAGCGGAAACCGGATTCCAACAACCCGTGCCAGTATTCGACTAAGCCATCCTCACCAACGACCTCAACCGGATCCGGAGTGATGGCGTATCGTGGATCCAGCGCCAGCATCTTGATGATGGGCCGATCGGCGGCCGGCATCGGCAGCTTGGTCATGTCTTCCGGACCGGCCCAGACCATGCCCTGACCCTCACGTCCATGCACTTCACCCCGCCAGGTTTCGACTTCACGAATCAACAGGCGAACGGTCTTCTCGGGATAGGCGTGGGTCAGGCTGAGGATCGGGTCGGATGCTTCGATGGCAATGCCCAGCTCCTCGTGCAGTTCACGCACCAGCGCATCATGCGGTGCCTCGTCAACCTCACACTTGCCCCCCGGAAACTCCCAGGTTCCAGCCAGATGCTTGCCCGGCAAACGCTCCGTCAACAGCACCCGCCCGGCCCCATCACGCAACACCCCGGCCACCACGGTAATCATCAATCACCCAGCCCCGACCGAGCCCGCCCCTGAACCCTGAAACCTGAACCCTGGGGTTTTAACCCAACTTCCCGTGGCACTGCTTGTACTTCTTGCCCGAGCCACACGGACACGGCTCGTTGCGCCCAACCTTGCGTCCGTCGCGCACGAAGGTTTCCGGCTTGAGTTGTCCCTGCTGCTGGCCCTGGGCGGCAGCGGCCGGCTGGCCACCGGCAGTGGCCGACTGGGCTTCGTCATGCTTGAACTGCATCGGTGCTTCGCGTCGGCGCTGCTGATCGACCGCCTCGACATCATCTTCACCGCGCACCTTGACCCGGGCCAGCGCCTTCATGGTCTCGTGCTTCATGCTGTCGAGCATGGCGGTAAACATCTCGAAGCCTTCGCGCTTGAACTCCTGCTGCGGCTTCTTCTGGGCAAAGCTTCTCAGGTTGATGCCCCGGCGCAGGTAATCCATGCTGGCCAGGTGCTCCTTCCACTGCTGATCGAGGATGCTGAGCATCAATGCCTTTTCGAACTGGCGCATGACCTCCGGGCCGGTCATCTCTTCCTTGGCCTGGAAGTGCCCCTCGACGCGCTCCATGATACGCGCCCGCAATCCCTCTTCCTCGAGATCATCGTCTTCGTCCAGCCATTGCCGGATCGGGACCTCGATGCCGAATTCACCCTCGAGCGCCTTCTCAAGTCCTTCCGGGTCCCACATTTCGTCGATGGATTGAGGCGGAATGTAGCGGCTGATCAGGCTGTCGAAGACCTCGAAACGGATCGACTCGATGGTGTCGTGAACGTCCTCGGCCTCCATCAGCTCGTTGCGCTGCGCGTAGATGACCCGTCGCTGGTCGTTGGCCACGTCATCGAAATCCAGAAGATGCTTGCGCAGATCGAAGTTGTGCGCCTCGACCTTGCGCTGGGCGTTCTCGATGGCCTTGTTGACCCATGGATGTTCGATGGCTTCGCCATCCTGCATGCCCATTTTCTGCATCATCGAGCCCATGCGATCGGACGCGAAAATGCGCATCAGGTTGTCTTCAAGCGATAGGTAGAAACGGCTTGAACCGGGATCGCCCTGGCGTCCGGATCGACCGCGCAACTGATTGTCGATACGCCGCGACTCGTGGCGCTCGGTACCGATGATGTGCAAGCCACCGGCATCGATCACCGCCTGGTGGCGCTTTTTCCATTCTTCGCGAACCTTCTCGCGCTGCTCTTCGCTGGCATTGTCCCCCAGCTCGGCCAACTCGGCCTCGAGATTCCCGCCCAACACGATATCGGTACCGCGCCCGGCCATGTTGGTCGCAATCGTGACCGCGCCGGGCCGGCCGGCCTGGGCGATGATCTGGGCTTCACGCTGGTGGTGCTTGGCGTTGAGCACTTCGTGCTTGATGCCCTGTTTCTTGAGATTCGTGGCCAGCAATTCGGAAGTCTCGATCGAGGTCGTCCCGACCAGCACCGGCTGTCCTTCCTCGACCCGTTGCCTGATGTCTTCAATGATAGCGTCATATTTCTCGGCCTGGGTGAGAAAGACCAGGTCCGGTCGATCGTCGCGAATCATCGGCATGTGGGTTGGAATGACCACCACTTCAAGACCGTAAATGGTCTGGAATTCATAGGCTTCGGTATCGGCCGTACCGGTCATGCCCGAGAGCTTGTCGTACAAGCGGAAGTAATTCTGGAAGGTGATCGAGGCCAGGGTCTGATTCTCGCGCTGGATGGGCACACCCTCCTTGGCTTCCACAGCCTGGTGCAGTCCTTCCGACCAGCGTCGACCCGCCAGGGTCCGGCCGGTAAACTCGTCGACGATCACCACTTCTCCGTCCCGAACAATGTAGTCGACATCCTTGCTGAACAGGTGATGCGCCTTCAGAGCGGCGTTCAGGGTATGCATCAGCGCCAGGTTATTGGCGTTGTAGAGACTGTCATCGGGCTCGATCATGCCGGCATCGGCCAGCAAACCCTCGACCTTGGCCATGCCGTCTTCGGTCAGATAGATCTGCTTGGTCTTTTCGTCAACGGTGAAGTCACCCGGACCGTCTTCTTCTTGCTGGCGCTCGAGATGCGGAACGATCTTGTTCATCTTGACATAGATGTCCGGTCCCTCATCGGCCGGACCGGAAATGATCAACGGCGTACGCGCCTCGTCGATCAGGATGGAATCGACCTCATCGACGATCGCAAACGCCTGGCCGCGCTGAACCCGTTGCTCCAGCGAAAAAGCCATGTTGTCGCGCAGGTAATCGAACCCCAGCTCGTTGTTGGTGCCGTAGGTGACATCGGCGGCATAGGCCGTCCGCTTGGCGGCCGGGGTCATACCCGGCACGGAGACGCCGACGCTCAAACCGAGCGCGTCGTAGATCGGCTTCATCCATTCGGCATCTCGCCGGGCCAGGTAGTCGTTGACCGTGACCACGTGCACGCCCTTGTCGGCGATGGCGTTGAGATAGACCGCCAGGGTGGCCATCAGGGTCTTGCCCTCACCGGTCTTCATTTCGGCGATCTTGCCCTGGTGAAGTACCATGCCGCCGATCAACTGGACATCGTAGTGGCGTAGCCCCATGGTCCGCACCGAGGCCTCGCGGACCGCGGCAAAGGCCTCAGGAAGTAGCTCGTCGAGACTGGCGCCGTCCGCGTATCGCTTGCGCAGCGTCTCGGTGGTCTTGAAAAGATCCTCGTCGGACAACTCCTGGAATTTCGATTCCAGGGCATTGATGGCCTCGACATCCTTGTAGAGTTTCTTGATCAGCCGATCATTACGGCTGCCCACGACTTTCGTGATCAGGGCTTTGAGCATGAAAAATCCGAATTCAGCTAGGTGTCACCACGTCTCAAGGTGGGGACGAATCAAAAGAGTAGCAAGCCATTCTAACGCGAGCGCCGCCAAAACTGAACGCGAGTGTCCGGAAAACCGAAATCGGTTACGCTGACTGGATGAATGAACGGGTCGAAAAGCAGGCTGGCGAAATCGCCGGGGCCGACCGCCGGATGGCGCGCCTGATGCGCCTGGCCAACCTGTTCGAGAAAATTGACGGCCACATCCAGCCGCTGCTGCCCGAATCGGCGCGCGGCCACATTCGAGTCTCATGCATCCAGGACGATTGCCTGATCCTGGCCGCCGAAACCCCGGCCTGGGCCAGCCGCGCCCGCCTGCTGGCCGACTCGCTGCTGACCGAGGTCAACCGACACCTGCCAAAGCCCGTCAAACGGGTCAAAGTGGTTGTGAGTTCGTTTGTTCGTTGATTGGTTTGTTCGTTG
>SLKT01000206.1 GCA_007134485.1 Wenzhouxiangella sp. | reverse complement strand
GCGAAGGACAAGACATCATGAGCAATGCCGTCATCAAATGGATCGGTGGCCCGGTACTCAAGGCACGGGTCAGCGATCCTTTCCATATTCACGAAGCGCTGGCCGTGGGCGAGCAACGCCTGCTGGGCGAAGTCATCCAGCTATCCGGCGACACCATTACCGCACAGGTTTACGAAGATACCACCGGCCTCAAGCCCGGCGATGCAGTGATCGGCACCGGACTGCCGCTGTCGGTCGCACTGGGTCCGGGCATTCTCGGCCAGATCTTCGATGGGCTGCTCAGGCCGCTGGGCGATGTCAGCGAACACTGGTTCAAGCCGGGTTTGCCGACCGCGCGCCAAGGTGAGTTTGAGTTCACCCCTTCCGTTGAGGTCGGTGACGAAGTCCATGGCGGACAGTTGTTTGGCGAAGTCGCCGGCGACGGTCCCGGTCGCGGTTGCCTGGTGCCGCCGAATGTGTCCGGCAAGGTGGTGTCCATCGAAGGCGCCGGCAGCTACCGGGAAGATGCCGAACTGCTGGTTCTCGAAGACGACCAGGGCAAGCGTCACTCGCTGTCCATGCAGCATGACTGGCCGGTGCGCCGGCCACGTCCGTCGGCCGGACGGCTGCCGCCCGATGCGCCCATGGTCACGGGACAACGCATTCTCGATACCCTGTTTCCGGTCGCCCGCGGCGGTCGGGCCGCCCTGCCCGGTGGCTTCGGCACCGGCAAGACCGTGCTGCAGGAAAGCCTGGCCAAGTGGTGCGATGCCGACATCATCATCTATGTCGGCTGCGGCGAGCGCGGCAACGAAATGGCCGAAGTACTCGACGAGTTCCCCCATCTGGAGGACCCGCGCACCGGTCGTCCGCTGATGGAACGTACCGTCATCATCGCCAACACCTCGAACATGCCGGTGGCCGCGCGCGAGGCCTCGATCTACACCGCCATTACCGTGGCCGAGTACTTCCGCGACCAGGGCCTGAACGTGGCGCTGATGGCCGACTCCACAAGCCGATGGGCCGAAGCCTTGCGCGAGGTCTCGGGTCGTCTGGGCGAGTTGCCTGGTGAATCCGGCTACCCGGCCTACCTGGCTTCTCGGCTGGCCGATTTCTACGAGCGCTCGGCCCGGGTCAAGACGCTGTCGGGCCAGGAAGGCTCGATCACCGTGATTGGTGCGGTCAGCCCGCCGGCCGGTGACTTTTCCGAGCCGGTGACCAGCCATACCAAACGCTACGTGCGCAGTTTCTGGGCCCTGGATCGCAGTCGCGCCCAGGCGCGGTTCTACCCGGCCATCCACCCATTGACCAGCTACGCCGAGGATGTCGACACACTGGCGCGCTGGTGGCAATCGCAGGGCAATGCCGACTGGAAAGAGCATCGCCATCGCCTGCTTAAATTGCTGGAGGCGCAATCCAAGCTCGAACGCATGGCGCGCATCGTCGGCAAGGACTCGCTGCCCGATGAGCAGCAGATGACCCTGCTAGCGGCTGACCTGATGAACGAGGGCTTTCTGCGCCAGAGTTCGTTTTCCGATATCGATCGATACTGCTCGCCGAAACGCCAGACCGCCATGCTTCGGTTGATGATGCAATTCATCGATTCTGCCGAGGAAGCGGTCGCCAATGGCGTCGCACCGGCCAGGATTGCCGCCATGCCGATCCTGAGAAAACTGCAGCGCCTGGGCGAGGAATTTTCGGAAGAACAGATCGAAGACAAACCGAAGGTCGCGGCCGAGATCGATGCCGCCTTTACCCAGCTCACCAAGCAGGAGGCCGCCGATGAAAGCTGATGTCATAGTCAAGGGAGCGGCCACGGGTCTGGAAGGCCCACTGCTGTTTGCCCGCCGCGACGCCGATGTCGCTCTCAACGATGCCGTCGAGGTCATCGGCGGCGATGGACAGGCGCGGGTCGGCCGGGTTTCGGCCGTCGATGACGACAACATGGTCATCGAGGTGCTGGAATCGACCACCGGCTTAGGCCTGGATGAAACCCGCATCCGCATTCTGCATCGTCCGCTGCAGATGGCTGTCGGTCCCAACCTGCCCGGCCGGGTATTCAACAGTGTCGGCCAGCCGATCGACGGCGGACCGCCGGTGCCGGCTGACCAGATGATGCGTATCGACGGTCTGGCCATCAACCCGGCGGCCCGCGACCTGCCGCGCGATTTCATCGAGACCTCGATCTCGACCATCGATCTGATGAACTCGCTGGTGCGCGGCCAGAAGCTGCCGCTGTTTTCCTGCGGCGGCCTGCCGCATGACCGGCTGGCCACCCAGATCGCCCAGCGGGCCCGCCTGCGCGATGCAGACGCGGGAGATTTCTGCGTGGTGTTTGTCGGCATCGGCGTGCCCTACGATGTGGCCGCCAGCTTTACCCGCGCCATGGAAGACTCCGGCGCCCTGGCCCACACCGTCATGTTCCTCAACCATGCCGACGAGCCCTCCACCCAGCGCCTGCTGACCCCGCGCTACGCGCTGACCGCGGCCGAGTACTTGGCCTTCGTGGAAGGACGCCACGTGCTGGTGGTCATGACCGACATGACCAACTACTGCGAGGCGCTGCGCGAGGTCTCGGCCAGCCACGGCGAGATTCCCAGCCGCAAGGGCTATCCCGGCTACATGTATTCGGACCTGGCGGCCATCTTCGAGCGCGCCGGATGCATTCGTGGGCTGCCCGGCACGCTGACCCAGTTACCCATCCTGACCATGCCCGGCGATGATATCGGTCATCCGATTCCGGATCTGACCGGCTACATCACCGAAGGCCAGATCGTGCTGGGACGCGAACTGGACCGCAAGGGCGTCTACCCGCCGGTCGAAGTGCTGCCCAGCCTGTCACGCCTGATGGATGCCGGCACCGGCAAGGGCTATACCCATCCCGACCACCCGGCCCTGGCCCACCAGTTGTTCGCCAGCTACGCCCGGGCCAACCGGGTGCGCGTGCTGGCCTCGGTCATGGGCGTGGAAGGCCTGCCGGAGAACGACCGCAAGTTCCTCGAATTCGGAGATGCCTTCGAACAACGCTTCGTCGCCCAGGATGGGCCGCGCACCCTGGAACAAAGCATGGCCCTGGGCTGGGAACTGTTGCGCGGCCTGCCGCCGACCGAACTGACCCGTCTGTCCAGCGCCCAACTGGCCGAGTACATCGAAAATGCCTGACAGCACGCCCAGTCCGACTCGCAGCGCTTTCCTGGAGCTCAAGGACGAGAGCCAGCTGGTTCGCGAGGGCTTCGAGTTCCTCGATGAAAAGCGGGTCATCCTGGCCCAGGAGATGCTCAAGCGACTCGCGGCCTGGAAGGAGGCACAGGCGGAATTCGATGAACTGCACGATCAGGCCGGCGCAGCGCTGGTCCAGGCCCTGGGCCGGCACGGACTGGACGGACTGGGCATCTACCCCGTCACCCTGATGGAAGATGCCGGGTTCGAATTGCACGAGAATCGTTTTCTCGGCGTCAACCTGCTCGATGGTGAATTCAACACGGGACGTGATGAAAAGAGCCGTCATCCACCGGCGGTCAACCCCTCGCCCGAAGCCGAGCGCTGCCGCAAGATTCACGAAGAACTGCTGCAGTTGTCCATGGAAATGGCCATCATGCGCTCCAGCCTCGAGCGACTGGTCAGGGAATACATTCGCACCGAGCGGCGCGCGCGGGCGCTGGAAAATGTCGTCCTGCCCGAAATCGAAGAAACCCTGCGCTTTATCGAGGAACAGCTCGAGGCCATGGACCAGGAAGAGGCGATTCGGGTGCGCAACGCCGGCAAGTGATCGGCGCTCTTGTCCAAGGGCACTGACCTTTTTGCTGAGCATTCAGTCTCGGGCAGCCCACTGACCCTCCTTGAGCAATACCGCCTCCAGTCTGGACAGGCGCTCGTTAAGCTCATCGGCTTCGACCCGTTCGCGGGAGAGTTCGGCCCTGCTGTCCTCAAGTAGCATCTGCAGTTCGGTCACCTGGGCCTGGAGCAGCTTGTTGGCTTCATGCTGGATGTCAAGCTCTTGCTGAATGTGCGCGTTGAGTTCGATGATGGCTGCGGTATTGAGTACCGTGATCTGGTTGTAGCTGACACCATAGACATCCTCGACCTTGCTGACCGCGCTCGGAAAGACCGTCTTGACCTCCTGGGCGATCAGGCCGACCGAGCGCCGCTCGCGATCACTATCCGACTTCATGAAGTACGTTGACGGCTGCAGCTGCAAGACATGGTCGAGTGCGCCAGAGACCGGCTCAATTTCATCCTTGCTGCGCGCATCGGACAGTGGCACGAACTCTCCATCACTGGAATTGATACGCGCGACCAGGTCGTCATTGAAACGAAGGCCCAGGTTGTCCGAGACGGCCACGTAAACGCCCCACTCATTGCCGTCGGTGTTCTCCAGCGCCAGGCCGACGGCCGAGGCAGCGGTGGTCTGCTGCGCGATATGCAGCTCGCGAGAGGGGGCGTTGGTATTGACGCCCACCCCGCCGCCGGCGCGGATCAGGAACTGGCCCATGCCAGTCGAAACAAAATCGGCGCTGATGTAGTCAGCCCAAACGAATGTGCCGACGTGTTCAGCCTTCGCCCGACGGCCTGCAGCGAAGCTGCCGGCACCGGCGGCTTCATTCAAGAGCCCGCCTGGAACCATGGAATGGGTGCCGCTGGCTGTGTTGTCGCGACCACCGGCGACGGTTGAATGATTGGACGTGGCCATATTCCGTTTTCCACCAGCCACTGTGGCTGCCTGCCTGCTGCCGAGGCCGCCGCTGGCGAGGTTGTCGACCCCGCCGCCCACAGTTGAATAACTGCCTTCCACCCTGTTTCCTCCACCGCCACCGATCGAGCCCCAATTATCGGTGATGACATTTCCCGGTTTTATCCCGCTTGCTCCCCCACCGGAAATCGTAGCACCCCGCACACCGTCAGCGACGTGATTGTTATCGTGTCCGCCAATGATGTTTGTATCGCCTAAACTGCCCGGTTGGAAACGCATGGCGTGATCGCCATCAACGCGAATCTCGAAAGGACTGTTGTCAGTGGTGCCGATGAAAGCCTCGGGACTTGCTCCCGCATTACCGCCAAGACGCCAGAAATCGCCCTCCAGGCTGGTGGCCGGTACCGTGAGCGCCCGCACCGCAACGGGGGTCGAAGTGATCGGCTGGCGGGGGTCCAGAATGGTGCCGGCCACCTCCACTTCCAGCCAGCGTTGGCCGTCATAGACTGCTCCGAAATCCAGTTCGACCTGGAACAGGCCATCGGTCACCGGGACTTCCGGCTTGACGATATCGGGGCCGACCTGGTTGCCGTCGATCAGGCTGTCGTAAAGCCGGAACGCCATGTCCGGCGATCCCGTCACCGACCCTGCGCCGTCCTGCAACTGTCCCTGGTAAGTGATGGTGGTTTCGGCCTTCGCGGACAGACCCATGCTCAAACCGAGGATCGCAATGATCAGAAACATCGTTTGGATTCGCAAGTTAGAAAAGCAGCTTGAGAAACAGGCTATCGTGATTCGGTTCAGATGATTCAACATGGGAATGTCCTCCTAAGTGTTTGGAAAACCAGCCGTAATGCAGTGGTTCCAAGTCTCGGAGAAGCGGCCCGAAAAGACCTGACGGAAAGGTCCGTATTTCCTGATTTTTTTCTGAATGACCTGAACCGGCACCTCGCCTGATGTCCCATTCGCGTCAAACGAAGCTCTCGTCATTGAAAGTCGGCTCGGAATGTCCTCACCAACGCGGTAAGGGCGTAGTTACAAGCAAGAAGACCTCAATCGAGCGAAAATCAAACGTGCCTCATATCAAGTATCAGATCAGAAACTCTGCCCCGGCGACACTGGCCCCACTGACCGCAGCGGTCGGGCTGGCGTTGTCCGCCAATTCCTTGCAGGCCGCCACGATCACCGTCGATAGCCTGGCCGACGGTGTCT
>SLKT01000160.1 GCA_007134485.1 Wenzhouxiangella sp. | reverse complement strand
CGGTATTGCCAGTAGCGCAAGCAGCTGTTGTCGGCGTATTCGCCATAGTCCAGGCTGTACGAGCGGCCATGGCGGTTGGTCCAGCGCTCATCGAACCGTTCGCTGGCCTGGACAAGCGTCGGCGTTGCATCCGATCCGCGCAGGTGTAGCGCCGTTTCGGGATTGAGATCGTCGAGGTTGCGCCGGGTGTAATTGGCCGTGCCGGCGATCAGCTCGGCCCGGCCGTCACCGAAGCGAACCAGCAATTGTTTATCGTGGCATTGCTCGCCGGTGGTGTGGCACCAGCGCACTTCAATGCCGGCACGGGTCAGTTCGGCGGCCACCGGCCGGTTCGGCACGCCGTTCTTGCGGCGGCCAAAGGCATGTTCATTGGGATCGAGCAGCGCGCGCACGCTCGCCCCGCGCCCGGCCGCGCCCTTCATGGCTTCGATGATGCCGCGATGGGACAGGTAGAAAATCGACAGTTCGATCTCGTCGCCTTCTTCGGCGGCATCAAGCAACCCGATCACCGCGTCGCGAATCGCGCTTTCGGTGAGCACCTGAACGGTTTCGTCTTGGGTGCGCGCGGGTCGCGGATTCGGCTCCGGTGGTCGGTCCCACAGCGCATCAATGTTGGAGAAAGCCACGATGGCCCGCTCGGAGGCCAGCAGGTCGAATACGGCCGGCCCGGATACCACCAGCGCCTGGTTGGAATGTGCGCTCGAGGCATCGTGCGGATTGGCCGAGGTCACCAGTCCCTTCCAGTCCTCGCCGTGATCGACGATCAGGGTCTTGCGATGATTGGCCTTGAAATTGGCCAGGCGCATCCAGCTTCTCAGCGTGATCGCCTCGTCACCGACCGGGTTGGACAGCCAGCCGCCATTGCTGTTGTTGCCCAGCCATTTGCAGCACAGCCGCCAGAACCCGGACCAGGCCGGGTTGGAATCCCGCAGGCGGTGGAGATCGGTCACGACTACCTCGATGCCGGCCTCGCGCATGGCCCGAAGATGTGGGGATTCAATGCCGCCGTAGACTGTGTTGATCGGATCGGTGATGAATACCACCCGAAGTTCCGGGACTGATCCTTGCCGCTCGATCAGCGCCTCGGTGAGTTCCACGGAAAGCGCCCGCATGTCATCATCGTTCGCATCACCGGCAAACTCGTTGAATAAAAACATATCGGCCACGACCAGGCGTTCGGCCTGGCTGATGAGTTTCAGCTTGCGGTCGAAGATGACCTGTTCGGTACGTCGCTCGCCGGCCTCATCCACCCAGGTGTCGTCGGCCAGGAACTCGATCACCGGCGCGGGGTACTGCCCCCCAGTCAGTGCGAGTCCCTCGGGCAGCGGCTTGACACTGTGCCAGGTACCCGAGGCGATCCAGGCCAGTGCCAGCACACCCAGAACGGCGGTCCGCCAGCGGGGGCGGGAACTGCCATTTGCAGCCTGCTCGGTTCGGGACACTTCTTGCCTACTGCTCCAGCGCTCTCTTCAGGTTGTCACGCAGATCCCCGGCGCCCGATTCGGCCTGGTCGAGAATTTCGTCGACACGATCAAAGTACAGCAGGCGGATGCCCGACAGTTCCGGTTTGATGTAGATATCGGGTGGGTTGGCGCGCTTCGCCTGGGCGATGAGCGACTGCTGCATGATCTCGAAGGTCTTGAACAACAGGTCGGCCAGGTCCGGCGATTCGTCCTCGTCAGGGTTGCGCGAGCCTGTCACGTCAATGGCCACGACGATGTCGTGGTCGTCGACCTGATCCCAGGGCAGCGGGTTGGAGGTGCCGCCATCGATCAGCAGCTTGCCGTTGCGCTTGACGGGCGCGAACAGCCCGGGCACGGCCATGCTGGCCTTGAGTGCCTCGAACAGGTCGCCTTCCTCTAGCACCACGGTTTCGCCATCCCAGTAATTGGTGGCCACGACCTTGAGCGGGATGTCGAGGTCGGCGAAGTCGCGCGCGTCGATATGCTCGCCCACCAGTTCGAAGAAGCCATCGGGGTCGAGCACACTGCCGTCATCGAAGTCGATTTCGAGCAGGTCGGTCAGGCCGATGTCCAAGCCGTCATCGTTTGAAAACGGATCCAGCGCGGAACCCCCAAATTCCTTAAACAGATCGCGCATGCCGTCAGCGTCCATGCCGGCGGCATACAGCGCGCCGATAATGGCGCCGATGCTGGTGCCGGCGATGGCTGCCGGCCGGACTTCCAGTTCCTCGAACACCTCGATCATGCGGATATGCGCCAGCCCGGCCGCCCCGCCCGAGCCCAGCGCCAGGCCAATGGTTTTGGGCGCTGGCTCGTCATCAGCAATGGCCGGCGTTGCGATCGTGCCCGCCACCGAGAACGCCAGCAGGCCGGCCAGGAGGCTTCGAATCATGACAAGGCCGGCAGATTGTCGGACAGGCTCATGGATGACATCTCCGTTTTCAGGTGTGCAGGACACCATTATGCATTGTGGCGAGGGGCTAACGAACTGTGGAATTTGCCGGATACCTATTGCCAATGCGAGCTATTATGCGTATGATAATCGTTCGCATTACGGTTAATCGAGATGTCTGCCAGCATGTCAACGGAATCTTCCACGAGATTGTCTCTTTCGCTAACCATCGGTTTCGTGCTTCTGCTTGGTTCGGGCACTCTTCAGGCTTCTGATGCGGCCCAAAATGCCGAGGATTCAGTCTCCGGGATTAGCGATTCGATCGATTTGCCGCGCATCCGAGTCGTGGCGCCCACTCTGACGGCTCTTTCCGCGACGCCCGGGGCCGTCTACGAGGTCACCCAGGAAGACATCGAAGAGGTTCAGCCGCGCTCGACGGAGGATCTTCTACGGCGCGTGCCCGGTATCTACATCAAGCGCGAGGAAGATAGCGCGGTGGTCACCAATCTGGGGGTACGCGGGCTGCCGGCCGGAGATTACAAGACGCTGGTGCTGGAAGACGGCGTGCCGATTCAGCCCGGCATCTTCGTCGGGAACTCCCGTTACTACAATCCACGCGTGCAGCGAATGGAAGGCGCCGAGGTGCTCAAGGGCGCATCTTCGCTACGCTTTGGTCCAAACAACATTGGTGGCGTGATCAATTTTCTGACCCGGACACCGGATGACGGCGTCGCGATGACCGGCCGGATCGGCTCATGGAACACCCGCGAGGCCAGCGTGGATTTGGGGGGCAGTTCGGCTTCGAGCGAGGCGCGCTATGGTGTAATTGCGGCCCGGGCCACCAGCGATGGTTGGAATGACAAGGGATGGGACATGACCGATGTCATGGTCAAGGCTGGAAGCCGGATCGGCGCCGATCACCATGTCGGGGTTAAATTTTCCTACTACGACAACGACGCCAATATCTCGTACCGCGGCTACTTCCCGGATGCGTTCGATGCCGGCGCCACGTTCAACCCGGCGCCCGATGACTTCTTTCTGACCGACCGCCGGGCCTTTGACGTGAACCACGAGTGGGAAATCAATCGCGATTTGCGTCTGCAGACGGTGGTTTTCTGGAGTGAGATGAGCCGCGACTACTGGCGGTTTCTTGTCGACGGCGCCACAACCAATGCCAACGGCCTGACGGTCTGGAACTACACCGATACCGTGCAAGGCAACAATCGAACATTCGAACGCTATGGGCTCGACTCCCGTCTGCTCATGACTCACTCACTTTTCGGCATATACAACGAAGCCCAGTTCGGCCTGCGCTACTTTGAAGAGGAAATGCTCGACAACACCATTCGCGCCGACCGAGCCACACCTCGCAATCCGAATGGTCCTTTGCTGCGTAATCGAGTCGACTCTGCCGACAGCCTGGCGATGTTTGCCCAGAACCGGTTCGATGTCACTCAATCACTCACATTGACCGCCGGTTTGCGGGTTGAGTCCTATAAGCAAAAGCGCAATGACTTGCGGGTCGAAGTAGATCCGGTGGACACCTTCAGCAATACCGAATGGTTACCCGGCATTGGCGCGACTTACCAGGTCAATCCTGCACTGCAGTTTTATGGAAGCGTCTACATTGCATTCGCCCCCCCTCTGGTCGGCAGCGTGGTCGGTTCCGATGATGTGCCCACCGAGGCTGAAAAATCGACCAATGTCGATCTGGGTGTGCGCGGAGGTGGTGATTCATTCAGCTATGAAGTCACCGCTTTCCGGATGGATTTCTCCAACCAGGTCGACCCCGGCATTTCCGGAATACGCGCACCCAACGAAGGCAGTGCATTGATCCAGGGTGCGGAAGCTTCCGTGGTATTCGAATTGCCTCACGGATTCAGCATCAACGGCAACGTGACCTGGATTCCGACCGCGGAATTCGGCGAAGACCGTCCCGGTGATGCCCTGGACGGGAACCGCCTGCCTTATTCGCCGGAATGGACGGCCAATCTCACCCTGAACTATCGGACCGGTGATCTCCAGACCGCCTTGTTGTTCAACTACACCGATGAAGTTTTTGGGGACGGGATGAACCGCACAGAAATTGACCCCCTGAGTCATATGGGTGGCCTGATACCCAGCTACTACACCTTCGATGTCACAGCGAGTTATGATTTCAATCCGCAGATCAGCCTGTTCGGCGCGGTCAAGAACCTCACTGACAAGCGCTACATCGCCGGTCTGCGCCAGGGCATTTATGCCGGACCCGAACGCAATTTCGATATTGGACTGAGGTATCGATTCTAAGGCCAACGTTCGGGGATGGAATTCGGCCGGGTTTGACCCGTAACCAAGGTCAACCGCCGGCACCGCTCAGCTCTGGACGTCACTGGAAATCGGTAAATGAGCCATTTATACTCTTTTATTGTCGAACATAAGTAAGTAGGGGCAATTCGAGCCACCGGGAGG
Source organism: Wenzhouxiangella sp. (assembly GCA_007134485.1). Classification (GTDB taxonomy): domain Bacteria; phylum Pseudomonadota; class Gammaproteobacteria; order Xanthomonadales; family Wenzhouxiangellaceae; genus Wenzhouxiangella. The sequence continues at coordinate 1,089 of SLKT01000160.1, read as the reverse complement.
AGCGGTATGGCGGTCAGAATCGAGGCAACACGCTCTACGCAGACTTTCAATTTCTTTCTTGTCTTGTTTCCATTGATTGTATCGGGCCTCACATTTGCCGGGGAACCTGAGGGCACCCCGGTGACAGAGACCTTTGGCTGCGAGGACGGTCAATCCGTGACCTGGACCGTCCCCTCCGGCGTCAGCGAGATTACCATTGACATGGCCGGAGCCCGAGGTGGCAGTGCGCCGGGCAGAACCGGTGGACACGGTGGAACTCTGAACCCGGACGAGCTGCCAGTGATGGCCGTCACGAGCGGGCAGGAGTTTGAGCTGATCGTGGGCTGTCGCGGCCAGAACGGCGGCCAGAATCCCGCCGGAGGTGGCGCCGGTTACGGCCATGGCGGAGATGGTGGACAGGGTGCCGGCGATGTCAGCCGAGGTGCCGGGGGTGGCGGCTCGACGGCCTTTTTGACGCATGACGGCAACCCACTTATCGTGACCGGCGGGGGCGGGGGCGCAAGCGACCACGATAGCGGTGCAAATACGACCGGTCACGCAGGCGGTCATGGTGGCGGGCTCGAAGGCAATGATGGCGATCCGGAAGGTGAGAATTTTCGAGGGCGCGGTGGTGGCGGCGGATATTATGGCGCCAGCGGTGGCAATTCCGATGTCGAGGACAATGAAATCGACTCTGGTGGCGGTGGTGGCGGCTCGGGCTTCTTGGCCGATGGAATTCCCGGAACGCTGGTGACGGGGGGCAATAATGCGCACGGTTTCATCGAAATCAGTTACGTTGTGATGCCGGACCCGATTCATGCTGATCGTTTTGAAGTGACTGAAGAGGCCGAATCGGAAACATAGCTGCACGACCATTAGGCAGCACCGCGCAGAGTTATTCAGAGGCTCCCAAGTCGATCTTCGTAACACTGATTTTCGCCAATGACGTCCAGGACATCCACGGGCTTGGCCCGGTTCATCAAAAGAAGGGCTCTTCCCGATTTTGTGTGGGTTGACTGATTCCGATAGGCTACTGGCTGGCCCCGATTCGAGTCCAGTCTCATGCACGACCGCGAGCTCTACCGTCAGATTCTCGGCATTCAGGCCCCG
>SLKT01000188.1 GCA_007134485.1 Wenzhouxiangella sp. | reverse complement strand
CTGCACGCGGCGCTTGAATCGTCGACCGAGGTCAATAATCGCAAACGTCATCGAAGTGTCCTGCAGCGTATGCTGGCGGAATTGGAGGACAGCCATGTCAATGTAATTGATGATGACGGAAACAGTCATGTCGAACAGGCCCTGTTGCCGATCGCGTTGCAGGCAGTCGATGGGGAATTGGTCGTCGCCGCCAGTCAGGATACCGAGCATGTCCAAGCCGGGGATCGAATCGTGGCAGTGGACGGTGAGCCTGCCGCAGAGTGGATTTCCGATCGGCTCGCTCACCACAGTGGACCGCATCACAGAAACATGAGACGGGTCGGTTTCGACTTGCTCGTTGGGCCCAAAGGGGAAGAACGAACCTTGAAGGTGGCCCGCAATGATCAGCAAATCGAGATCGAGCTTGGCCATGAACTCGACGAGTTGTTGACGGTGCGTACCCGTAACCCGGTGGATGAGCTTGTCGAAGGGGTCGTTTACATTGATCTTGACCGTATTGAGCAGCCCGAACTGGATCGCGCCCTCTCCGGCCTGGACGAAGCCCGCGCGGTGGTGTTCGACCTGCGAGGCTACCCGAGCGGTCTGCAGCCGGGTTTTCTTGGACGCCTGATGGACAGGGAAGATGATTTTGAAGGCTGGATGCGGGTGTTGGTGGCCCAGGGCCCCAATGGAGACCTGGTCGAGGGTCAACGTTTCGAGTGGGGCCTGCCGGCCATTGAGCCGCACATTCAGGTGCCGGTGGTTTTCCTGGCCGACGCCAGCGCCATCAGCTATTCGGAATCCATCCTCGGTCTGGTCAAGTACCATGGCCTGGGCACGATTGTTGGATCGAACACAGCCGGCGCGAACGGCAACATCCTGCGCCTGAGCCTGCCCGGACAGTTTGAGGTCATCTACACCGGCATGCGCGTGATCGGCCCGGACGGTGAGATCATCCAGGGACGTGGCATCGAGCCGGACGTGCATGTCGAACCCACAGTGGAAGGATTGCGCGAAGGGCGGGACGAAGTGTTGGAGCGGGCACTGGAACTATTGAATTAAAGTCTTGCCGTACAGGCCGAAAGCACGGCCACGCAATCGCCACCGACCTTGAAGTCGAGTAAATCATCGGCACGGGTGCGACCGTTGTTGATTGCGGCGACCGCCAGGCCCATGGACCGGGCCTGTCGCACGATGCGATAGCCCGACATCACCACCAGCGAGGAGCCAACCACCAGCACCGCGTCACTTTCGGACAGTGCCTGGCTGATGGCCTGGCTGCGTTCGGCCGGGACTGACTCGCCGAAAAACACCACCTCGGGTTTGAGTATTCCGCCGCAATGCGCACAGTCCACAGTCCTAAACCCCGGGTAGGCGCGCTCATCGAGTTCGGCGTCGCCGTCGGGGCGAAATTCCAGCACCTTGGGCGTCCAGTCCGGATTCAGTGATGTCAGTTCGGCCTGAAGCTGATCGCGGTCGATGCGTGCGCGACAGGCCATGCAACCAACTTCCGAAAGGCTGCCGTGCAGCTCGACCAGGGCCCGACTACCGGCCTGCCGATGCAGCCCGTCCACATTCTGGGTCACCAGTAGGGAAACCCGGCCATGATGTTCCATTTCAGCCAGAGCATGGTGAGCGGCATTGGGTTGGCCGGCTCGAATCAACGGCCAGCCGAGAAAACTGCGTGCCCAGTAGCGACGGCGTGTGGTGGCGTAGCGAACAAAGTCCTGGAAAAGTATCGGGTCGCGCCGAATCCAGTGTCCGTCCGCATTGCGATAGGCGGGAATGCCCGAAGCGGTACTCAGGCCCGCACCGGTCAGGACCAGAATGCGAGAATGCTGTCCAAGAAATGCCTTGAGCCGAAAAAGATCGCCGGCCGGCGCGTCCTGCTCGGCAAGATTGTGCATGCGAGGAATTCTGATGGCGGGCAGATGAGCCATGTCATCTACTCTAGCTTGAACGACGTCGATCCGGAATAAAAAACTCCCCGGAGGTCCGGGGAGTTTCAGATCTCAGCTTGGCGGCAGAGATGCCGTCAGCAATCAGTCCTGGACGTTCACCGGCGAGTAGTAGAGCCCGATGCCGTCCTGGCCATGGCAGTCGCTGCAGCGGCCGAGGATGGGAATGCGGTGTCCATCCTGCGTGTCGCGAAGCCATTGCAGCGACATGTCCCCGGGCTGGAACAACAAGGTCGTGAACGCCGGCTTGGACATCCAGCTGACCTGCTCGACATCATCCACGACTGCCGGCACGATGTCACCACCGAGCGTGATGGGAACAGACACATGGTGTGACCGTCCGGCATCATTGGTATCGTGAACGGCAACACCGAACGTGTACTCGCGGTTACCTATTGCAGACAGATCGATATCGAACTCCGATCCGGTATCCAGGTCGCGAATCATGGTGACATTCCAGTAACCGTTTTCGAAGCTGCGGATGGCCCGGATATCATGCTGATCGCTGTCCCCGGTGAAGTCATCAAAAAGAATGGGTCGATTGATGATCCCGCCGGCCAGGGCCTGGGCAGCGACTTCGTTGAGTTGATCCTGGTTGAGGTCCGCAACCCTGACGGCATTGGCCAATGGTCCGAGGGTGATCAGTCCATGCTGGAGCTCGCCGGCCTCCATCCGTTCAATGGTCTTGACCGACCACAGGTCGCCGATTCGACGTTCGGTAATCAGTCGGGTCCCATCATTGAAGAAGTAGAAGCCACTGTTCAGGTCGGGGTGATAGACCCAGGTCGGAAGCTTTACGGTCCTGGTCTGCCCATCGACAGTGACCTGGTATTCATTATTGAAGCCCTGGTTTTCGCGCAAGCGCAGTCGCTCGCCGTCGGGGCCAACCGAGTTTGCATCACGTTGGCGGCCGGTTGAGTTCGGATCCTCGAACAATTCGGCGCTCACCCAGGTATCCTCGGCATAATTCATGGGGCCGGCCCGTGAACCGCGCCAGTGCCACATGTCCGCCTGGTAATCGCCCGGCGCTACCGAGGGATTGATTACGTAGTGACGTGAGTCATCGGTGTTGTCGGGCATGCGGTTCATGTCGCTGTGGCAGGACTGGAAGCAACCGAAGATCTTCGATTCCTGCGCCACCTGCCGATTGCTGGTTTCAGCTTCCCAGATCAATGCGATGCGATCTTCATTGACTGCCGTTGGGCTGTTTGGCGTAATTCCGGCATTCGGATTACTCCACTCCCCGTTTTCGTCCAGACGCCTGATGTCATGCAGAATTCCCGGATAGTTCTTGTTGCTGCGCCATTGAAAATTCATGGCGATCCGGTTGTCATCGCGCGCAGCTCGAATCAGCAAGTTGATGTTGGCAGCAGTTTTTGAGACATCAGGTTGGAATATCACTGCTCTTGAGGCATCCGGATTACAAGTGAACACGTCCGGGCGGGCACGCTTCTCGCCGGGGATGATCTCGAAATGGCCACTCAATCCGGTGGATTCGATTTCGTACTGAACAATGGCCAGATCGCAGTCAAGGAAGGTGATTTCCATGGTGCCAACGCTGGTCGATTCCTGCATGCCAGTGTTGGGCTGCGCGAAAGCGCCGCCGGAACTGGCGAACAGCTCTCCCGAAACCACGTTGGGGTCATCGCCGCCAATCATCAGTTGGGCGGTCAACCAGCGATTGTCCAACGCGCCAACCGTGTCGAAGGTGGGCGCGATCGGATCATCCATGTAGGTAAACCAGGTGGCAAACAGCATATCGGCGCTTGCGATGTAATCGAAGTTGATGCCTTGCATGTTGTCTGGTTGATCGCCAAGGTCCTGTACCCATCCGCCCTGAACAAACGGAAAGTCGATCTCGAAGGCATCGGCGGAAAGTGCATCCACGGAGCCGCCATTGAATTCGATCATGGAGACGGGGCTCTTCGTCTCGAATGTAACGAAATTTCTCAGGTCGCCGTGACTGGTAGCCGGCTGGCTCGATACGCGGCCAATTTCCACGCCACTTGAATTGAAGGCGCGGGCCTGGCCGGCCGGCACGCCATCACCATGCGTAAAGAAGAATCGTACATTCATGACCGGCTCGGAGAACACCACATGTCCGATGCCATCCTGAACCACGAACGCATTTTTACCGGATGCACGCAGCCGAGGATTGTCCAACTCCATGATCTGTCCGCCGGACCAGTTGGCCTCAATGCCGACTTTCGAGTCCGACTGGGCTGCTGCAAGGTTGTGCTGATTGCCGGGCTCGAAGTCAATCTTGAGTTGAGCCTGCAGGTTGAAGGATGCGATCAGTAAAGATGCAAACAAAATGGATTTGAATGGTTGCATGACAAGCCCTCTATGCATGGTGTGCGACTACTAATTTCCACTTTCAAGACTAGCCGTCAAGCTGGTAAAACCACTTGATCCATATCAACTTGAGAAGAATTTGATTGCGATGGATCTGGACTGAACATGCAGTTGATTTGCATGTTCACGTTCAATTGGGTCAAAGAAGACCGGTCAGTCATGACGGGTTCTTGACGGGCAAGTCATAAACTCTGGAACTGTGAAATGGACAATAGTCATCATGATCGGGTGGATGTTGGCGACCGCCGCTTCGGCAGACGAGGATGCTGTGTTGCTGATTGATGATTTCTCAGCCGATCGGTCCGCACAGGGCACCGGCTGGCAGGGATTTACCGACCGCGTCATGGGTGGTCGGTCCGACATTCAGGCCGGGTACCGCGAGGTGGACGGACGTCGGGTGCTGGCGATGGCCGGCCAGGTTCGCCTGGATAACAATGGGGGATTCATCCAGGTCCGTTTGCCGCTGGATTCGCGCGGCAGGGATATTGATGCCGGTGAGTTTCGGGGTTTGCAAATCCAGGCCCGGGCCATCAAGCCCGGAGCCTATTACCTGCACTTGCGCAGCGCCGATACCCGGCGCCCATGGGCCTATTACCGGGCACGTCTGGAGTTGACTGATCAGTGGTCGACGCTGGACGTGCCCTGGTCAGCCTTTGAACCACGCAGTCTCAATCGACCGCTGGATCCGAGCCGGCTGCGCTCGGTCGCCGTAGTCGCCTACGGCGAAGCGTTCGAGGCCGAGCTGGAAGTTGCCCGAATCAGTTTTTCAGTGTCGCCTCGAGACTGATTTCGGCAGTCGCCAGCAGTTGTGAAACCGGGCAGCCGGTCTTGGCCGCGTTGGCGTGCTCGAGAAAATCGGCCTCGCTGATATTCGGCACCACCGCTTCGGTGTGTAGCTCGATCCGTGGAATCGACGGCCCGCCTTCACCCATCTCCAGGTGAACCCGCGCCTCGGTCTTGACCGAATCCGGCACGAATCCGGCCTGAGACAGCATGTTCGACAGCGCCATGGAAAAGCAGCCAGCATGCGCCGCCGCGATCAGCTCTTCGGGATTGGTGCCGCTGCCTTCCTCGAAACGCGAAGTAAACGAATACTGCCCTTCCCAGGCCCCACTGGCCAACCCGACCGTACCCTTGCCACCCTTGAGGTCACCATTCCACTCTGCACTCGCTTTTCTGACTGCCATGATTTGTGTTCCTTTGAGGTTGAAGTCCAACGCCCATTGTAATGTAGGTCGGCCCTACGCGGCCGACGGACAACCTTGAAAGCGCCCGCCCCCACCGGGTGAATTTGAGGGGTCAGGATTCAGGATTCAGGGGTCAGGGGTCAGGGGTCAGGGGTCAGGGGTCAGGGGGAAGACGGAAGACGGAAGACGGAAGGCGGTGGTCGGTAGTCGGTAGTCGGGCTATCCGGCTTTCCTTGTTCCTTGCACCTTGTGCCTTGATCCTTTTCCGGAAACCGGAAACCGGAAACGAGGACAGAGATCAAGAGGTCAAGAGGTCAAGAGGTCAAGAGGTCAAGAGGTCAAGAGGTCAAGAGGTCAAGAGGTCAAGAGGTCAAGAGGTCAAGAGGTCAAGAGGTCAAGAGGTCAAGAGGTCAAGAGGT
>SLKT01000006.1 GCA_007134485.1 Wenzhouxiangella sp. | reverse complement strand
GGAAAGAGGCCCGCGCGCGGCGGTAACGTGGCTTTTGCGGCTGAAAACTTGAAAAATTGAGTGCGATGGCATAGCTTGACCCCAACTATGCCTGAATGTCGCCGATGAACCTGCCGCAACAGATCGCCGACGATTTTCGCTGGTACTGGCGCGGATTGCCTGGCCACACGTTCTGGGGGACCCTCTTCAATCCCTATTTCTGGCTGGTGGTGACCTACCGCTTCGGTGCGTGGGCCGTGCGGTTGCGTGTGCCCTTGGTCAGCCATATCGCGCGCCTGATTTATGTCATCGTAAACCTGTTTGTTTCCATCGTCACCGGTGCCGACATCCGCCCCGGCGCGAGCATCGGCCGTTGCTTCACCGTGCATACCGGCCGCGGGCTACTGATCACTAATGGGGTCGTCATGGGCGACGATTGCACCGTCAACAACGGCGTCTGCATCGTTAACCGCGCGAACGATGGCGGCGAGGGGGTGCCGACGCTCGGCAACCACGTGCGCGTCGGCGTCGGCGCGAAGATTCTTGGCGGCGTGCACGTCCACGACCGCACGGTGGTAGGGGCCAACGCCGTGGTAATCCAGGACGTGCCGTCGCATCATTTGGCTGTGGGCGTCCCCGCCGTGAACAAGCCGACAAAGTTCTGGGAGACGACAAAATACTGGGACAGGCATTGTCTGAATACGCAAAATTCTGACGGTGCAAATTCAGATTCCGCGAATTCTGATTCTGAGAGAGGCGTTGACTGAAAGTGACTTTCGGGACCGGCACAATCTGAAAAATCCCCAATGCTCAAGTGAGGGTTTTTCCTGCAAAAGCCTCGAGCACCGTTGTGAAGCTCCACATAACCAATGATGATATACGGTGGATTCAAAACGCCGGGCACGGCGGTCAGTGGGCAGATTTGTCATGGAACAGTGTGACTGGATGAGATGCCCGAATCCAGGGAATGAAGCTTGGCGCTGTAGAGGCGCTCGTGGCGGGGTGCGCGAGCAAGTTCCAGAGCTGATTCCATGGCTTCCCGTGCCCGTCGATGATCGCCCTGCTTGTATCGCAACACCGCAATTCCCCAATAGGCTTCATGCATGTGAGGCATCTGGTCCGTGATCGACTGGTAGATTCTCAGGGCTTGGTGAAACTGGCCCTCATCGGCCAGCTGGCGGGCCAGGAACAGGCGCGGGAAGGGATTGTGATCTGGCAACACGGCCAGTCGGCCAAGCAACACCTCGGCTTCGTACTTGCGCCCCTGGTTGTCGAGCAGGGTATAGAGGTTGTGCAGCAGGTTGATATCGTTCGGATGGATCTTCAGGGCATGATTGAACAAGGCTTCCGCTGTATTCGGATCCCCGGCCCGACGGTGGACAATAGCCAGCAGATTGAGGACTGACGAGTTGTCCGGGCTGATCTTGCCGGCATGTTCGGCATACCAGAAGGCGCTGTTGAGGTCACCGTCCAGCAGTTTCTCGGCGGCCACGTTGCGGTAGTACATGGCGAGAAACTCGTCCTTGGACACCCGGCGCGAGGGTGATCGCTCGCGGTCGGGAAAGTAGTCGATGATCGCGCGGTGCATTCGCTGGCCAGAGCCTTCCTGCGCCAGGTTGACCGATGGATAGATCCGGGTTCTGACATGGTCGCTGACCAGCACGAATTCACTCTGGCGTTCATAGACCGGAGGAACGCGCATCAGTTGGAGATCATGTTCCAGTCCGAGGTGTCGGCTGAAGGCGACGGTCACGACCGCCAGCGACATGCAATTGCCCTGCTGCTCCTGAAGCGCCTTGGAGGCGGTCAGGGTGCGACCCCAATAGTCGAAGCCGGCCAGGTACCCTTCGATGAACCGAGCGAGCTGCCAATGGAGATCCGAAGGGTCATTGCGGAGCGATAGATAGTCGTTCAGGGCATCGATCTGTTCATTCGACAAGGCAAACAACTCGGCCTCGTCGGGCACTTCAATAGCCTGCCCGAACAATGGGTAGTTGAGTACCGGGGGTTGTCGTTGCAACCCATCTTTCGTGCCGGTCGACAGGCTGCAACCTGCCAGGGTACCGAATAACAGGCAGGCGGCAAGGAGCGGCTTCCAGCGTGCAGTGCTTGTCATTGTCGGTTCCCTCCTTGCTCTATCGAGTCCGGTCAGGATAGCCGAGATGAAGCATCGAGGCCAGCGTGGTGAATTTCGCCAAGCGCAAGGTGGCCAGGAGGCGGGGGCGACTCGGGAAGCTGTCGCGGGAAAGCCGAACCGGGTCAGTTAAAGGCTGTCCCGGCTTTTCGCACCCAGGTAGCACTCCTTTCCTGAATCAAAGCCGCCCGTCGACCAGGTCGCGTTCCAGAATCGAACGCACGTCATACAGAACGCCTCCGGGGGCGAGGTATTCCGTCAATTCATTCTGGCGCTCCAGGAACTGCCGATGGGCCACAGCCATGATTGCACCGTCGTAGACGCCTTCCGGTATTGGGTCGATCAGGTCCAGGCTATGCACTTCCCGGGCCTCTTCGGCATCGACCCAGGGGTCGTGCACATCCACGCTCAGATTGAACGATTCCAGTTCGCGGATCACATCGATCACGCGGGTGTTGCGCAGGTCCGGGCAGTTTTCCTTGAAGCTCAGGCCCAGTACCAGGACTCGGGCCTGTGGGCGATAGACACCGGAGCGGGCCATCAGCTTGATCAACTCACCGGCAACGAAGAATCCCATGCTGTCATTGACCCGGCGCCCGGCCAGAATCACCTCGGGATGAAAGCCGATCGACTGGGCCTTGTGGGTCAGATAATAAGGGTCGACGCCGATACAATGGCCACCGACCAGGCCCGGCTTGAAGGGCAGGAAGTTCCACTTCGAACCGGCCGCGGCCAGGACGCTGGCGGTATCGAGGCCCATGCGACTGAACAGGATGGCCAGTTCATTGACCAGGGCGATATTCAGGTCACGCTGGATATTTTCGATCACCTTGGCGGCTTCGGCGATGCGGATGCTCTGGGCACGGAAGGTGCCGGCCCGAATGATGGTGAGATAAAGCTGATCGACGAAATCGGCCACCCGGGGCGTGCTGCCCGAGGTGACTTTCATGATGTCGGCCAGCCCATGCTCGCGATCGCCGGGATTGATTCTCTCCGGGCTGTAACCGCAATAAAACAGTTGATCGGTTTCCCCCGGTGCGGGATCCGATCCTTGCCGAAAGACCATTCCCGAACCTTGCTCGAGTATCGGCACGCAATCCTCTTCAGTGGCGCCGGGGTAGACCGTTGACTCGAAGATGACCACATCGCCGGGCTTGAGATAAGCGGCAATCAGTCTGGAGGCTGACAGCAGCGGACCCAGGTCCGGACGCTTGGCCTGGTCGATGGGTGTCGGAACGGCAACGACATAGATCTGGCAGTCACACAAGCAGTCCGGATCGCTGGTCAGAACCAGTTTGTCGGCCTTTTCGATCTGATCGCTTTCAATTTCATGGGTGAAGTCCACACCATGATTGAGCTGGTCGACGCGATTTTGGTTACTGTCGTAGCCAATGGTCTTGAAATGCTGGCCGAAATGGACAGCCAGCGGAAAGCCGACATAACCCAGCCCGATGACCGCCAGACTGGCCCGGCCGGATTGCAGTTCGGCCAGTCGCGATGTGATATCGCTCAGCATTGTTGCTGTTTCCCGTGTTCACGAGCCCGGCCCTTGTTCGGCGCCTCTTCGAAGCGAGTCAGTTCGATGCGACTGGCGGGGTTCGCGTGCGTCTGTAGCAGGGATTTGTAAGTTGCCAGCAAGCGCTCGCCAATTGCCGTCCAGCCATAGCGCTGTTCGGCCAGGCGACGTGCCCGCCGGCCCAGGCGGTTGCGAAACTCGGGATCATCCAGCAGCCGGTCGATGACACCGGCAAACGCTTCCGGGGTATCGGCCAGGCAGGCGCTGTCTCCGTCGACCAGGCCAATGCCTTCGGCACCGATCCGGGTACTGACGATGGCCTTGCCCATGGCCATGGCTTCGAGAATCTTCAGGCGCGTGCCGCTGCCGGCGCGTAGCGGCACGATAAAGACCGCGGCGCGCTGAACCCGGGCCTGGAGGTCGTCGACAAAGCCGGCGAAGTTCACTCGCCCGGCTTCAGCCTTTGGCGTGGAAGGATTCGGGTTGCGGCCGATGACCTCCAGGTTCAGGTTGTAATGCTCTTTCAGCAACGGCATGATCTCGGCAATGAAAAACTCGATACCATCGCGATTCGGGAACCAGTCCATGTGACCGACAAACACCATTGACCCGCCTTGCTCGCTCCCGGGGGTGCCCGGCTGGAAAGCTTCCAGGTCCACCCCGTTGGGTACAACGCTGACCTTACAGCCCGGCGCAAGCGCCAGCAGGCGCTTGGCATCTTCGTGCGAGCAGGCCAGGACCCGATCGGCGCGGCTGCAGGCCGAGCGCTCGAAGCGGTCCAGCCCCCGATGTTTCAGACCCAGCAGCAGGCGGTGCAGCGGGCGGGTTTCGATAGCGATTCGCTTGTGGGCCAGCAGGCTTTCGACGTTGTGTTGGTTGAGTACGGTCGGCACGCCTTCGGGCACTCGATCAAGCAGGCCGGCCACGGCCAGGATATCCAGGTGGACCAGGTCGGCCTGGCCAACCAGTTTGTCGAAGCGTTGTTGCAGGGCCCGAGGACGGTAGCGCAGATCCAGTAGGCTTTTTCCCGGCAGCAGTCCGCTCAGCGCCAGGCCTGCGGCCCCGTGCAGCGACTTCAGGGACGGCAGATCGACCTGGTGAACGCCATCCAGCTTGATACCGGGAAGCGGTTTCGGCAGCGGCTGTTCTTCCGGACGACGCAAACTCAGCAGGGTGACCCGATGCTCCCTGGCAGCGGCTCGCAGCAGGTGCCAGGCACGCAACTGGTGGCCCTCGGTCGGTGGAAAGGGCAGGCGGCTGGTCACAAAGAGAATACGTGCCATCAGTCTCTCCCTTTCCACAGGGTGGACTGGTCCGGCCGAAGCAGAAACCGCGGCAGCGACAGCAGGGCAGCCAGGTTAAGCAACAGAAAGCTGCCGGCAGCAGTGGCCAGCGGCACTCGCCGGGCCGCTCGAGGGGCCAGCAGGGCTGCGGTGGCTATCGCATAGGCCAGCAACTGTGCCATCAATGCCCAGCGCATCCACGGGGTGGTCGAGACCATCGAAGCGATCAGCGCTGCCAGCAGTGCCCAGGGCGCCAGCAGTCGCGCCAGTTTGTGCGACAGCCAGGGGAAAAACACTGGATTCTGCAAAGGGTTCAGCAGCCAGGGTGCGGCGGTCATCAGTTGCCAGTTGCCAACCAGGGTTCTGAGCTTGCGCCTGAATTCCGCCGCCGGGGCCACGGCCTGCGGCTCGACGGCCTGCGCCTGGGGCACATTGACAATCCGAAAGCCGCGTTTGCGCGCCTGCAGCGGGATCCAGACATCGTCCAGCAACAACCCGTCCGGCAACGGCTGATACAGCGGTGTGCGAATGGCATAGATGGCGCCGCTTGCCGCGTGTGCCCAGCCCAGCGTCGATTCTGCCTGGCGCAATGCGCTTTCAATGCGCCAGTAAAACCCGCTACTTTCGTTCCCGGCCAGCACCAGGTGACCGGCAGCGACGCCGACCCGGGCGTCGCTGAACGCGCTTGCCAGTGCGGCGATGGCATTTGCGGAAAAAGCCTGGCGGGCGTCGGCGAACACGGTCACTGGCGTGTTTACCCGGCTCATGGCGGCGTTCAGGGCACCGGCCTTGCCCAGCGACTCCGGCAGGCTCAGCACCTGGACTCGTGGATCTCCACTGGCCAGCGCGGCCGCCGCGGTGGCATCACTGCTGCCGTCGTCGATGATCAGTACCCTGAGCTTTGCCGCCGGGTAGTCGGAATCGAGCAGGTTGGCCACCCGCGCGCCAATCCGCCCCGCCTCGTTGCGTGCCGCCACGACCACGGTGACATCGG
>SLKT01000019.1 GCA_007134485.1 Wenzhouxiangella sp. | reverse complement strand
TCAACCGAATCGCACGCTGGGACGGTGATGGCTGGTCGGGCTTGAGTGGCCCGGAGGCAACCGGCACGTTTGGCGTACCCAGGACGTTTATCACACACGGTGGCGACCTGGTGGTCGGCGGATCCATCCTGGAGGCCGGCGGTGAGACAGTCAATTGGATCGCACGCTGGGATGGCCAGATCTGGTCAGGGTTCAGCGGGCCGGACGGAACCGGCATGAACGAACAAGTCCGGACATTGGCCCTCCACGAGGACGAACTGGTGGCCGGCGGAGACTTCACTGAAGCCGGCGGAATATTCGCATCGCATCTGGCGAAGTGGCGGCGCGAGATGACCGCGACGGAAATCCTGCACGTGGATGACGAGCAGATTGATCCCGGTCAGCCGGTGCTGGTGCTGGCAAGAGCAATCGGTTCGGTCAGCACTCCGGACGGCGGCAATCGTGGACGTATCGAAGCCGACAGTGGCGAATACTGTGAGGGCACGCTGTTTGGTCAATTGGCGAATTTCAGCTGCGAAATCATTCTCACCACCCCCGGCGCCCGCACCATCACCGCTCGTTACACGGGCAGCGCCTTCTACACGCCCAGCCAGTCCGCACCGGTCATCCTCGAAGTGAACAAGGGTATCTTCGAGGACCGTTTCGAACGTCCATAAGCATGGCTCCAGCGCTCAGCCGCGGCGCTGTCTCGTTTTCCGGCTGAACGCCTTCAATCCTCCTCGAATCGATCCTGGAACAGTTCATCGCTCAGCTCGCCGAGGAATACCGGCACGTTGGTGAACTGGCTGGTGTTGCCGCTGCCCGGTCCTTCGGCCGCGCTGGAGTCGGTGGCGGTGGCCACCAGGTAACGGCCCTGCGGGTTGACGCCGGACGGCAGGGACAAGGCGCCGGTCCGGAAGGAGTTGGCGCTGGAAGCCGGGTAGCTGTCGCTGCCCAGGTAGGTCTCGCCTGCGTCACTGGTGCCGTCAGCCAGGTAGAAATCGATGATCAGCGGGTAATCGGCGTTCTCGGTATTGGTCCGGACCCGGTAGCTGTATTCGATCTGCCCGGTGTCCTCGTTGTAGAAGGTGGCCAGGTTGTCGAACTCCGGGTAGTTCTGCATGCGATTGGGACCATCGGTGGCGCCGCCCGGGTCGATCACCGAGCCTTCGCCCTCCTCGCTTATTAGTGCGATGCCGCTGCCACCGATGTTGTGCATCCGATTGCCGCGCAGGGCGTTGTGTTTGGCGGTCCGATTGCCGGTATCATTGGGATCGGATACCCCGGCCACGACGCCATGCTGACCGGTGTTGGCGATCACATTGCCCAACGGCGGGGAAGCCTGGAGGGGAATTGCGTCGTTAATGCCATAGCCGATTACATTTCCATCGGCAACGGCATTGTGACTTACCGCCAGGATCGTAACACCATGATTCTCAATCGGGAGCGGTGTCCCATCAACATCCTGACCGATGTAATTGCCTATAACCCGCGTTTCGCTGGCGAAGTTAATGCGAATGCCCGTTTGAGCGTTTCCGATCACGTTGGCGCCGGCCTCGGGATCACTGAGAGAGCCAACCAGGACATTCTTGGTTTCACCTAATAGACTCCCCCAGATTTCAATCGCCGAAAAGCCAATACTGGATTGCCCGGGCGGCGGGTCCGTCCCGATGCGGTTGCCGACAACTTCCAGACCATCCGAGATGCCCTCAAATGTGATACCGACACCGCAATTGTCGAAGCTATTGCCCTGCCCGGGTTCAAGACCACCGATCAGGGCACCGGCTGATCCGCTCCCAGAATAGCGTAAACAATTGCCGTCGCCCAGGTTTCGGACCTCATTTCCCTGAATCAGAAAAGCACCATTTCCCAACCAAAGACCATGCCCATTGTTGCGAATCTGATTGTCTATGATTTCGGTACCAGTGCCAGTACCCAAAATGCCGCTGGACGAGTTTCCAACTGCCGTGCCGTCGGGCAACACGCCGATGTAGTTGTAGGCAATGGTGTGATTGTTGGCCGAATCGGAATCGCTCAGGCCCAGGGCGATGCCGTTGATGCCGGAGTTGCCGATGATGTTGGCGCCGAAATCCTCGCCGTTGCCAATGGTGTTGTTGTTGTTGAATGCCAGGATACCGTGTTCCTCGTTGCCCCAGTCGGCATCGTCGCTGCCTTCGGGGTCCACGCCGATGCGGTTGGCGAAGATTCTTTGGCCATTGGCGCCGTTACCAATTTGAATACCGACCTCGTTGGCGACAATCAGGTTGCCAATACAGTCACTGAATACGCATCCACCGATGAAGTTCTCGGCTCCCGTGTTGCCACGGACCTCGACGCCGATCTCATTGCCTCGCCGTGACCAGGTGCCGTCATCCAGTGCCGCACCAATGACATTGTCCCAGATCACGTTTCCGCCGGAATCCAAGCGAATGCGCACTCCAACTTCACTGTTGGTAATGAAGTTATCCTGCACGATGGTATCAGACGCGCTCAACAACTCAATCGCCGGCCCTTCAATAGGCAAATCCAGAATGACGCCATTGTTGAGGCGTTGCATGCCAAAGTCGTTGTCCCTGATGATCACGTTGCTGGCACTCACAACCCGAATGGCGAAATTTTCACCCGCAGAGTTGAGGCCGGCCATTCCCATGTGCTGGATCAGTGATCCAGAGCCCTGGTCGGGAATACGCAGAAGTCGAGTGGCTTGACCAGTGGGCTGTCGGGTCAGCCGTACGGTCGGCCGCCCGATACCGGCATCGAAGTTGGGGTGGGTGTCGCCAAGAATGGATACCGTATTCTCGATCGATGGAAGATTGGTGTCGATGATAATCGTCGATTGGCCGTTTGTGGTCGGGATGGAATCAGCAAAGTGAATCTCGACCGATCCGGTGGTCTCGTTGGCTTCCTCGATGGCCGCTCGAAACGTGCATTCGGGAACCCCGTCGATCAGGGTGCCGGTGGCACAGAAACCGTTTCCGGGGTTCTGATTGGCCGCATCGCCGACCGAATTGACAAAGAAAAGGACTTGCCCGTAACCGGGGGCGGCCAGGCCAAGCAATACCAGGGCCAGAAAGCCGGATTTAGTGATTTTCATATCGATCTTCCCGCATCAGATTGAGTGACCTACCCTCTTTATGCGAGAAAATTCTGAAAACCCGCCACCGATGGAAAAATCGATTGCGCGGAATCTTTTGGTCCGGAATCGGGCTTGCCGTCGCGGATCACGAAAAGAATGCTCGCGCGGAGGCGCAGAGACGCAGAGAAAAAAGTGAATTTGCCGGTCACCAACCCACCGGGTTGAACCCGTTCATTCCGGATCGAGCATGCGTCCCAGGAACAGGATGCTGTCGGTCGGGTGGTCGTAGATGGCGTAGATGAAGGGGCGGTCGAATCGAATCGGCAGGGGTTCGTCCTCGACCGGCATAGCGGTCAGGCGCATCATGACCACGGCGGTGGCGGCGGCGGCCTCGGTACCGGCCTCGTCGAGGTCGATGAAGGTCTGGTGGAAGACTTCGTCGATGTAGAGCGATTGGCCGAGCACGCCCGGGCCGATGCCGGTCATGCGCTTGAAATTCGCCTCGGTGGGCGAGAAGGCCTGGGGCATGCCCATGTCCTTGAGCAACTCGGCCAGGCGGAATCCGCCCTCGGTGGTAAAGCGCGGGAAATCCAGGGCCACTTTCTTCCTGCCCAGACCGGCGACGATTTCGTCGAAGCGCTGCCGATCCAGGGAACCCTGCCAGGAATCGAAATCGTCCTCGGCGCCGGCCGGCATCAGGGCCAGCAGCGAGACATCTTCGCCCAGGTAGGGAATCGAGATCGCGATGGTGTGCTCATCAACACTGGCCTGAAAGTCTGAGGTCTTGTGCATGAGTTCGACATCGACACTGCTGCCATCCAGTCGATTGAAGGGGTCACTGCGGGTCTGATCTTCCTCGAAAGCCTCCTGCCAACTGGCGAGGAAATAAATGGCATTGACCAGTACCATGCGGGTGTCCTGATTCAATGCTCCGTCAGGCAGCAGGTCTTGGATGCGATCGCGGGTCTGCTCCTCGACCCAGGCATTGATGTCCAGGCGCACCGCATCCGGATCGGACTCGAAATCGACCCGCTCGATTCCGGCGCCGTAATGGCGCTCGACCAGGTCCAGATAGTCGGACAGGAATTCATAGTCGTGGTGACCCCACAAACGATTGACGATGCTCAGCTCGAATCCCTTGGCATCGTCGTCGCGTTCGATCTTCGAACGCTCATCCAGGGCTTCATCCAATGCCTGAAATGCCTCGTGCAGGGCCGGCTCATCGAGGGCAAAACGCAAGGCCTCGCGCATTTGTGTGCGGGTTTCACCGTCGGCCCCGGCGTAGACCATAGCCAGCGCCGAGAGGATCGAGTGCGGCGAAATCAGCAGATTGTCATCGGCCTGTTCAGCCGCAGCCAGGCGCTGGAACGCGACCAGGGCGAAGTCTCGGTTGCCAAGGCTCAAAGTCTCCAGATCGGGTTGTTCCATATCGGTCACTGCAGGGCTTTCGGGCTCGGGCTCAGTTGCAGGTTCGGAGACATGCTGGGGTTCGGGGAGCGCTTCATCGGCAGGGTCCTGCGGCTGACAGCCCAGCAGCAAACCCGCGCTGAGAATCACAAGTGCAAACCAGTAAAGGTGCATCGTTGATCTCCTTCGGACGGACTGGACAAGGGCTGAGACAGCATGAGCCCGAACAAGTGCCTGAGTCAGTGCCAGCGACTGCACGCGCCACAAGCACTACCAGCCACGGGTTCCCGGACCACCCTTGAAGGGACCCTTGACCCATGACAGGATCCAGCCGCCGTAGAAATCGCCCTCCTGCGGCTTGACCTGTTCACCGGCAACGAAGCAGGTATCCACCCGCCCCGCATAGAACGACACATGATCGCGAATCCGGTCATCAATCGGATCAGGGTGGGCCCAGCAGGCGTCGTGGACCAGTCCCACCTTGCCTTTCAGGTGCCAGTAACGAGCCTGGCCTTTCCATTCGCAGAAGGTGCGGGTCTGGCTGGCCACCAGGCGGCTGAAATCAACTGCTTCGGGTGGAAAGTAGAAGCATGGCGGATGCGAAGTCTCGAGCACCCGTAATCCTCGGGTCGTTTCAGCCAGCAGCTGGTCATCATGGATAACCTTCAATGTCCAGTCAATTGGCTCGATGCGCGGTGGACGCGGATAATCCCAAACAGATTCGGATGTCGGCAAATTCGCCTCGGTCGGAGCGGAGGGTTTCATGGTTTGCTAATATAGTGTTTCCCGTCCAGATCATAGGTGGTTGTCCGTGAGACGATTGTTTACAGTGCTTGCCTTGCTCTGGCTGGCTCCGGCCAGTGCGCAATCCGAATTGCCCGGCTTGTCGCCTTCCGAGGCCCATGCGCTGCACCAGGCCGGTGAGATTGTCCTGATCGATATCCGACAACCCGAAGAATGGCGCCAGACCGGCGTGGCCGAAGGCGCCATTCAGGTCAGCATGAACCACCCCGATGGTGGAGAGGGCTTTGTGCGTGACGTGCTCCAGGCCGTTGACAATGACACCGATGCGCCAGTGGTGGTGATCTGTCGGACCGGCAACCGGACCAGTCAGCTCGTGCCCGCTCTGCGGCAGTTGGGATTCAGCCGGGTCTACCATGTTCCCCAGGGCATGGTCGGCAATGCCTCCGGATCCGGCTGGATCGACACCGACTTGCCGGTGGAGGACTGCACGGCCTGTTAAGGTAGGCGCATGCAGCCACCTCCCCAGCCGCCGACCAGGACCGAACGGATCAGCCGACAGGTTGTGGTCATCCTTCGCTTTGTCTTCTTCCTGCTGATCTTCTACTTGCTGCTCTCGATTGCAGCCGGATTGCTGATTCCGGGCGATGTGGTCGGGCGCTACACACTGATGACCGAGCGCGGGGAAAGTTGCTCCGATCTGGAAACTCGTCTGCAGGCCTTCAATGTCAACCAGGTTCGCTATCGGGTCGTGCCGGGCGAGATCGGCGAACCGGGAGATGAGGTCAGTAACGGCACCTTGTGCCGGCTGGAAATCAAGGGAGTGCCTGAAAACGGCGTAGGCGATGCGGCTGCCCCGCTCTTCGAGGCTGCAGTGCGCAAGGCCGATGGACCGTTGGATATCCAGCGAGCTTATCAGCCGCGCTTTGGCCAGGTCGAATCAATCGCGGTGTGGCTGCTTTCCGGGCTGCTGGCGCTTGTGATCTCCCTCAGGCGTTCCCGTCAATCGGACAAGGACGGCGAGTGAGCCGAAAGAAACTTCGATCAGGCTGCGGCCGACTCCTCGAGAAAATCCTGGGCAAAGCGCTGCAATACACCCCCGGCTGAGTAGATCGACACCTCTTCGGCCGTATCGAGACGGCACTTGACCGGGATTTCGACGGATTCACCACTGTTGCGGTGAATGACCAGGGTGAGTAGAACACCAGCAGCCGGTTCGCCCTTGACATCGAAGGTTTCGCTGCCGTCGATGTTCAGCGACTTGCGGTCGTGTCCATCGGTGAATTCCAGCGGCAACACGCCCATGCCGATCAGGTTGGTGCGATGAATGCGTTCGAAGCCTTCGGCAACGATGGCCTCGACGCCGGCCAGGCGCACGCCCTTGGCGGCCCAGTCTCGCGACGAGCCCTGGCCGTAATCCTTGCCGGCAATGACGATCAGCGGCTGCTTTCTTTGCATGTAGGTTTCGATGGCATCCCACATGCGCATGACCTTGCCTTCCGGTTCCAGCCGGGTCAATGAACCCTGCTTGACCTCGCCATCGACCACGGCCATGTGGTTGATCAGGCGCGGGTTGGCGAAGGTGGCGCGCTGAGCGGTCAGGTGATCGCCCCGGTGGGTGGCGTAGGAATTGAAGTCCTCTTCAGGCAGGCCCATTTTCGCCAGGTATTCACCGGCCGCACTGTCGGCCATGATGGCGTTGGACGGTGACAGATGATCAGTGGTGATGTTGTCACCCAGCACGGCCAGCGGACGCATGCCGGCCAGCGTGGGTTCAGCGGCCAGTGCACCTTCCCAGTACGGGGGACGACGAATGTAGGTGCTTTCCGGGCGCCAGTCGTAAAGCGGATCGACCTTCTTGATGCGCTTGAACTGCTGACCGAACATCGGCTCGTAGACTTTTCTGAAGTGCTCGGGCTTGACGCTTTGTTCGACAATGGCGTCGATCTCTTCATCGCTCGGCCACAGATCCTTGAGCGTGACCGGGTTGCCGTCGGCGTCTTGGCCAAGCACATCCTTTTCGATATCAAAGCGCACCGAACCGGCAATGGCATAGGCCACCACCAGCGCCGGTGAGGCCAGGAAGGCCTGCTTGGCGTAAGGATGGATGCGGCCGTCGAAGTTGCGATTGCCGGACAGCACGGCCACCGAGTACAGGTCGCGGTCAATGATTTCCTGCTGGATTTCCGGATCCAGCGCGCCACTCATGCCGTTACAGGTGGTGCAGGCAAAGGCGACGATGCCGAAGCCGAGCTTTTCCAGTTCATCGAGCAGGCCGGCTTCTTCCAGGTACAGGCGAACGGCAATCGAGCCGGGCGCGAACGAGGACTTGACCCAGGGCTGGCGGGTCAGGCCCAGTTCATTGGCTTTTCTCGCCAGCAACCCGGCCGCAATCACGTTGCGCGGGTTGGAGGTATTGGTGCAACTGGTAATTGCGGCAATGATCACCGCGCCGTCAGGCATGGACCCGTCAGTTGGCAACTCGTAGGGCCCGGCAATGCCGGCCGTGGACAGGTCGCTGGTGGAAACACGCTTGTGCGGACTGGACGGTCCGGCGACATTGCGCACCACTTGAGACAGGTCGAATTCGAGGACGCGCTCGTACTCGGCATCGGCGAGGTCGTCAGCCCAGATGCCGGTGTGTCGGGCATAGTCCTCGACCAGCTTGACGTGCGCATCTTCGCGTCCGGTCAGCTTGAGATAGTCGATGGTTTGCTCGTCGATATGGAACATGGCCGCGGTGGCGCCGTATTCCGGGGTCATGTTGGAAATGGTGGCCCGGTCACCCACGGTGAGTGTGCGCGCACCCTCGCCGAAAAACTCCAGCCAGGCGCCGACCACGCGTTCCTTGCGCAGGAATTCGGTCAGCGCCAGCACGATATCGGTGGCCGTGATGCCCGGGGCGGCCTTGCCGGTGAGCTTGACGCCGACGATGTCGGGCAGGCGCAGGTATGAAGCGCGACCCAGCATGACGTTTTCGGCTTCAAGCCCGCCCACGCCTATGGCGATCACGCCCAAGGCGCAGACATGCGGGGTGTGCGAGTCGGTGCCGACCAGGGTGTCGGGGAAAGCCACCCCGTCGCGCACTTCGACTACCGTGCACATGCGCTCCAGGTTGATCTGGTGCATGATGCCGTTTCCCGGTGGAATGACATCGACGTTATCAAAGGCCTCCTTGGTCCAGTTGATGAAATCGAAACGGTCGGCATTGCGTCGTTCCTCGATTTCGCGGTTTTTTTCGAAGGCATCCTTTTCGAACCCGGCATGCTCGACGGCCAGCGAATGATCAACGATCAACTGGACCGGCACGACCGGATTGACCTGGGCCGGATCCCCGCCCTTTTCTGCGATCGCATCGCGCAAGCCGGCCAGGTCGACCAGTGCGGTCTGGCCGAGAATGTCATGGCAGACCACACGTGCCGGAAACCACGGAAAATCGCGCTCGCGCTTGCGCTCGATGATCTGCTTGAGGCTTTCGGTCAGGTCCTCGGGCGGGCAACGCCGGACCAGGTTTTCGGCCAGCACGCGCGAGACATACGGCAAGCCGTCCCAGGCACCGGGGGTTATGTCCTCGACTGCAGTGCGGGCATCAAAGAAATCCAGGTCGGTACCGGGCAGATTCTTGCGATAGGGGCGATGGGTCATGGGAAACTCGTTGCGTGCGGGCGGATTTTCATTGGTGGTCCTTCAAGTCTCCTATTTCGGCCTTGAGGCGCTCGATTTCAAGCGCATCCCAGCCATCCGGTTCGGTCAGGGCATGCCAGGCATCGATGTAGTGCTCGGTGGCATAGGCATGGCCGTAGCCGATCGGCGCCGTTTCCGCCGCGGCAATGTCGGCGGCCAGTTGCAGCGTGGTCACGACCGGGAACCAGCGCAGGCTGGGTGAGACATCCGGGCCGCGCGGGCCACTCATCCACTGCGGTTCGCGATAGACCGAGCGCGGCTCGAAGAAGGTGATCGGATCGCTGGCATATTGCAGGTAGACGATGCGAAACGGGCCCCACTCGGCATCGTGGTCGGCTAGGGTATTGTGCTGGTTGGTGAAGCGGACGACAGCGCCATCTCGAAACACCGGCAGCCAGGCCGGTGTACCCCGGTCGCGTTGGGCGGTGACCCACTGCCAGGTATCACTGCGAAATGGCGGGCCGCTCCAGAGTGCACCATGAATGGGATCACCGACAATGTCCCATACATCAGCCGAGCGTTCAGAATTCAGCGCGCCCAGGCTCAGGCCGAACAGGTACAGGCGTGGGCGAGTTTCTTGGGGCAACTGCTGCCAGTGATGGTAGACCGCCTGAAACACCGATCTGGCGGTCTCTGACCCGTAATCGGCCTGGGCCAGCAATGACAGCCAACTCGGCAGATAGGAATACTGCACGGCCACGCTGGCGACATCTCCACGATGCAGGTATTCAAGACTGTTGATGCCACCCGGGTCCACCCAGCCGGTGCCGGTCGGCGTGGCAATCACCAGGGTCGAGCGCTCAAAGGCGCCGACTCGCTGCATCTCGGCCAGGGCCAGTTCAGTGCGCTCCTCGATGGTTTCGGCGCTGTTGAGCCCGACGTAGATCCGGATCGGGTCCATGGCTTCATTCAGGCCGAATGCTTCGAGATCCTCGCGCGTCGGGCCCCGGGCGATATGGCGTCTGCCCTGTCGACCCAGGTCATCCCAGTCCAGCAACGATTCGGCGCTGCCGGTACGTGCCGGATTCGTGGGCGGATCAAGTTCGGCCTCGACCAGGGTATCGAGCTGGCGGAACGAGGCATCGAAACTGTTGAGCATCCAACTGGCCAGCACGCCGTTGATCAAGGTCCAGAACAAAAACACCGTGGTGGCCAGACCGGCCAGCCAGGCGATCCGTTGCGGGACCACGCGGTTGTACTTGCGCGCCATCACTCGTTTGATCCACAGGAATAGTCGACCCAGGAACAACAGCACCAGGAACACCAGCAGCGCGATCAGGCCAACCGAAATCGGCCGGGTGCCCTCGACCGGCTCCATTTCCATCAGCATGCGCACCGAATCCTGCCACCTGGAGGCCTGGACGAGAAAACCGATCGCCACGCCGACAAACAAGACCGTCATGCCCAGCTTGATCCACAGGCGCACCCGGCCTGGCGGCACCGGCAACTGCAGGTAGTCCCACAGCTCCCGCAGGATGACCCCAAGCGCATAACCCGAGGTCAGGGCCACACCGGACACCAGGGCCTGCACCAGAAACGGCCGGGGCACCAGGCTGGGCGTCAGGGAAAAGGCGAAAAACACCGTACCCAGCAACAGGCCGGTTGCCGAAAAGGATTTCAGTATTTTCAGCGGCAAGTCACGCATCATGGCCGATGATTGTCGCACGGAGTGCCCAAGCCCAGTTCAGAGCTCGCTGTCGGAGCGCAAACATAAAAAACCCTTTAACCGCAAAGGCGCAAAGAAGCAAAGGATTCCATGAATTCTCTTAACTTGGCGTCTTTGCGTTTCCAAGATTTTATTTTTAATTTTTTTGAAATCAATGAACTAGAATTTTTTTTCGATGAGAGGCAGCGAAACCTGCGCGATCCGGACACCCGGACGTCAATGCTATTGACAATGATTCGCATTCAGGTATACTGGACCCATGTATGTTTGCGTCTGCAATGCCTTGAAAGAAGACACGGTCCGTGCGCTGGCCGAAGAAGGACTGTCTTTCAAGGATATCTGCAACATCACCGGCTGCTCCAGCAACTGCGGAAGTTGCCAGGAGTATGCCGAGGCGCTGGTCTCTGCCTGTCAGTCAACCCATCGACCCGCTGCCGTCCTGCCGCTGTTCTGCCCTGCCTGACTGCATGAGTCAGCACGTCGTTTGCTATCATTGAGACTGGTATTCAATCGGAACCAGTCCACATGAAAGGCGAAGCAAAAATCATCGAATTCCTCAACAAGGCGCTCAAGTCCGAACTGACCGCCATCAATCAGTACTTTCTGCATTCTCGGATGTGCCAGGACTGGGGTCTGGAGCGCCTGGCCAAGAAGGAATACGATGAATCCATCGATGAAATGAACCACGCTGATGAGCTGATTCAGCGCATCCTGTTCCTTGAAGGATTACCCAATCTCCAGGACCTGGGACGACTGCGCATCGGCGAGAATCCACGCGAAATTCTCGAATGCGACCTGGCCGGCGAGCAGGAAGCCGTGGCCATGTATCGCGAAGGCGTTGCCCTGGCCGAGGAGCACCGGGATTACGGCAGTCGAGAACTGTTCCAGAAGATCCTCAGTGACGAGGAAGAACACATCGACTGGCTGGAAACCCAGTTGGCCCTGATCGACCGCATTGGCCTGGAGCGCTACTCGCAGTCGCAGATGGAATCCTGATCAGGATAGACCCGGGCCGGCTCGATGGCCCGGGTCAACCTTCCCGAATAAATTCAACAAAACCTTTCAGCCACTTGCCGGCCTGTTCGCGCAGTTCATCATCGACTCCGTCGTCGCTGATCTTGGTGTGCGCAGCCGAGACGCGCAGGTAGGCCGGGTACAGGTGAACCCCGAGCTGGCGCAGGTTGATCAAGGCGCCTGACTGGGCCAGCGCCGTGCCCCACGCGCCGGGTGTCGCACCCGCCAGAGCGGTCGGCCGGCCACCAAAAGTGGGTTTGAGTTCCTCACCCGGACGGGTCAGCCAGTCCAGCGCATTCTTGAGCACACCCGGCATGCCGGCGTTGTATTCGGGCGTCACGATCACCAGCCCGTCGCTGGCCTTGATCTGATCGCGCAGGCCGGAAACGGCAGCCGGAATCCCGTCTCCTTCTTCAACGTCGGCATCGTAGAGCGGAATGCCATGCAGTGTGGCCGGGTTGACCTTGACGCCCGACGGGGCAAGTTCCTCGAGGAGTTGGCTGAGTCGGGTGTTGAAGGAATGGGTTCTCAGGCTGCCGGATACAGCAATGATATTCATGAACAATCCTTGAATGGGTTACGGACTTGAGGTGGAGCGGATGGACTCCAGCTTGTTTTCAACCAGAGAATACACTGCCGGCACCACCACCAATGTCAACAGGGTGGAACTGATCATCCCTCCGATCACCGCAATGGCCAAGGGACCGTTGGTATCGGCTCCGGCGCCCAGTCCCAGCGCCGGAGGCGTCAGGGCCAGAATTACTGTCAGTGATGTCATCAAGACCGGACGGAGTCGAATCGGGCAGGCGCGACGCAGTGCATCATCAACCGAATCACCGGCAGCCCGGAACTGGTTGGTCAGATCGATCAGCAGAATCGAATTTTTCGCCACCAGTCCGACCAGCAACACCATGCCGATCATGGAATAGATATTCAGCGAATTGCCGGTCAGCCACAGTGCCAGTACGCCGCCGATCACGGCCAGGGGCTGGGCGACCATGACGATCAAGGGCTGAATGAATGAATTGAACTGGCTGGCCAGCACCATGAAAACCAGGATGACCGCCAGGACAAAGGCGAAGATCACGTACTCCTGGGTCGCCTGCAGTTCACGCGCCTCGCCCTTCAAGGATAGCTGGTAACCCAGCGGCAACAGCTCGTCGGCCGCGTTCTGGATCTCGTCCAGCGCCCTGCCCATGGAGAAGTCAGGATTGCCGTAGAAATCGGCCGAGTAGTTGAGATCGAAACGGGTGATCGCAGCCGGCGCAAGGCGTTCATGGGCGCTGGCCACACTGTCGAAGCGAACCACGGCATCATTTGAGCCGCGCAGCAGAATGCGATTGAGATCCTCCGGCTGATTGATCTGACCATCGGCGGCCTTGACCCGGATGTCATAGCGTTCGCCATCGCCCGGTTCGTCGTTGAAGCGTGCGATATCCAGCCCCCCGGCCAGCATGTTGACCGCAAACGCCACATCCGTCGATGACAGCCCGGCATCGGCAACCCGAACCCGGTCCACCTGGATGTCGAGTTGGGGCAGGTCCAGTTGCAGATCCAGATCCAGTTGACCCATGCCCTCGATATCCTCCAGGTGGGTACGCATCTCGTCAGCCAGCCGCGCCACTTCGTCCAGGTCGGGACCGGTAATGGCGAACTGCAGCGGATCTCCCCGCTGACCGCCGACAATCGAAGGCGGCGCGGCAAAGGCCACGACGCCCGGCACGCGAGCCAGTTCCCGTCGAATCTGATCCAGAAAGGCCTGCTGAGTGATGTCTCGCTTGTCCCGGTCCACCAGACGGACAAAGGCCAGGCCGCGATTGACTTCACTGGCAGCTCCCAGCCCGATGGCGGTGAAATACGATCGAACGTCCTCGTGTGCGCCAAGCAAGTCCTCGATCTTGCCCATGTAGCGCTCGGTGGCCTCGATGCTGGTGCCCAGGGGCGCTCGGAAGAACACCACGAAACGACCCTCGTCTTCTTCCGGCGTGAATTCCTTGTCGATGTCGATGAAGAAGATGGCCGAGGACAGGACCACCAGCCCGGCCACTCCGATGACCACCCAGCGATTGCGAAGGCTGTTGCTCAAAAGCGAGGTGTAGAACGAATTCATGCGCTGGAAAAACACATCAAGCGCCCTGTAGACCCGACCGTGCGCGGCGTCACTGCGGCGGACTCTGAGAAAACGCGAACACAGAACCGGTGTCAGGGTCAGGGCCACCAGTGACGAGGCCAACACGCCGACTGTCACGGTCACGGCGAAGGATTCGAAGAATCGGCCAATGATGCCGCCGAGAAAAATCACCGATGCAAAGATCGACACCAGTGTCAGAGTCGTGGCGATGATGGCGAAAAACACCTGGTTGGAACCGCTGATCGCCGCGCCGACCGGATCCGGGTTTTCGGTCTGGCGATGACGATAGATATTTTCCAGCACCACGATGGCATCATCGACGACCACGCCGATCAGCAACAACAGCGCCAGCAATGTCATGGTGTTGAAGGTATAACCCATCAGATAGATGGCGGCGACCGCGGCCAGCAGCGAGACCGGGATGGCCAGGGCAATAATGAAAGTGCCACGCCAGGTTCGCAGAAACACCAGCACGACCAGGGCGGCCAGGAGCGCGCCTTCAACCAGGTGTTCCTGCAAGGCGCGAACAATTTCCCGAATGAGCTCGGAGTCATCCGAGGCGATCTGAATGCGCATGCCCGGCGGTAATTGCGGAATGATCTCGTTGTCGAGCCGTTCCTGGACCGCATCGACAATGGCCACGGTATTGGCGCCGGAAATCTTGACAATACCCATGCCGACATTGGGCTTGCCGTTGTAACGGGCGATAGATCGAAAATCGGCCAGGCCGTCAACGACCTCGCCGACATCGCCAAGACGCACCGGGGCGCCGTCGACGTAGCGCACGACCATGGTTTCAAGTTCTTCCGGGTCATGAAACTCCAGGTCGATCTTGATCAGCATCTCCCGGGCTCCGGCGACCAGGAATCCGCCGGGAAACTGCACGTGCTCGGTGGCGAAGGCCTGGCGGACATCCTGGGCGGTCACTCCGAAAGCCGCCATCAGGTCAAGGTCAAGCTCGACACGAATGGTGCGCTCACGTCGGCCACCTATACGGACCTCGCCGACGCCATCGATTGTTTCCAGTCGCTTGCTGATGACATTGGACGCATACTGGTTCAACTGCTGCAGGGTGCGATCTCCGGAAAGGGAAATCCACATGATCGGGCTGGCATCGACCTCGACCTTGGCCACCACCGGTGGGTCGGCATCGGTGGGCAGTTCACGCAGGACCTGGTTGACCTTGGCCTGGACTTCGTTGAAGGCAACATCGATATCCTTGTCCAGGTTGAAGGTAATCACGACATTCGAAACGCCCGGGGATGAATTCGACTGGATGAAATCAATACCCGGAACGCTGTTGACCGAACTCTCGATCAGATTGGTGACACTGGCGTCGATGACTTCCGGACTGGCGCCCGGCAGTACCGTGGTCACCGAAATCAGGGGAAATTCGATTTCCGGAAAGCGATCCACCCCGATACGCTGAAATCCGATCAATCCGAACAACACCAGCACCGCCGAAATCATGTAGGCCAGCACGTGCCGGCGAATGGCCAGCTCCGGCAGAGTCACGACTCCGCTCCCGTTTCGGAATCCAGCCAGTCCTGAACATCCAGCAACGCGCCATCGGAGAGAAACCCGGCGCCATCAACCACGACCGGTTCTTCATCGTCCAAACCGTCGCGAATTTCGATCCAGTCACTGCTTCGCAAGCCGACGCGAACCTCTCGCTGGATGGCCCGTTCATCACCGTCAAACACGAACACCACCTGGCCGGCGGGCCGACGCACGACGCTGCCGGGTGGCACAACCAGGCTCTCGCGCTTTTCGAGAACCACCTGGGCAGATACCGATCCGCCTGTTCGCCATGAGCCCGGGTTGTCCAGATCCACGATCAATTCGATGGCGCGAGAGCCATCGCCGATCGCGGGACGAACGTCACTGACCTGGCCTTCCACCCACTCATCCGGGCGCGAAGGAATACTCAGCCGAACAAGCTGACCTTCCGACACCAGGTCCTGAAGTCGCTCGGGCAAGGGCAGGAAGGCGCGCATGGCATCGGCCGAGACCAGCTCGAACAGTTCGCGTCCGGAGCTGACGAAATCTCCGGAGCTGATGCTGCGCCGCTGGATCTGGCCACTGACCGGACTGACCACCCGGGTACGGGACAAATTGAATTCGGCATCTTCCAGGCGGGCCCGGGCCTCATCGAGTTGGGCGGCGTAGACCTTGACACTGGTCGTGGCTTCGTCGAGCTGGTCCTGGGCCACCGACTGGCGCCGGGCAAGATTTTCCAGGCGCTCGACCTGTTTGGTCTGGTTCTCCAGCAAGGCTTCCAGTCGCCGCACCTCGGCACTGGCCGAGCTGACCGCGATCCGCTGGGCCTGGTCATCGATTTCAGCCAGCAGGTCTCCGGCCTCGACCCGGTCACCGGCATCTCGCACGATGCGCTGGATTCGTCCCGAAGTCTCGGCCGCGACCCTGGGAGCGGACAGCGCCTCCAGACGACCGACAACGCGCTCGATGCGCTCCACTTCACGTACCTCGGGCCAGGCCAGGGTGACGGCCGTTGCCCTTTCGGTCCGCTCTTCGTCCTCATCGGCGCAAGCGACCAGCATCAAGGCGACAAGCACGAGGGTGGGAATCGAGAATACTGCAGCCGGAAACTTCATGAACTCTGCTCCTTGGGCGCCAGGCCGTTGATGATCAGGTCGGTTACCGCCATGGCGTAGGCATTCGGGTCATCGGCCAGCTCGAAACCCGGCAGGTGCTCGAGCATGGCGCGATTCTGGAAGTACATGACGTTAGCCGACATCATGCTGAGCGCGGCGGCGGCGCAATCGACTTCCGGTCGCACCATTCCAGCCTCTCGAGCATCATTGAGATAGTTGACCAACCGGGAAAAGTTGACCGCCAGCACGTCGCGAACCAGCGTCACCAGCCGCTCCCGGTCTCCCTCCTGAAGCTCGCGAAGAATCAGGCGGGCAACCCGCGAATTGTGATGCAAGTGCTCGAGGTGCTGGGACTGGAATGCCCGCAGACAGGTCACCAGGTCCTGATCGAGGTTGAGCACGTTTTCCATCTTTTGAGCGAATTCGCTGGCGGCCTCCTGGATGACCGCCAGGTACAGGGCATCCTTGGAATGGAAGTGGTGGAAAACCGTCGACTTGCCAACACCGGCCCGTTCGGCGATGGCGGAAATCGAGGCGCCGGCATAGCCTCGTTCCGAAAATTCGGTCGCGGCCGCATCGATCAAGCGCACACGACCGGGGTCGCTTGCCGAGTGTTGTGGAATCGGGTTGGCTGTGGAATCCTGCATTTGACCGCCTACTGACCGAACGGTCGGTCAGTATACCATGGCAGCGCGAAGCGAAAGTCAATCACTGCGGGTACAATGCCGCCTGGATTCCTGGAACTCGAACAATGGGAGAAACAAGCCTATGGGCATTCTCGAAGGCAAGAAGGCGCTGATCGTCGGAGTCGCCAGTCCGCGCTCCATCGCATGGGGTATCGCTGAAGCCATGCATCGCGAAGGCGCCGAGCTGGCGTTCACCTATCAGAACGAGAAACTCAAGTCACGGGTCGAAAAGATTGCCAACCAGACCGAGTCGAAACTGGTGATGCCGCTGGATGTGGGTGAAGACCAGCAGATCAAGGCGGTGTTCGATGAGATCGGCAAGCACTGGGATGGCCTGGACATCATCATCCATGCAGTCGGGTACGCGCCACGCGAACAGCTCGATGGTGAATTCATCGATGTCATCGACCGTGAAGGTTTCCGCATTGCCCACGACATTTCCGCCTACAGCTTTGCCGCCCTGGCGCGGGCTGGTCGGGAGTTGATGCGAGGCCGAAACGGCGCGCTGCTCACGCTCAGTTACCTGGGCGCGGTGCGCGCCATGCCCAGCTACAACGTCATGGGCCTGGCCAAAGCGTCGCTGGAAGCGTCGGTGCGCTACCTGGCACATGGCCTGGGACCGGAAGGCACCCGGGTCAACGGCATTTCCGCCGGACCCATCAAGACCCTGGCGGCGGCCGGGATCGCCAAGTTCCGGTCCATGCTCGATCATGTCGAGACCACCGCCCCCCTCCGGCGCAGTGTCACGCCGGAGGATGTCGGCAACGTGGCCGCCTTCCTGTGCTCGGATCTTGCTGCAGGGGTGACCGGGGAGATTACCTACGTGGATGCCGGCTACAACATCGTCGGCATGGCTGGGTTGGACTAAAGCCTGTCCTCTACCACCCGAATCTCGGTCTTGTCGCGCAGGTATTCGAGCAGTCCTTCGACCTCGGATGACATGCGGGTAAAGCGGATCTGCTGGAGCGCGCCCATGCGCTCCATCTCGCTGGCCACGGCGGGATCTCCCGGGGTGATCGAATCGAGCCGTACCACTGCATAGTCCTGACCGCGCCGGAGGACATGAACGTCCGGCGCGTCTCCCGGATTCGGCAGACGGAACAATTCGGCGATGAAATCACGACCCAGTTCGAAGTCGAAGCGACCAACGGCCTCGAATTCCTCGACTTCGTACCCGGCCTGCTCGGCGGCTTCGGCAAGCTCGGCGCCATCTTCACCGCTCAGGGACGCCAGCTCCCTGGCACGCTCGCGCGCGGCATCGGCAGCCCGCTGACTCAACAGGCGCTCACGAATCTCATCTTCGACCTCGGCCAGCGGTCGCGGCTCTGACGGAAAGTGCTCATCAATCTTGATGACCACGGAACGATTGTGGTCAATCTCGATGGGGTCGGAAATCACGCCGTCAATCAACACCGCGTCCGAGAATGCTTCCTCGATGACTCGACGATGTCCGGCGACGCCTTCGCCACCACTGCGACTGAATGCTTCGCTGGTCTGAATGTCGACACCCAGTTCGAAGGCAATCGGCTCCAGGGTGGTGTCATCTGCATAGACCAGGTCGACCAGCCGGTCGGACATTTCGATGTACATGGACTCGCTTTCACGCTCGATGTACTCGGCCAGAATTTCATCTCTGGCCTCTTCGAAGCTCATGCCCTCGGGCGGGCGAATGTCGTCAAGGCGAATGATGTGCCAACCGAAGCGCGTTTCCACCGGTTCCGAAACATCTCCTGGCTCGGACAGGTCGTAAAGCTCATCCTCGAAAGCCCGGACCATGTCTTCGGGCCCGATCCATCCAAGGTCGCCACCATCGGCACTCGAACCGGGATCATCGGAGTATTCCTCGGCCAGCTCGGCGAAGTCCTCTCCATCAAGGACGCGCTGACGAATTTCTTCGGCCAGGGCGCGCGCCTGTTCCGGCGTGCGTTCATCATTGCTTTCGATCAGCACGTGTGAAGCCCGGC
Source organism: Wenzhouxiangella sp. (assembly GCA_007134485.1). Lineage (GTDB taxonomy): Bacteria > Pseudomonadota > Gammaproteobacteria > Xanthomonadales > Wenzhouxiangellaceae > Wenzhouxiangella. The sequence goes on along the minus strand of SLKT01000019.1, from coordinate 1,006 downwards.
GAGTCTCCGGCGTCAGGTACCGCTCACTGGCCGCCTCGTAGCGACGACGCAATTCCTCTTCACTGAGCTCCAGGCCATCGGTGAGGTCGCGAGCATCGAGTTCGACGTAGGCAATGCGCACCTGCTCGGTGGTCATGAAGCGATCGAGGTTGTCTTCGTAATAGGCCTCGATATCCTCGTCCGTGATGACCACCTCGTCGACGAAATCCTGGTAAGGCACGGTCACGATGTGAATCTTTCTCTGCTCTTGCTGCATGGCAAGCAGGCGATCAATCTCGGTTTCGGTCACGATCGCAGAACCGGATACCGATGTCGGCAACAGGCTGGTCAGGATATCCTCGCGCAACTCCTGTTCGAAACCGCGCGGTGTGCGACCTGCGCCGCTGAGCATTTGCCGATACAGGTCCGGGTTGAACTGCCCATCGACCTGAAAATTGGGAATCTGGTTGATGATGCGAAACAGCATGCCGTCGGAGACCTCGAGTCCCATGTCCTGGGCATGTAGACGCAGCAGTTTCTGATCGATCATCTCCTCGAGATGTTCACGACGAACCGCCGGCTGATTGGTCTCAATCTCGTCGTACTCGTCACCCAGCTCCTCGCGCAAATTGGCACGGTAGCGGGCAAAGCTGGTCTGAAACTCGCTGGTGGAAATTTCTTCATCGCCGACAGTGGCGACGGCGTCCTGCGGGACTGCCCGAATGTAGCTTTCGACACCGAAAAACAAAAACGGGACGGCCAGCAGGCCGAGGACAAAAATGGCGACGATTCCGGTTACGCGTTCGCGAATGGCCTGAAGCATGTTATCTGACTCAATCCGTCCAGAAACTCTGGATCACAGGGGCTCAAATGAACAGGGCGCCGCGAAGGCGCCCTGCAATCTAGTGGCGGAGTGGACGGGACTCGAACCCGCGACCCCCGGCGTGACAGGCCGGTATTCTAACCAACTGAACTACCACTCCTAAACCTGGTGGGTGCTGGAGGGCTCGAACCTCCGACCCTCGCC
>SLKT01000090.1 GCA_007134485.1 Wenzhouxiangella sp. | reverse complement strand
TCGGTCCGGATGGCCAGTACGCCATCGATCTGCCGGAAAGTCAGCAGTTCGAACTCCAGGTCACCGTGTTGGCCGATGGCTACGACGAAACACTGGTGACCGTCGGCCCGCTGACCGAAGATATCACCGTCGACATCGATGTCGATCCCGATCTCCATGCCTGTGAAGCACCGGGCTATTTCAAGGACGCCACGACCTATTACAGCGAGGACTTCGATTCCGATGACGGGGGCTATTTCACCGATGCTCCCGGCTTTCCCCTGCCCTGGGAATGGGGCAGTCCCAACGACTGGCCCAACGAGTGCAAGGTGGGGGATAACTGCTGGGGGACCAATCTGGATGGGGATTTCGCGACCCTGGGTCATGAGTCCCTTCAATCGGGGACCATCGACCTTTCGGCGGCAGCCGGTGTCGATGGAATGACTCTTTACTGGGGCCAGGCGTGGGACCTGCTCGGCCCCAATAACCATGAAGCAACGCTCGAAGCGATCGTCGATGGTGTATCGAGTACGGTCTGGGAGAATCAATTCATGGAAACACGGTTCTGGAATCGGCTGGATGCGGATATCACCAATGCCGCGGGCAACAATCTGCGACTGAGATGGACACTGGATTCCGGCTCATCGACTACACCCGGTATCTTTGTTGACAATGTGCGGATCGAGGGTTACGAATGCCTGTTCGATGAGCTGCCGCCAACGGCAGAGTTGCAGCCGACAGAAATTGACATGCAGATGTTTCCGGATGATACCGATTCGGTCCCGCTGACACTGGAAAATCTGGGTGACCAGACCCTGGAGTGGGCCATCGAGGTTAAGGACACAACATCCGGCGCGCGAAGCATCAGCGACTTTGCCGGCTATTACGACCCGGCCAATTGGACGGTTGTCAACAACCCTCCGGCCGTTGGCGGATTCATTGACGATGAACCGGGACCGCCGGTAGAGCTCTTTGTCATGGGTGGTGACGAAGGGGTCGTCGGCTATACCGAGTTCCAGATCACCGTTCCGCGCGATGGCGAAGTTTCTTTTGACTGGGGCTTTGAGACCCCGGTCACCTGGTACAGCGATGCCTGGTACAGAGTCAATGACGACTTTACATTCCTGGCCGATACCTGGAACGAGGTGGATCATTTCGAGGAGTCGGAAACCATTCCCGTGGAAGCGGGAGACCTGCTCGGCTTCCGGGTCCATGTACTACAAGGCTACAGTGGTCCGGCCGAGTTCGGTCTGACCAACTTCGATGCACCGACCTGTGACAGCCCGGTCAGTGTCGAGTGGCTGTCGCTGTCAGCTCAAAGCGGGAGCGTGGGAGGCAGTGATGCTGACACGATCGATGTCGAATTCGATACCGACGGACTGCTTCCGGGCGATTACTCGACCACGTTGTGCGTGCTGACCAATGATCCGATGCGCCCGGTGCTTTTCGTTCCGATCAACCTGGACGTTCAGGCGCCGGCCCACTACGGAACCATCTCCGGGCAGATCGACAGCCTGGGTTACTGCAACGATGATCTCCAGCCGGCCGAACATGCCGACATCGAAATCGCCGGCGCCGATACCACCTGGAACATCAGCGCCGATGAAAATGGCGAGTACTCGGTCCAGATTGACTCGGGGGAATCACCGATCGATATCACGGCCAGCTTGGCCGGCCATCTGGACGGGGTCGAATCCGGACTGATGCTGGGTGCCGGCGCCACCGAAATCGTCGATCTCGATCTGCTGGTCGAATCGCCGTGTGCTCGCACGGATCCGGAGTCGCTGGAAGTGACTGTGGCCACGGATGGAACCGCCAGCGATTCGCTGACCATTGACAATGTCGATGGTTCCATCGCGCTGAACTGGAGCACATTCCTTCACGAACCGGCTCAAGCCGGTCCACAGATGCGGTCTTCGCAGGCCGTGCCGGCGTTTTCAACCACGGAAAGTCCCGATCAGGGTTATGTCAGCCTCGATGTGCTCGATCCGGGGACATTCAATGTGCTTAATGATTCATCCGGATTCGTACCCCTGACTGCAGGTGCCTTTGTCGACAACGATTTCAGCGAGCACCTGTTGCTTCGATCGACTTTTCACACCCTGTTTTCCTTTGACACGCAAACCGGTGATTTTACCGAGGTCGGGGATGTAACCGGCGCTCACGCGTCGAATGTCTGGACAAGCATGAGTTGGGACTATTCCACCGAAGCACTGTACGCAGTACTGTACGACTTTGAGGACTCCTATATCTATACCATCGACGTCGCCAGCCTGGAAGCTACCCAAGTGGGCAAGATTGAATGGTCCGGCATGTCGACGAATGCTATCGTCGTCGCCATCGCAATCAGTTTCGACGGTCAGATGTATGGCATCGACATCGAGGATGAAGTGCTGCTGGCAATCGACAAGCACAGCGGACAGGCAGATGTTGTCGGTTCATTGGGCGTTGACATGGCAACCGAAATCCAGGACATGGACTTCGATCATTCCACCGACACACTTTACTGGGCCCGGGTGCCTGCCACCGGGGGTCCGTCCGAGATGATGACAATCGATACCGACACCGGTACTGCCACTTATATCGATGATATCGACGGAGGGTCCAGTCTGATTTCGATGAGCATTGCGGTGCCGACAGCGTGCGCCTCTCCAGATGCCATTGACTGGCTGGCTATCATGACGACTTCAGGCACCACCGCTGCCGGAAGCACCGACACCCTGCAAGTGGAAATTGACGCCGATGGCCTTGCCCAGGGAATCCATGAAGCCCAGATCTGTATTGAAACCAATGATCCTCGGCGAAGCGTGATGGTCGTTCCGGTCGAACTGGAAGTGGCGGCCATCGATCCACCGGACATCGACGTGGTTCCCCCCAGCCTGTCCGAAACCCTCGAAGTCGACGATGCCGACACGAAGATGTTCACCATCAACAACCACGGTGAACAGCGTCTGGACTGGGCCGTCAACGAATCCGATCCGGGATGCGTTCTGCCGGTCTGGGTCGATGATATTGATCCCGAATCCGGATCGATCGACGGGAACGACAACATGGACGTCTTTGTCGACTTCGACGCCACCGGACTGACTCCGAATATCTACAATGCCACGGTGTGCATCGACAGCAACGACCCGGCCAACCCGGTCACCGAAGTCGACCTGCAGCTCGAAGTGCTTCCACCGGACAATCCCGAGCCGGTGCTGACTTCGATTGACCCGGACTCGATCGAGGTTGGTAGCGGCAGCTTCAACCTGAGCGCTTTCGGGCAGGACTTTGTGGAAGACTCGGTGGTGCGTTTTGACGGCGTTGATCTCGTCACCAACTTTATCAGTGAAACCGAATTGACCGCCGAGGTGCCGGCTAGCGAGGTCACCGAACCGGGCAACGTGGATGTGACCGTGTTCAACCCTTCACCGGGCGGTGGTGGATCCAGTGCGCTCGCTTTCCTGGTCATGGAGCTGGACTTGAGTCTGGACAAGGAATTGACCGATGTTCCGGATCCAATCGATGTCGACAGTGTTATTGAGTACACGGTCACGGCGACCAACACCGGCAATGTTTCGCTCGACAACGTGGCCGTCAGCGACCCAATGCTCGATCCCGATGTGCAGAACTGTGCAAGTGTGGCGCCGGGTAATACCTGTATCCTGACCGGCACATATACGGTGACCCAGAATGACATGGATGACGGCGTGATCGTCAACATCGCCGAGGCCGAGGCCGACGGTGTCTCCCCGTTGCAGGCACAGCATACGCTGGGCGTCGGCAACGAAATCTTCGCTGATCGATTCGAAGAATAGTGTACCTGCGCAGTCTTCACCAATGAACGATCACCGCAAATGACGTCATGATGGCCCGTGGGGGAATGGAAGGGAAAAAGAGACAAATGTCCGACCGTACCGATAGCGGCCAACTGATGCTGCATATTCAGAGACCCTGGCCCGAAGTAATGGTGGCACGAAACAGCCCCACCACAATCGGGCGGGGAAGCGATTGCGACTTGAGATTGCAGGTCCTCGGCGTGTCCCGGCACCATGCCGAGCTGATCCGCGACGAAGAGGGCCTGTGGAGAATCCGGGATCTGGGCAGCAAGAACGGAACCCAGATCAACGGCACGTTCATTGGCAACATTCCCGTGCCATTGAACGACGGAGACCTTATCGAGTTTGCGCGCGTAAGGAGCCAAGTCAAGGTCAGCAAGAAAGGACATGAGAGTGATGATCAACGGCGCTCTTCCAGAAACCCGGGCCTTACAACCATTCGCAGCGCAAGCGAACTTCAGAATAGCTGGATTGCAGGAGACAAGTCCGAACAGGCCGTCCAGCGGCTTCAATACCTGATGGATCTGTCCAAGAAACTGGGCCGCGCTTCCGGTGTCGATGAGGTCTTCAAGGCCGTTTCGGATGCCGTATTCAGTGATATCCAGGGCGTTGAGCGGCTTGCATTGTTGGTGGATTCGGAAAGCAGTGGAAAACTTGTACCGCTGTGTGCGGTACGCAAGAATCAGCCCTTTGAGTCAGATGCCGAGTGGATCAGCCGTACCATTTGCGACCATGTCTACTCCGGGCAGGTTGCTCTCAAGACAGTCGATGCAAGAAAGGACAACCGCCTGTCAGCCAGTGGCAGCATACACAAGAAGGGGATCCGCGGCGCGATGGCGGTTCCGGTTTGGGATGAAAACCAGGTTTTCGGAGTGCTCTACGCTGATGCAACCCTGCCTGTGGATCACTGGCTGGAAGGGCATGAAGAGGACATCACCTTTTTCAGTGCGCTTGGCAACCTGATGGCCTACAGCGTCAGAAGAACACTGCTCGCTGAACGCCTTCAGGATGAAGAACGAATTCGCAACAGGCTGCTGAGATACCACGCTCCGGCCGTAGTGAACCAACTTCTGTCCGGCAGCAATCTTGATCGTGAGCGACTCATTCCAAAAGAATGTGAGATCAGTGTGCTTTTTGCTGATCTGGTGCCTTTCACCGAGCTTTCCGAGCGACTCGGCCCGGCGGATGTCGCAGACCTTTTGAGCGCCTACCACGAAGAAATGCTCGGCGAAATCTTTGATCGAAACGGCACCCTGGACAAGTTCATCGGGGACAGTATCATGGCGTTTTTCGGTGCGCCGGATCCGGCTGCCGATCACGCTGATCGCTGTATTGATGCGGCCTGTGCCATGCTGTCGCGCCTGCATCACCTGAACACACAGAAGCTGCTACCCTATCCATTGCAAATGCGTCTGGGCATCAGCAGCGGGCCGGCTGTGGTCGGTGATATTGGCAGTACACAACGAATCGAATACACGGCCCTGGGCCCAACGGTCAATCTGGCCGCACGCCTTGAATCGGCCTGCCCTCCGAAGCAGATTCTAATCTGTGACACAACCTATCAAAGACTTTCTGAAGATCGATCGGAAAAGTTCATTGCCTTTGGCAATCAGCACTTCAAAGGGTATCGACCGACAAGTGCCCACTTATCTATTGAATGATCGAAGCTGACTAGTTAGGGCTCGCGAAAGAATAAGGAGCCTCTGAATAACCTGCCGATTTCTGGTCAATCGGGATTCCGATTGCGAATATCCTCAGCATGATGCCCGCGACAAAACCGAACACGGTCATCACGGCAGCCCACCCTTCGCCACCGGATTGATCACGAACAGGCAATCGCCCGATTCACCTTGTCGGACGATATCATCTCCGGCCGGCACCTGGACATGTCTGGCCTGCGCCACCAGGCCCTGACCAACTTTGGGTGTCAGCGAGCGAAGTATGTCGATTCGGGCAAGCTCCTTGACGGCCGCTTTGACTTCGCGGATGCGATGCCCGCGTGCACGGCTGGATAACGTGGCCGCCTTGCGCAGGAAGGCGCCCCGTTTGTTGAGCAGGTGGTTGAGTCCGACAAAAGTCAGGCGGCCAATGATCAGCCCACCGGCGAGCACCGCATGATGACCTCGTTCGATCGGAGGCAATACCAGTTCGAAGCTCAGCGCGGCCAACAGCCCACCGGCGCCAAAAGCCATGATGGTGGCGATGGTACGCGGCGAGGGCCGCAACAGCGCACCAATAGCCTCACCAATCGGAAGCGAAATCGCCGCCACTGCTCCGAAGAGGAAGGCATCCAGCCAGGGCGCAGCAAACATGACTAAATCGGCCAAGGCAGTTTTGGGCCAGCCCGATGTATACGCATCACGCCCGGCTATTTCAAACCGTTGCGCCGGGGCTTGAGCCCGGTCATTGTCCTCGATCCAGCACTTCCAGAGCCCGTTCCAGGACTTCATCCTGGCCTTCCCGGAGCCCGTCGGCTGTTGGATGCACTTCGACATCCGGCTTGATGCCCTGTCCCTGGAACGGCTCGCCATCGGGACCGATTACGCGCATGCCGGTGTAGGAGACCCGGAAGTTGCCGGGCAGGTTCAGGAACAGGATGTTGCCGTTGGAACCAGCCGTGTTGGAGCCAACAATGGTGCCCAGGCCGTGATATTTGACCAGGCCGAGTATGGATTCCGGGTAGCTGATGGCGTTTGCGTTGGTCAGGAATGCCACGGGCGCCTCGATGTGAGGCGTGTCGGCGGGGCGTGTCCACCCGAAGCTTGCGGCCTCGACCAGGTCGCCGCCGGGGGCGCGGGCCACAAGCACTCGCATCCAGTCTTCCCAGTCATCGTCTTGTTCGAGCAGGTGAGAGAGAATGCGCTGGGCTGGTTCGCCCGGATAACCGCGAATATCGAAAACCACGCCGCGCGCTTCGGCCAGGCGTGGAAGGACCTCCTGAAGCTGGCCTTCATCTATGGCCACGAGATCAACATAGATGATCCCCTCCGCGGGCTCCCGGATCGTATCGTGCGTGTGAGCGGGGAGAATCGTTCCCGACTCGAGTTCCAGCACCGTCTCGATCAATTCATCACCGCGCTCCAGCATCAGCGCCCGCGTTTGCCCTCGATCTCCCCAGACCAGGTCCCTGATTCCGCGCATCGTCTGCCATTGCGGGGACCCGCTATACAGCGGGCGGCGATCTTCAAACCACTGACTGGTCGGCTTCTCGTCGATGGATACGATCCTGTCACCGATGCGGATATGCTCGGGTTCAAGGCTGTTGACCACGAACAGTTCATCTTCGGCGAAACTCAGCGCAACCGGCAAGCCGGCCCAATCGATCGCACTGGATGGGTCGTTATCGATGACATACACGTGGCCATCCTCCAGCGGCACCAGCATGCGCTTCAATACTTGACCATGACCTTCGCGGTCGGTCACCAAGGCTGCTGCTTGAAGTGCATCCTGCAATATGGCGGCCCAGTCATCGACCAGCTCCTGGTAGGGATAGAAATGCCGAACAACCGGCCAGGCCGTCGCCACGTCCAGTCGTGCCAGCTCGGCCGGTGTCAGCGCTTCGGGGTCGAAGGCGCCGTGGCGAGCCGCGAGCTTGTGCCGGTGGCTCTCATCCAGTGCCGAATCGCTCTGACAAAGTACCAAAGGCACATGCAGGGTGGAGCCATCCTTGAGTTCGATTTGCGCATGCGACGGTGCATCCTCCGGCATGATCCGGTCGATGGCCGCCTCTTGCATCTCGAGAGCATTGGGAACGAGCTCGATCGCGAAACCATCATCGTCGAGCTCGATATTCATCTCATGGCCGTTCTGCGGCGACACGAGGTTCCACTTTTCAGTATCCGACAGCAGGGATTGCTCCTGTTCATCGAATGCGTTGACATCACGCAGGCGGATCGATCGGAAATCGGCATGTTCCGGGCCCAATTTCATAACACCGAACAAGATCTGTTCGGCCTTTTCAGGGACATCAAGGGTAATGTCGTGCTCGGACCAGTCGCTGCTGTCGATGAGCCGGTCATGCATGTTATCGAAAAACAGCACTTCGCTTTCCGGCCCATCGACACGCAGCCAAAGAGCAGCCTGCCCACCGTCGATCAACCGAGCTTGTGCGGAATACTTCAGCGAACGACCCCGAAGCCCGTCTGCGGACAGGGATTTCATGGCATTGGAAATCTCGACTTCCGCGACCGACTCCTCGACCCCGGAAATGCTGCGGCGACTGGCATAGATGCCGCTCCTGGCGGCCAGGGGCGGGGCTCCGAAGCCACTGTGAACCCAGCGAATGACCGGATCGTCGGACTCGCACTCGAATTCCTTCAGCTCGATGTCACCATCCTCGGGTGCGTCATGTTGCAGGCCGGTTCCAATAGGGCTCAGCAAGTCGGCCAGCCCGGATGCGAATTCGGCATCCGATCCCGCGTCTTCGGCCAGCGCGAAGGCCTCCAGCAAGACACTCCTCCAATCCACTGCCTCCACGCCATCGTGCGGGTGGAAATGGCGGACTACCCCAATCGATGCGACAGCATTGACCTGGCGCTCCAGCAGTGACTTGTCCGTCGCTTCATCATTGGCCTGGGTGGAAAACGCCACCAGGACCAGCAGTGAAAAAAGACCGGTTCGTGAGAACATCCGATTACTCCCTGTTGAATCTTTCTGTCTAAGCCACGCGCACCGCTTGGAGGTGTGACAAGTAATGCCATTGACCGGACCGGAGCACCGGCGCCGATCAGGTGTGAACGTGAATTGGCTATCGTACCGGATGTGACAATGTGGTTATAGCGTGTTTCATCGGCCGGCTTCACCCGGGTTTTCGGATCCTGTGAGGCATGCAAACAAGCGGTCCGTGTCGATGAACCGAAAACCGGATGGCGAATTATCAGGCGTGATGTCGCTAGACAGGATAAGGACAACAAGAGCCGGATCCTGTCATGACTACACACACAATGGAACATCCCGGGCCAACCGACTGCGCGGCCACCGACACCACCGACCGCCAGATTGTCTTCAGTACCGGTCTGCCGACCGGATTCTTCTGCGGCCTGCTCGCGGCCTCTTGCGTCCTGGCCCTGCATGTCCTTCCGGCCGGCGCCGAGATCGTGATCGATGATGAGGATGTGACGGTTCCCGGGGACCATGCCAGTCCCTGGGAGATCGGTGACCTGGTGGTGGCCGATACCGGAACGGCTTCGTTGTCCATCCTGGCGGGTGGAAAGGTCGAGGTCGATGGGCAAGTCTGGATGACCAGGGAACCCGGCTCTGAAAGCCTGGTCACGGTCAGCGGCGAGGATGCTGCCTGGCATATTCTTGGCAATCAACCGGAAAACGTCGCACTCATCATTGCCAAGAATGATGATTCCGGGACATTGATTATCGAAGACGGCGGTGAGGTGATTGTTTCCGGCTCTGGCGCTGCGTCGGTGGAGATCGGCTCGGGTGTCCCCGCTCAGGCAGCGGTGACCGTCACCGGTCCGGATTCGTACCTGGAGGTCCAGCATATTTCATACATCGGCCGATTCGGTGACGGAACGCTGACCATCGAGGATGGCGCAGAGGTTGTGTCCGTGGGCAACGGCTGGATCGGACCCGGCACCCAGGGCAGTGGTGCGGTGCTGGTGACCGGTCAGGGTACTCTCTGGGACATTCGCAGGGAAAACAACGTCAGCGACACGGGCTTGCTGGTGGGTGGATTCGGTTGGGGCACGCTGACCATCGAGGATGGCGCCGCCACGACCGTGCATGGGAATGCCAACACCGCCTCCGGTCTGGGTTCGGGGTCCGCGGCCACCGTACGCGGTCAGGATTCGCTGCTGGAAGTCAGCGGGGTGATGTCGATCGGCCGGGGTGAATTGGGTACTTTTACGGTTGATGATGGCGGGCTGATCGAGATTGGAGAACACCTCATCCTCGGAGAGGGTGCGATCACGGACAACGCCCATGGTGTGTTGAACCTGGAAGGCAGCGAGCAGGCACGCGGCGCCGTGACGGTTTCTTATGTTGAAAAGGGTGAAGGAAGCGCGCAAATCCATTTCGACGGCGGTGTGCTGAGGGCATCCGGACATCAGGATGACTTTCTCAGGGCGTTTGCATCCGAGGATATCGTCATCGAATCCGGTGGCGCGTTTTTTGATACCGCAGGATACGACATTACCATCGCCACGGATTTTCAGGGCGAAGGCGAATTGACCAAGACCGGTCAGGGGGTCCTGACGCTGACAGGGATGAGCATCGGCTTCAGTGGATCAACCCGGATTGCCGAGGGCAGCTTACGGGTCGATGATTTTCTCGCCGGGCAAATGACGGTCGAATCGGAAGCAATTCTTGAAGGACTGGGTACCGTCGGAAACGTCAGTGTGCTCGATGGTGGGGTCATTGCACCGGGACCTTCGACGGGCACCTTGTCAATGGATACCCTTGATCTTTCCGCTGGCTCCATTCTGGAATTCGACCTGGGCGCGCCGGGAACCGTTGGTGGCGGCATCAACGATCTGATCATGACCGATGGCGACCTGACCCTGGATGGTCAGTTGAACATCAGCGACACGGGAGAATTCGCGGCCAGCACTTATACCTTGATGATATATGACGGCACGCTCACGGACAACGGGCTGAGCATTGGTGAGCTTCCAGAAGGGTTTGAAGCCTCCATTGACACCAGTCAGCCCGGCCAGATCCGGGCCGTGGTCACGGGTGGAACAGGCACTCGCTATGTCGCGCCGGAAGGGGACGACGCGGACAATTTCTGCCTTGAAATCGAATCACCCTGCGCAACCATTGCTCATGCCGTTGATGTGGCCGTCGATCACGACGACATTGTCATCGCGGCGGGGATCTATACAGAGTCCCTGGTCCTGGACAAGCCCGTGTCCCTGTTTGGCGCCGGCCGGGATGAAACCATCATCCAGACCCATGCGCTGCCCGAAGAAGCCGATGAACGGGTCATCCTGATTCCCGAAGTTGCCGGCTCGGCCACCCTGGCCGCCCTGACTATTCGTCACGGATATGCGTCGGACGCCGATCAGTTCGCGGGACGTGGCGGCGGCATCCACAACCTGGATGCCGACCTGACCCTGGTCGACGTGGCGTTTCGTGACAATTCGGGCGAACAGGCCGGAGGCGGTCTTTACCATGACGGCGGCCAGGCCTGGCTCGACGGTGTGGTGTTCGTCGGCAATGCGTCCAACCTGGGCGGTGCAATCAATGTCTCCGGCAGCAATGCGTCCATGACCATCGTGAACACGATATTCAAGGCCAATGAGGCGGATGCCGACGGCGGCGCCATGTATGGCATCAACAGTGCGACCGTGGAGTTGTTCAATGTGGTCTTCTCCGGCAATGCCGCGGGAAGAGATGGTGGTGCGTTGGCCAACGGCAGTCTTGTCGATGCCATGGTGGTCAACTCGACATTCAGTGGCAATGCCGCCGGCAGCGACTGTGGCGCCGTCTACAATTTCCTGGGCGCTTCCGTCGAACTGACCAATGTCATCATTCGGGACAACGAAGCCGATGGAAATGACGATTCGGCTTCAGCCTCGATTTGCAACGAGATTGATGCCACCACCGAGGTCTTCCATAGTCTGATCGCCAACTCCGGTGGCAGTGGCGCGGGCTGGAATCCGGACATTGGCGAAGACGGCGGCAACAACCTGGATGCCGATCCGTTGTTCGTGGCTCCGCTTGACCCGGCCGATGCCCCCACCGAGTCGGGTGATCTGCGACTGATGTCCGGATCGCCGGCCATCGATGCCGGAGACAATGATGCATTCGACGCCGGGTTGCCCGACAGCGATCTGGCAGGCTATGCCCGACTGGTCGGCTCGGCGCTTGATCTGGGCGCCTACGAAACGCTGTCTTCGCAGTGCCCGGACGACGGTGTCGTGCATGTCGACCTGCAAGCTACCGAGCCCGCTGATGGTCTGACCTGGGGTTCGGCTTTCACCGACCTGCACGATGCCTTGCGCTTGTCCGAGCCCTGCCAGATCTGGGTGGCCAAGGGCACCTATCTGCCCACCGATGACCCGAATGACCGCCAGGCCAGCTTCACCATCGATCAAGACGGCCTGGCGCTTTACGGCGGCTTTGCCGGCAGTGAAATCAGTCTTGAAGCGCGCGACTGGGAAACCAACGAAACCGTGCTCAGTGGTGACATCAATGCCTCGGGCGAGCTTTCAGGCAATACCTATCACGTGGTTGTTGTCGATGGCCAGTCCGGCGCCAACATCACCAACGCAACCGTCATTGACGGCTTTGTCATCACCGGCGGCAACGCCGACGGCGGTATACCCCGCAATCTTGGCGGCGGCCTGGTCTGCCGCGCCCAGGGCAGTGACAACGAATGCAGTCCTTCAATCTCCAATGTCAGCTTTCACGGAAACTTTGCCAGCCTGGGCGGCGGAGGCATGTTCAATGACGGACGCTTCGGCGGCAATGCCAGTCCGGTTCTGACCCAGGTCAGTTTTGACGAGAACGAGGGCGGCGCCCGCGGTGGCGGCATGCTCAACGACGGTCAATCCGGCAACAGCAGTCCCAGCCTTGACCAGGTCAGCTTTACCGGCAATGACGCCCAGCGCGGCGGAGGCATGATGAACGATGGTCGCGGTGGATCGAGCAACCCGACCCTCGAGCACGTGATCTTTGAGGATAATTCCGCCACCACCGGCGCCGGCATGGCCAATGATGGACCGGACGGGGATAACACGACCAGGCTGACCAACGTGGTCTTCAGCGGCAATATCGCCGCAACATCGGGTGGCGGGCTGCTGAATTTCATCGATGAATTCGGAGCCAGTGAACCGGTACTGACCAATGTCGAATTCATCGGCAACTCCGCCGGTCAGTTCGGTGGCGGCATGCACAGCTTTGCCCAGACCGGTACCAGCAACCCGACCCTGACCAATGTTGTGTTCAGCGGCAATGCTGCCGCCGACGCCGGCGGCGGGCTGGCCCACCTGGCCGTCCATATCGGCGGCAGCAGCGCCGTCCTGACCAATGTCACTTTCGGCGGCAACTCGTCGGCAAATGACGGCGGGGCCATCTTCAATTCCGGCAGTGACATCGAGGTCGAGATTCGCAACAGCCTGCTCTGGAACAATGGCGTGCATGCGATCCACAACCTCGAAGGTGCGCACTCGACGGTCAGCCACAGCCTGGCCGAAGGATGCAAGATGTCTGGGATCTGGGCGACCCATTGCGGCGACGAAATCGATCAATCCAATCTGCCCGACGAGGACCCGGCTTTCGTCGAACCGGTCGACCCGTCCGATGCGCCCAGCACCGATGGGAATTTGCGCCTGAGGGCGACTTCCCCGGCCATTGCCGCCGGCAACAACGAATACGTCGAGGATGTGCCCACGGACCTGGACGGACACCAGAGGATTTCAGGCGATGGCGTGGACCTGGGTGCGTTCGAACTGATCGATTCGGTATTCGGCGACCGCTTCGAGCAGCCCTGAGATCATCGTTGCCACGAGAAACCGCGCAAGAGGTCTGCAAATGAATTTCAAACCTGCAATTCAGTTTCTGATCGTCCTGGTCGCGTGCGGTATCGCGTCGGGCATGACAACTGCACGATCCGAAACGACCCACTGGACAGCCGTGAACGACCTGTGGAGTGACCCTTTCCACTGGTCGAATGGCGTACCGACCGAATCCGTGTCAGCCGTTATCAATAATGGTGGCATGGCCGCCGTACAAACGGCGGACGGAGCGGCATACGGTCTTTTCGTGGGCACGGAGGAGGACGCTTCCGGGACGCTTGTTGTTCGCTTTGGCCGGGAGCTTGTGGTGGACGGTTCTTTCACTCGCATCGGGCAGTTCGGCGTCGGCAGCCTCTACATTCTCGATGGCGGCGCCTTGATCAGTCAGTCGCCTGTCCGGGTTGAAACCACGACCAAAGGGGAAACCAGTACGGCCATCGTGGAAGGTGAAGATTCATCCTGGCATGCCTCGGATGAGTTTGTGGTTGCACCCAGTGGCCGGGGAACCGTGACCGTGTCCGATGGCGGGCAGTTGGAGATCGGCCAAAACTTCCGAGTCGGAGTCAACGCTTTGGCAGAAGGCCAAGTGGTGGTGCAGGGCCAGGGCAGTCATTTGAGTGCGGGGACGCTGACCGAGTCTCCCACAGTGAGGGTCGGTCAGTTCGGCGCCGGGGGAGTCAGCGTCGAGGGTGGCGGAACCGCCGATTTCGGCGAGGGCTCAACTGTAGAGCTAGCCTGGGCAGCGGGTTCAGGCGCACAGATCCGGATTGGCGCCGGCGAAGCGCCGGGCATTTTCTCTGCTTCGTTTGTGGAGGGGGGATTTGGCGATGCCCGCATCATCTTCGACCATGACCATGACAACCATTACTTCACCAGCAACGGTCAAGCCGACGGGGAAGCGGTCGAAATCGCTGGTTCCACGCAGCTGGAACACATCGGAATTGGGGCCACCGTCATCGAGGGAGAGCATGCGTTTACCGGCGCAACCACGATTGAGGGCGGCACGCTGGTGATCAACGGGACCAGCGCCGAATCGGTGGTCACGGTGAATGCCGGCGGCACACTGGCCGGTCACGGAGAAGTCGGCGATGTCATCGTCAACAGTGGAACATTGTCACCCGGTCATGCGGTCGGCACCCTCACCATGGGTGATCTGACACTGGATGAGAACGCGATCCTAGAATTTCAGCTTTCGATCCCGGAAACTGTCGGTGAAGGAGTCAATGATCTGATCGCAATCGATGGTGACCTGGTCCTGGATGGCGTTATCGATCTGTCCCATTCGCAGGGACTTGAGCCCGGTAGTTATACCTTGATGACCTATTCCGGATCTCTGGTGAACAATGGTCCGGCTGTAGCCCACCTGCCGCCGGGGCTTGGCGCCGAGCTCATCACGCACAATGCCGGCGAAGTTCGCATGCTCGTCAGTGAGTTGGCCGGCACGCGCTACGTGGCCACCGATGGAAGCGACACGAGCAATGCCTGTCTCGACGTTGCGACTCCATGTCAAAGCATCGCACATGCCATCGAAATGGCGCTTGACCATGACGACATTCAGATTGCCGCCGGGGTGTACACGGAGACACTCACCCTGGACAAGCCCTTGTCGTTGCTCGGAGAGGGTCGGGATGAAACCATCATCCAGGCCCACGCTGTGGCGGGCGAGGCTGACGATCGGGTCATCATGATTCCGGAAGGCACGGACTCGGTAACCCTTGCCGCCTTGAGCATTCAGCACGGATACACGACCGGAACCGGCCCGGTAGATGGTCGCGGCGGTGGAATCCACAATCGGGATGCCGACCTCGTCCTGGTCGATGTAGCGATTCGTGACAATACCGGGACAGTGGCCGGGGGCGGCTTGTATCACGACGGTGGAGAAGCCCTGTTCGACGGTGTGGTGTTTACCGACAACGCTTCCAGCCTGGGTGCGGGAATCAGCACCTCTGGAAGCAATGCATCACTGACCATTCTCAACACGGTTTTCAAGGCCAATGTGGCGAACTCCAACGGTGGCGGGATAAGGCTCGCCAATCAAGCTTCTGCCGAGTTGTTCAACGTGGTGTTTTCAGGCAACAGCTCAGGACATAATGGTGGCGCAATGGACATCGGCCATCAAGTCGAAACCACGGTAGTCAATTCGACCTTCAGTGGCAATGTTGCAGACAGTGGCGGTGGAGCCATTGCCAATGGTCTGGGCACGATCACCGATCTGGTCAACGTCATCATCTGGAACAACGAAGCAGACGGTGATTCCTTTTCCGTCTCGGCGTCGATTTACAATCTGGAGCATTCGATAACGAGTATCTCGCATAGTCTGGTTGCCAATTCCGGTGGCAGTGGCCAGGACTGGGTATCGGAGATCGGTGCGGACGGCGGCAACAACCTTGATGCCGATCCGCTGTTCATTGCACCGGTCGACCCGGTCGATGCACCGACAGTGTCGGGTGATCTGCGCCTGACATCCGAATCACCGGCCATCGATGCCGGTGACAATGATGCATTCGATGCCGGGCTGCCCGATATCGATCTGGCAGGCTATGCCCGGCTGCTGGGTTTGGCTATCGATCTGGGCGCCTATGAAACGCCGTCCTCCCGGTGCCCTGCCGCAGGCGTGGTGCATGTCGACCAACAAGCCTCCCAACCCCAGGATGGCCTGACCTGGGCTTCGGCATTTATCGACCTGCAGGATGCCTTGCGTGTAACCGAACCCTGCCAGGTCTGGGTGGCCAAGGGTGCTTATCTGCCCACTGATCATCCGAGTGACCGTCTGGCCAGCTTCACGATTGTTCATGATGGCATTCAGGTGTACGGTGGTTTTGCCGGCGGCGAAACCAGCCTTGATGAGCGCGATTGGGAAGCCAATGAAACCGTGCTCAGCGGTGATATCAATGCTTCGGGCGATCTTTTAGGCAATGCCTATAACGTGGTCGTCGTCGATGGACAGGCCGGCGACAACATCACCAACGAGACCGTGATCGACGGTTTTGTCATCACCGGCGGCCATGGCAATCACAATCCACACAATCGCGGTGGCGGGATGGTCTGTCGCGGTCAGGGCAGCGGCAATGAGTGCAGCCCTTCCATCAACAACGTCACCTTCACCAGAAACGAGGTCGCCGAAAGAGGAGGCGGCATGTTCAATGATGGGCGTTACGGCGGCAATGCCAGCCCGGTGCTGACCAATGTCGTTTTCTATGAGAACTGGGGAGGCACCCGGGGCGGCGGTATGCTCAATGACGGTCGAGAGGGAAACAGCCATCCGGTGCTGAACCAGGTCCTTTTTACCGACAATGTTGCCGAAGTCAGCGGTGGAGGCATGATGAATGATGGCCGGGATGGCTCGACCAGTCCCGTGCTGAACCAGGTGACCTTCAAGAACAATTCCGCCAACACCGGTGGGGGAATGGCCATTGAAGGTCCGGCTGGCGAGGACACGCCCACGCTGACCAGCGTGACCTTCATTGACAATACCGCAGCAGCAAGTGGCGGCGGCATGTCGATCCTCATCGAGGAGTCCGGATCCAGTAATCCGGTACTGACCAACGTCGCCTTCATCGGCAACTCCGCGGGTCGGTACGGAGGCGGCATATCCAGTTTTGTCCGAACAGGCAGCAGTGACCTGGTCCTGAACAATGCTCTTTTCAGCGGCAACCATGCCGATTCCGGTGGCGGGTTTGCCCACCGGGATAGCAACTCCGACGGCGCCCATTCCGTCCTGACCAACGTTACTTTCAGTGGCAACGTGGCGGACAGTGAGGGAGGGGCCATTCTCAATTATGGTTTTGCCGTCGAGGTTGAGATTCGCAACAGTATTCTCTGGATCAATTTCCCGAATTCGATCAGCAATCTCGGACCCGCTCACTTGACCGCGAGCCACAGCCTGGCTTACGGTTGCAAGCCCGAAGGCACCTGGTTGAGTCAATGCGGTGAGGAGATCGATGGATCCAACCTGCCCGATGCGGATCCAGCCTTCATTGAGCCTGCCGACCCGACCCAGGCGCCCAGCACGTACGGAAACCTGCGCCTCGCTCCTGCTTCCCCGGTCATTGCCGCCGGCAACAACGAATACGTCGAGGATGTGTCCACGGACCTGGACGGAAATCCAAGAGTGACCGGCAAAGCCGTGGACCTGGGCGCATTCGAACTGGCCGATTCGGTATTTGGCGATCGCTTCGAGCAGCCCTGACCCAAAGGGTCGCCGACCGGTCCGATCCGGGCGTGTTTTGGTCAAGCGCTAGAATGATCATACAGGCGACCCGAGTACTGCCCTGGTGAGCTGACATGACTGAAACCGAAAGCCGCTACTGGCGAACCCTTCGTCAACTGTTTCACGGTGCACTGGATATCCCGGAAAGCCGGCGCCGGGAGTGGCTTGAGGATCAGTGTCCGGATTCACCCGAACAGGTCGAGGAGGTGCTTGAATTGCTTGAGCGCCACGACACGGATGATGAGCGTGTCGATCGAGCGGTTTCCGGCATCGCCAGGGATGTTGATCGCCCTGATGCCGTGCCCGAATCACGCAAACTCGGGCCCTACCGGATCATCGAGGCGCTGGGTCGCGGCGGCATGGGCACGGTCTACCTGGCCGAGCGCGACGATGATGAATACATAACTCACGTGGCCATCAAGCTGATCCGCGGTTTTCCGGGTGACGAGGCGCTGGAACGGCTCAGGCGTGAGCGCCAGATCCTGGCCGATCTTTCCCATCCGAATATCGCGGGCCTGCTTGACGGCGGCAGTACCGAAGACGGTCAACCTTACCTGGTCATGGAGTACATTGACGGGGTGCCGATCACGCAGTGGTGTCGCGACCAAGAGCTTGATCGCCATGCGCGCATCCGCTTGTTCATGGCCGTGTGCGATGGCGTGCACTACGCCCACCAGAACCTGGTGATTCATCGCGACATCAAGCCGGGCAATGTACTGGTGACCCGTGAAGGCCGCCCGATGCTGCTCGATTTCGGCATTGCCAAGCTGTTGTCCACGCCGACCGCCAGTGCAGAACAGACCACCCGCTACTACACCCCGGGCTACGCCAGTCCCGAACAACTCGATGGCCAACCGGTGACCACGGCCTGCGATGTGTACAGCCTTGGCCGATTGCTGCTGGCCTTGCTGGGTTTCGAGGACGATGCCAGGCGCCCCCCCGAAGACGAAGCGCTGGGACGAACTCTCTGGCAGCGTCAGTTGCCGCGCGATCTGGCCGCCATCATCGATCAGTCCACGCGCTCGGAGCCGGAACGGCGCTACTCGTCGGTGGCCGCCCTCAAGGCCGATCTGCTCAATTATCTGGAAGGCAGGGCCGTCGATGCGGTGGCCAGCAGTTTCGCCTATCGACTCGGCAAGTTCGTTCGGCGCCATCGCACCGCGGTGGCCGCGGCCGTGCTGGCGCTGGTTGTCACCGCCACCATGGCCTGGCAGTGGTTGGGCGAATATCAGAGCGCCCGGTTGGCCGAAGCGACCGCGGCCCGCGAGGCGCAGCATGCCGGCCAGGTGCTCGATTTTCTGATCGACATCATCGGTTCGGCTTCACCCGAACAGTCGCTGGACCGTGATGTGACCGTGGCCGAGGTGCTCGAGCGCGGTTACCGCACCCTGCAGGAAAGCCCCGGTCTTGACCCCGAACTCGAGCACCGCATGTTGCTCGCACTCGGCGAGGTGTACCAACAACTTGAAGCCTATGACCAGGCCGACGAGCTGCT
This sequence comes from Wenzhouxiangella sp., assembly GCA_007134485.1. GTDB lineage: Bacteria > Pseudomonadota > Gammaproteobacteria > Xanthomonadales > Wenzhouxiangellaceae > Wenzhouxiangella. The sequence goes on along the minus strand of SLKT01000090.1, from coordinate 30,695 downwards.
GGAACGCGCCGGTCAATCGAGCGAGCCCGAGGTTCGTGCCCGGGCGCTGAGCCTGCTTGGGTACGTGCGCACTCGCCATCAGCGCTTTGACGAAGCCGAAGCGCCTTTTCGAAAAGCGCTGGCCATGATTGAGCAGGATGCCGAAGTGTCGGCCGGCACCCGTCTGAGTCTGCGCAACCACTGGGGGTTGTGGCTGTTGGAAACCGGTGACGCCGAAGCGGCCCGAGCGCAGTTTTCAAGTGTGGTGGATGAGTCTCGCAAGCGGTCCGAGAACGAAACAAGAACCGCCCGGTTTCTGCATAATCTCGCCCTGTCCGAACAGCGTCTGGGCCGGAACGAAGCGGCCGCCGAACTGTATCGCGAGGCCCTGGCCATCATGGAGCGCACCGTTGGCGAGTCGCATCCCGACTACGCGCTCAGCCAGCGCTTGCTGGCGCAGATTCTCAGGCGCCTGGGTGATCACCGGGGCGCTCAACAAGCCACCGAGCAGAGCGTGCAAACCCGCATCAGGCTGTTCGGCGAGGACCACCCCGGCCTGCACGCCGATTACAACGAGCTGGCCAACGCTCATCACGACCTGGGCGAGTTCGAGGAAGCCATCGGTCTGTACGAATCGGCGCTGGAGTGGATCGAAAGCCTGGACGCGGAATCGTTCGCCCGCGCCATCTATACCAACAACCTGGCTTCTGCTCACCGTGATCGCGGTGATCCCGAACGCGCCACTGCGTTGTTTCGAGACTCCCTGGAGCTGCGCCAGCGTATTCTGGGCGACGAGCACGCGTCGGTTGCCATCGCCCTGCACAATCTTGCCGGTAACCTGCTGATGGCCGGAGCGCTGGATGAAGCCGAGGCGCTGATCAATGAAGCCATTGCCATGCGCACCCGGCTGTTTGATGAGGATCATCAGGCCACCCAATACTCGCACGCGTTGGCCGGCCGCCTGGCTGCACTTCAGGGCGATTTCCAAAGCGCTGAAGATCGGCAACGCCAGGCTTTGAGAAAGATGAGCGAACACCTGCCTGATACCAATCTCTGGATGTTGACGGTACGTGGCGACCTGGCCGGTACGCTCATCGAGCGTGGATCGCTGGAAGAGGCCGAGGCCATGCTGACCGAGACTGTCGAACTGTACCGGGAAGCGCTCGACCCGGACCATCCGCTGGCCGCTGCCCTTGAAGTCGACCTGGCCCGAATCGAACTGCTCGACGGCCGCGCCGAATCGGCGCAGGAGCGACTGGCGCGAACAGCGCCTCTCCTGCAAGCCAGCATGGTGTCAGACTCCGAAGTACTGAGACAACTCGATTGTCTCCAGCAGGAACGCATCGAAAGGAATTGCTGGCGGAATCATCCGTAAGAGGCGCCGGAAACAGCCGCCCTGTTCTGTTAGAGTCATGGCTTCCTGGAGTGCTTTCATGGTGACCGGCAATGGCGCAGGATGCCACCCGTGATCAGGACTGGGGGGAAATCACGCGCCTGTTGCACCATTGGCGAGCAGGCGATGAAGGTGCGCGCGAGCTACTGATCCAGCGCGTCTACGATACCTTGCACCAGCTTGCCAACCGCCAGTTCGCGCGCGAGCGCGCCGGCCATACTCTCCAGCCCACCGCCCTGGTGCACGAGGCCTTCATGAACCTGGACGGCAGCAACGTCGACTGGCGCGACCGCAGTCACTTCTACGCCACCGTGGCGCGCGCCATGCGGCGCTTGCTGGTCGATCACGCCCGGCGTCGCCAGCGCGCCATGCGCGGCGGAGATCGCGTGCGTGTCGAACTGACCGGCTCAAAACTGGCCGCGCCGGAACCCCATGTCGATCTGCTGGCCCTGGATGAAGCACTCGAGCGGCTGGCCGAGCACAGTCCGCGCGCCGCCGAGATCATGGAACTGACCTACTTCGGCGGCCTGAACCGCGATGCCGTCGCCGAGGTGCTGGGCATCGGCGCCCGCACGGTCGACCGCGATCTCAGCCTGGCCCGCGCCTGGCTGCGCCGCAAGCTTGAAGATGCCAGCTAGCAAGGTGGTTATCGGGCGCGGGCCGAGTCGATTGGATGTATGACCGGCTCGAAACGGATATTGATAGTTGCCCGGATCGGATTCTGGGTGGCGGTGATCGTGCTGCTGGCCGGGTCGGTATCTTGGATGACCATCATGCCCGGGAAAAGCGTATCCGAACCGCTTGCAGAACCGACCCAGCTCGAACGCGAGTGGGCTGCCAGGTTGGAGCGCGATGTGCACATGCTGGCCGGTGAGATCGGTGAGCGCAATATGGGCACCCCGGGTTCGATGGACCGAACCGTCGAGTGGCTGGACCAGCGACTGATCGAGTCCGGGCTGAACCCCGCGCATCATGAGTACACGCTGATCGGCAGCGGGCATGCAGGGGAAACAGCAGTCAATGTCATTGGCGAAATTCCCGGCACCAGCCGCGCCGAGGAACTGGTTGTTGTCGGCGCACACTACGACAGCGTGCCCGGTTCGCCCGGCGCCAACGACAACGCCTCGGCGGTGGCTGTTGTGCTGGCGCTAGCCGACTGGTTTTCCGAACGACCGCAGGCGCGAACGCTGCGTTTCGTGATATTCGCCAACGAGGAACCGCCCTTTTATCTCTCTGCCGACATGGGCAGCCATGCCTACGCCGCTGACCTCCGGGACACCGACGAACAGGTCACGGCGATGATGGCGCTTGACGGGCTGGGCTTCTTTTCGACCGAATCCGGATCCCAGCAGTTTCCGGCACCTGGCCTGGGGCTGGCCTATTCCAATCGCGCCGAGTTCATTGCCTTTGTGACCCGAATGCGCAATCGTTCCGTGCTTACCGACGCGCTTGGCGCCTTTCGCAGCAAAGCCAGCATTCCCTCCGAGGGTGCCGCCCTGCCCTCGTTCCTGCCCGGGGTCGGCTGGTCGGATCACTGGTCATTCTGGCAGCATGGTTATCCGGCCTTTCTGGTCACCGACACCCTGCCGTTTCGCGACCCGCATTACCACTCTCCGGCCGATACGCCCGAGCGTCTCGATTACGAGCGCATGGCGCGGGTGGCCGTGGGGCTCAAGGCGGTGGTCCAGGAATTAGCTGGCGAGTGAAAGTCACAATGATGCTCGCGCAGAGGCGCAAAGGCGCAGAGGCGTTGGTAAAAACGAAAGAAGAAAAACCTTTCCTGATTAGCGTCGTGTCTCAGTGGTCGGGCTTCGTTCCGGCCAAAGCCGTCCTCGGGCGGTGAATTCCGCTTCAGTTCGACGCGGTTGCGAGGCCTTCAGCGAAATCCCCCACCCGAGGACGGCTTGCAGCACAACCGTCCATCGATATTGCCAATGTCGGCTGAGTCACAACGCTAATCAGGAAACGTTTTGGCTCCGCGTCTCTGCGTCTCTGCGCGAGAAATTTTTATTTGCTCACCAGTTCATTGCGCACCAGGTCGGCCAGGTAGCGGCAGTAGCGGTCCAGGTAGTTGAGCCCGTGTTCGCGATTGGACAGCCACGGGTTCATCAGGGTGTGGCGCAGCAGGAAGATGCTGTCGGCCTGGTCGCCTGAATCGTCGGGATCTTCCACGAAGGTGGCCGGGTCCAGGCCGAGCTCTGAGACTAGACGCTCGGCCACCGTCGGGCTCAAGGCCGAGCGATGGACCAGGGTGCGTGATCCGAAGAATTCGCGCTGGTGGATGTGCATGCCGCCGCCCACGCGCAGGTGGGCATAGATGCGTTTGCCGAAGGCGTTCATGGCGCCCAGGCTGCGGTTGCCCTCGGGGTTGATGGCCAGGCAGATCAGGTTGGTGTCGGGCTCGAAGGGCAGCACGATGCGGGCGATGCCGGCCAGGTTCTGGCGCAACTCGTCGATGTGATCGAAAAAATATTCGTTGTTGCGAATGGTCTCGCCGCACAGCCGGCCGAAGTGGTCATGGTCCAATGGAAGGACCTTGTGGGTGACCCAGACGCCGGCCGCGGCTGCACCCGGTTTTGAGCCTTCCAGGATGTACTGGCCGAGATTGCGGAAACGGCGTTCGTATTCACGTTCGGCAGTCGATTCCTCGGGATCGAACACGTAGGCGGCCCGCTGGCTGATGAAATCGGTCATGCTGCGGTTGCGGGCCACGTATGCGCCGCAGCCAAACGGCACGAAACCGAGCTTGTGTGGATCGACCGTGATCGAGTCGGCATGGCGCAATGCGGCAAAGGCCTGGTAGGTCTCGGGCGAGGGAAAGTGGGCGAACTGTTCACGCAATGACTCGTGGGAAACCAGGCTGCCATCGGCGTGGCGAAAGATGCTGGCCAGGTAGCCGCCCCAGGCGGCATCGATGTGGATGCCGAAATCCAGGCCTTGGCGGCGCTGGCGCTGGCGAGCGGCGACGATGTCGTCAATTGGGTCAATACTGCCGTATTCGGTGGTGCCGAGCACCCCGATCACTGCCAGGACCGGTTGCTGTTCGCGTCGGCATTCATCCAGTTCGCGATCCAGGGCCTTGCCATCCATGCGCATGCGCTCATCCACGGCCACGGTGTGCAGGTTGGCGCTGCCCAGGCCGAGCAGTTTCAGCGCCTTTTCCCATGAATAGTGGGCAGTGACCGGGACCAGCACCTTCGGGGTCGCCAGATCGGGGTGGCGCTGATGAAACTCGGCCATGCCCAGCGTTTCGACCCGTTCGGATTCGATCAAGGCGGCCAGCTTGTGGGCTTGCGCCGGGCTGTGATCGCGCTTGAGCTGGGCCAGCAGTTCGCGGCGCAGGTGAATGACCTGGTCGATCCCCAGATTGAACAACTGCCAGTCCGAGGCGCGGGCAAACTCGTCTTCCAGACCGCTCAATTGACCGACCTCGACCTGTGCCTCTCGCAGAGCCCGAGCAGCCGCCAGTGGCCAGTAGCGCAATGCGCGCAAATACCACAGGGCTTCGTCATTGGCCAGCGTGCCGCCCGAAGTGACATGACCCCAGGCACAGGGTTCGACCTGCGGGTCGACGTTGAAGCCGAACATGGTCGCCAGTTGCAACCCGACCTGCAGTTCCAGCTCCAGAGTGACCGGTGCGGCCTCGTCGGTGACATGGTTGGGGTTGTACAGCGTGGTGACCAGTTGCGCGATCAGGCCCGGCAGCAGCAGATCCGAGGCCATGTGGCCGATGTAGCGGGGATTGAAGAAGGGCGCGGAGTTCTTGAGTCGAGCGCTCAGACCATGCAACTCGCTCTTCATGCGCCCGACAAATTCCTGGTAGTCACGGTCGTAGCGGGCCATGACCGGAATCTGCGGCCGGTCTTCGGGGTGGACGTTGCGCCGCCAGTAGACATGGTCGCGCAGAAACTCGACCAGCACCTTTTCCAGCAGCTCGTCGTTCTCGGCGTAGGTGCCGAGAAAAAGGGGATGCAGCCAGCCCCGGGAATTGTTTTCAGGTTTGCCCATGGGAGATCGAGCCTGGTGATTTCTACTCATTATCCTGCCACGGCCCAATCGGCATCGTTGACGGTCGTCAAATTACCAGCACCGAGGTTCGGGCCGGGCGAGCCGCGCGGCCATGACCTCTGGCCCATGACAGACCCCGGAATGTCTTGTTATTTTGCCCGGATCGATTCTGATGTCATTCTGAATTCCAAGGAGTCCTCCCATGTTCTCGCAACGCTCAACCGCAAGTGTGCTGGCCGGCTTGCTGATATGCCTGCCGTTGGTGATCAAGGCCGAATCGGTCGAGCCGCTGGCTTACCTGGACAATCTGCCGCCCCTGCTGGATCGACAGTTGTTCTTCGACGATGCCGAGATTTCCGGCGCTCAGATTTCACCGGATGGTCGTTACATGGCCTTCATGCGACCCCACCAGGGAGTGCGCAATATCTGGGTCAAGAAGGTCGATCAGTCCTTTGATGAGGCCCGTCCGGTGACCGCTGACGAGCGTCCTGTGCCCGGTTACTTCTGGAGCCAGGACAGTGGCTACCTTCTGTATGTACAAGACCGTGACGGGGATGAAGATTTTCACGTCTGGGCGGTCGATCCGAGCGGCGAGGTCGATGCCGAGACCAAGGTCCCCGAAGCCCGCAACCTGACCGACCTGGATGGCGTGCGCGCCATGATCATTTCCGTGCCGCGCAACACCCCCGATCGGATCCTGGTCGGCCTCAATGATCGCGACCCGGCCCTGCACGATGTCTATGCAGTGAGCATCAGTACCGGCGAGCGCGAGTTGCTGATCCAGAACGATCTCAGTGTCGCCGGCTGGTCAGCCGACCTGGAAGGCGAGGTGCGCCTGGCGATGCGCCAGACCAGCGAAGGCGGGACCGAGATTCTCGAGGTCAACAACGGCGAGCTGGGTGAGGCGGTCTATGAATGCAGCTGGCTGGAAAGCTGCGCACCGATGAATTTCCACCCGGATGGGCAGTCGGTCTGGTTGATGTCCAACAGGGGTGAGGATGTCGACCTGACCGGGTTGTACGAGTTCAACCTGGAGACTGGCGAAAAGACCCTTTTCGAGCGTGACCCGGAAGGCGAGGTGGATTTCTCCGGAGCGATCTTCCACCCGGAAGATGACCGCCTGCTGGCCACGATTTATGTTGGCGACCGGCCGAGAATCTATCCGCATGACGATGACTTTGCCGCCGACCTGGAATTTTTGCGCAATGAATTGCCCGAAGGGGAGATCGGTTTGCCTTCCCAGACCCGCGACGGTCGCATGGCCCTGGTCAGCCTGTCACGTGATGTCGATCCCGGTACGGTTTACCTGTTTGATCGCGAGCAGCAAACGGTCGAAAAACTGTACCGCTCCCGGCCCGAGATTCCGGTCGAACACATGGCCGAAATGCAGCCGATTCGCTACACGGCCCGCGATGGCCTGGAAATTCCCGGTTACCTGAGCCTGCCCAGTGGCGTACCGGCCGAGAACCTGGCGGTGGTTGCCCTGATCCACGGGGGGCCATGGGCGCGCGATACCTGGGGCTACCGCGCCCAGGTCCAGTTCCTGACCAACCGCGGTTATGCCGTGTTCCAGCCAAACTTCCGCGCCTCCACCGGTTTAGGCAAGGACTTTCTCAATGCCGGTAACCTGGAGTGGGGCGACGCCATGCAGGATGACATCACCGATGGCGTGAATTACCTGGTCGAGCAAGGCATCGCCGACCCGGAGCGGGTCTGCATCATGGGCGGCTCTTACGGCGGTTACGCCACGCTGGCGGGCATGGTATTCACGCCCGACCTGTATGCCTGCGGGGTCAACATCGTCGGCGTGTCCAACCTGATCACGCTGATCAACTCCATTCCGGCTTACTGGGGCCCGGCGCGCAAGATGTTTACCCTGCGCATGGGTGACCCGGACACTGACGAGGGCCGCGCCCAGCTTGAACGCCAGTCGCCGATCAACCATGTCGACAACATCAAGCGTCCGTTACTGGTGATTCATGGCGCCAACGATCCGCGCGTGCGCCAGGCCGAGGCCGACCAGATCGTGGTCGCCATGCGCGAGGCCGGGCTGCCGGTGGAATACATCGTGGCGCCGGATGAAGGCCATGGTTTCCGCGACCGCGAGAATCGTCTGGCCATGTTTGCCCGCATTGAACAATTCCTGGCCGGCCACCTGGGTGGGCGCTACCAGGCCGAACGGCCCGAGCCCATCGCTGAACGTCTGGCTGCGATTACCGTGGATGTGGACAGCGTCGAGGTCACCGACCTGGCGGATGAACTGGCCGCCGCCCGGACCCGGCCCTTGCCGACCGTGGATGCCGGCCAGGTCGCCACTGGACAATTCGAGTACACCACGCGCCTCAACATGGGCGGTGGCGAAACGAGCATCGATTCAAAGCGCAACATCCGTCACGACAGCGAGGATGATCGCGCGGTACTGGTGATCGAGTCTTCCAGCACGACGCCGATGGGAGAAGTCAGTGATGAGTACCGGATCGACGCCACCACGCTGCGACCGATCAGCCGGGTCACCCACCAGGGTCCGGCCACCATCGAAGTCGAGTTCGACAGCCGCGAAATCACCGGCCAGATCGATGCCGGTGGTACGCAAATCCCGGTCCAGATCGACCTGGAAGCCCCGGTTTTCGGGGGGGATTCCGGATTGGAAGCAGTGTTGACCGCCCTGCCGCTGAGCGAAGGTTACCGCTCGCCGGTGCGTTTTGCCGAAATCAGCATGCAGCAACGGGTGCGCTATTTCCAGATCGAGGTTCAAGCGCAAGAGACCATCGAAACCGAGGCCGGTGAATTCCAGGCCTGGCCGGTCAAGCTTTCGCCACTGGATGGTGACGGCGGCGCTCAGACAATCTGGATCGGTGATGAATCTCCGCGCATGCTGCTCAGAGCCGAAGGCCGCCTGCCGGAAGAAATGGGAGGCGCGGAATTCGTGACCGAACTGACCAGCTTCGAATAGCCATAGTCCTGTCGTCCGGCGCCTGGGCTCGATCTGCGGCAGGGACCAGCCGCAGTTCGGACCGGCGACACGCAACGATCGGTCCGTGTCAAGCAAGAATCTTTGAAAAACGCGAGCAATCGGCCTAAGATGTGAGGTCCATCACGATAAGCCAGAAATTAAAGGGGGGCTCGGTATGAATGGTCAACAAGGATTTTCACACTTCGACTCGGCGAGTGATCGCTGGCGGGATTGAGGGCTGTGAGCATCCAGTCATGGGAGGAATTCCGCGAGCGGAGCCTCTGGGAGTATGAGCTCAAGATTTTGCCCGCCGATCTCAGGCTCGGTCATTTCGTACGTCAGTTGTCCATCCCCTGGGAACAGACTGATTTCCCACTCCAGGGCATGGTGGTCGATACTTTCGAGAAAAAGCGCTGGCTGCAGGCCCATTGTGACTGGGTGGTCATTGATCTCGATCGTAGCCCCAACCCCTATCGCCCGACGATTTTCGCGCGTCACGGAGGTGATGCTCCGACCAATCATGCGGTCGATCTGCTGCGCCGAGCGGGCATTGATCGGAACTCGCTGTCGGCTGCCGTCAATACCTATCACCAGCTTGATCTGCAGGCGGAAAGTCTGATCCATGCCCTGTCGAATGACGCCAGCATTGATTTCCAGAGCGCCCGAACGGTGGTCGGCGAAATGGCCGAGTCCCTGGATGAAAACCTGGCGGCCCTGGTCTGGCTCAGCCGGATCAAGCAGCGAGATCGTTACACTGCCCAGCACTGCATCAATGTGGCGATTCTCAGCATGGGTCTGGCGGCCAGTCTGGGCTGGGGAAAGCGGGAAATGGAAATGGCCGGACTGGCGGGCTTGCTGCATGACCTCGGCAAGATGCGTATTGACATGAACATTCTCAACAAGAAGGGGCGGCTGACGCCGGAAGAATTCGAGCAGGTCAAGCGTCACTCCGAATTCGGATACGAAATGCTCAAGACCGAATCCGCCGTTCCGGGTGAGGTCGCCCAGGCCGTGCTCAGTCACCACGAACGACCCGATGGCAGTGGCTATCCGCAGGCACTGACCGGCGACCAGATCCTGCCGCTGGCCCGGGTGATCTCCATCATCGATGCCTATGACGCGATCACTTCCCATCGTGTCTACGATCCGGCCAGGTCCCATCACCAGGCGCTGGGTATATTGTGGAAGAATCGTGACACCCAGTTCGATCGAAAGTACGTCGAGTGTCTGACCAGTCTCATGGGCTGGGTGACCCCCGGAACGCTGGTGCGATTGAGCAACGAATCGCTGGCCGTGGTGATGGAATCTCCTTCGGTGCGCGGATTTCTTCCGCTGGTCCGAATCGTTGAACACGACGACGAGGGCCCGCGTCTTGGCGCGGAGCTGGACCTTGCCGGACAGCGCGCCGCCGGGGTCTCCAATCCGTTGCGCATATCGGAAGTGTTGCCGGACAGCCATGACGGCATCGACATGCGCGAACTGACCGCCCAGCTCACCCTCCACCTTTGAATCGCTCCGCAAGGGGGCAACCGGAAATTTGGTTGGCACGTTTTTCCGGATTTTGCGTTTGGACTCAATGAGAACAACCAAACCAGAGGTCGTGAACTCATGAATAAAATTCCCGGAACTTGCCTAGATCGACTTGGTCTCTCGCGCATTGCCTTGTGGCCCATTCTCGTCCTGCTGCTGGGACTGCCCGGGGTCGCCCCGGCCTCTATCGATGCCGGCGAGCGCGGCTCGGGCCAGACACTCGTGGTCGGGGATGATGAAAAGGAATGTGATTTTGAATCGTTGCAAGACGCCATGGACGCCGCGCAGCACGGCGACACGATCATCATGACTGGCGAAGGGCTGGTTGCATTGAACGACGAACTCGTGATCACCAAGTCAGTCACCCTGAAAGGGGGCTTCGAGGACTGTTTACTTGATTTTACGGCTGATCCACCACTGGTGCTGTTTGCCTTCGACGACCATCGTGCCGTCCAGGTTTACAGTCCTGAAGGAGAAAGTTTGAACGTTGAATTTCAAGATATCGGGTTCGGAGGCGGAACTACGGAATCGGCCTCGGCCACGGGCCGGTCGTTCGATGCCGATGGGGCCGGGTTGCTGGTCCTTGGAGGGCACACCATCATTGCCACCAATGTTCGGATCGGTCTGAATAATGCCACCGGTAACGGCGGCGCCGTCGCATTGATTGAAACCGATGATGGCGCTCCGGAACTGACGATTTCGGGATCCAGTCGATTGTTCTCGAGTTCAGCAGAGGGTCACGGGGGCGGCCTTTACTGTCAGGGTGGTGGTATTCACATCGACAACGACACGGGTATCCACTTGAATACAGCGGGTTCCAACGGTGGTGGAATTTACCTGGACGACTGCCAGCTTGAGTTTGGTTCAGGCGGTCGAGACCTGCCCGGTTCCGATGATCCGTCGGGCATCGTGGAAAATGAGGCGGAAGGTTTTGGCGGCGGACTGTTTGCGACGGGTCAAAGCCCGGTACGCATGGATGGCGCCGATCCCGACATCAGCGAACAGTCACACTTGCCGGTTGAGATGGTCGACAACAGCGCCTTGAATGGGGGAGCGATTTACCTGGAGGGCGCCGAGACTGAAGCCGAGTTGGTCAATGTCATCATCGATTCCAATCAAGCCGAGTCAGGGGCGGCCGCGATTACCGTGATCGATGAGGCCTCCCTGGCCATGGAAAGCGATGATGACTGCCGAATCCGGAAATCCTCGCTGACATGCTCCAAAATCATCTCGAACTCGATGACTGATCCCGTTGCGGGAAGCATTGTATCGGTCAGCTCCGATGCTTACGCCAGTTTTCACCAAACGGAAATCACAGGGAATGAGCTGGATCATGGACTCGTGTTCCATGTTCACGGCAGCGATACCAGCGATGATGACGAAGTGCATTCGCTGGTCCTGCACAACAGCCTGGTCGCCAACAACCAGTTTCTCAGCGAGGGTGGATCCGAATCAAGCGTATTTGGCCTGTTCAACTCCAGCAGCGCCTCGCTGGAATGGTCTACCGTCTCAACACAGAGCTCCCCCGTCTCATTCACGGGCGTGATCGAAACGCAGGTTGCTCCTTTCGAGCATATGGAGTTGCACATCGAGGGGTTGCTGATTGATCAGCCGGATACCGCAAGCCTGGTCAGTGGCGGGGCCGGTGAAACCAGGGTGACCAGGGCTGCCTGCATCGTGGCCCGCGAAATCACTTCGATCGAGAATCACAGTGGAAAGGCCGACCTGGTCACCACCTTGATCGAGGATGACCCCGGGCTGGTCGATCCACACCAGGGCAATCACAGGCTTTCCGACGACTCCCCGGCCCTGGATGCTTGTGCGCAAGATCTCGATCCTGATCCCCCATTGACGTCATCTGGACGCGACATTGATCACCACCTGAGAAAAATCCTTTTGGGAGCAGAATATGATGACGTGGGTGCATTTGACCAGGCGGGTGAAATCATCCTGCGTGACCGTTTCGAAGGCGCCTTTCAGTAAGCCGGCCGACCGGGTCAGGATCCGGTCGTCTCCTGTTCTGTCGGGAGCGTCTGGATCACTCTGCGTGGACGCGCAGGTTACAGGGAAAAGTCCGGCTTCTGGCTGGGCTGCTGAATGAAATTGCCCTGCAGCAGGTCGACGTTGCGGCTCCAGAGCCTGCTCATGGTCTCGGCATCCTCGACCTGCGAGACGATGACCTTTCCGCCGTTTTCGTGAATCTGTCGCACCATGTTGTCAAAGCGCGTGGTTGCCGCATCATTGTGACCGACCTCCTGGGTCAGTGATGGTGCGAGCCGGTAATAGTCAGCGTTCAGGTGGGGCAGCATCAAGCCCGCTTCGGAGGCGTCGTCAATACCCGAAATCGCCACCCCGAAATTCAGTTCCTTCAGTTGCGGCAGAAGCTGGCGGGCGGCCTTGAGATTCCTGGAAACATCACCTTGTCGAAACTCGAACACCAGTAGTTCATCGTTGGCGACCGCACTCGGTAACTTGTCGGCCAGGGCACGGTAGCGTGCCAAGTCATCGAGTGATTGGGCCGACTGACTGACAAACAGTCGCATGCGCCGATCATTCTCCAATTGATCTTCGATGGCGCGCAGCGCGCGGACACTCATCCAGCGATCGATGGAACGGACCTCGTCATGACGCTCGGCGATGGGAATGAATACACCGGCCGAAATCAGCTCGTCATCGTCGGTCAGAAGGCGCGGCAGAATCTGGTAGTGGCTGACCCCATCGTCATCCATGCTCACGGCCGGCTGGAAGCGGATCTGCAGTGTGCCCTTGGTCAGTGCCTCGCGCAGCAGTCCGAGCATGACTTGCTCGTCTTCACCGGAATGTCCCGCCAGGACCGTGGGTTGATAGTCGCGACACTGGTCGCCGCCCTCGCGTTGACAGGCCTCGGCGGCTCGGGCGGCGCGCACCAACATGGCGTCGGCGTTGCCAATACGAAGGTTGAACGGACACACGCCAAGGCTGACGGTCACTGCCAGCTCTTCGGTGTCGACTTCGAACACTTCGGATCGGATGTGCCGGCGCATGTGCTCGGCCAGTTTCAACAACTGCTCCGGATCGAGGTCCCGGACCAGGACGATCAGGCTGTGCTCGCCATAGATGGCTGGCAGGTGATGCGAGTCAACATCTGAAACCAGACGCTGGCCGATCAGGCCGAGCAGTTTCTCGATACCGGCCATTCCGACTCGGTCCCGGAGTTCACTGTGAGCGTCCAGGGCCAGGTAGATGACGCCGCCGGCTGGTTCTGCCGGATTGGCGCTGGCCTTGTCCGCGGCCTGTTCCAGCGAGGAGATGACAAAGGCGCGACGCAGCAGTCCGGTGTGCGGGTCGCGGGTCGCCTCTTCGGCCAGCTTGTGGTAATACGGCGCTTCGGGATTGGTGGGTGCGACGAACTTGAGTATGGTCTGACCCAGCCGGATCAGATCGCCGTCGGTCAGCGCATGCGACTCGACAGCTGCCCCGTTGACCCGCGTCTTGTTGGTCGAGCCCATGTCTTCGATCCAGCAGGCCCCATCGCGTTGCTCGATCCGGCAGTGGCGTCGCGATACCCCGGGCGCGGTTAACCGGACATCGGCCTGCGTCGAACGGCCGAGCACACGGGCCTGGTCGGAAAACTCGACCTGTTCGCCCAGGTCCGGCCCCTGGATCACCACCAGTCGGGCGGCATGCTGACTATCGGAAGGGCCGGTCGGTTCGAGCTGGGTCAACTCGGTATGTTGTGGAGATTCGGAATTGCCGCTGTTGGTCATTGCCTGAGGTCTGTTTTGATCAAGCGGGCCAGAAGTGCATTGTAGCGTGCATCAATCTCTCTCTGGCCCGGGCGGGACATGGCGGCGCAGAAATGCGTCAAGCCGACCGAAGGTATAGCGCGCGTAGTGGTCGCTGGCTGCCCACCAGTGACCGGAGTCGTGGACGATATCAAGCTCGAAAGTCTTGCCCAGCAACTTGAGCTTTTCGGCCATCATCAGCGTGGTCTTGAGCGGCACGATGTCATCGTGCAGACCGTGAATGATGAGCAAGGGATCTTCGAGATGCTCGCCCATGTCCAGCAGGCTGCCGTGTTCGAAAATTTCCGGATGGGTATCGGGTCGACGGGTCAGGTGCTGGTCGAAGCCGGTAAAGTGATGAATATCGACCGCGGGCGCCCCGGCCACGCCGCCGGCGAACAGACCCGGTTTTTCAAACAGCGCGGCCAGCACCAACAATCCGCCGTAACTGTTGCCCCAGATGCCGATGCGATCGCCGTCGACATGCTCGAGTCCGGCCAGGTACTCGACCGCGCTGTGCAAATCTTCCAGGTCGTCGCCGCCCCAGTCACCCTGGAATGCTTCGCGAAATTCCACCCCGTAACCGACACTGCCGCGCACATCCACGAGCACGGTGATGTAATCGCCGGCCATGGCCATTTGCTGCTGCAGAATCGAGGTGGGTCGGTCGGGATTCCAGGCGTTGAGCACGGTGTTGGAATAGATGCTGCCGAGAATCACCGGATAGCGTTCACCGGGTTGCATGTCGGGTGGCTCGATGATCCGGGCATGCAGGGTGAAATCATCGATACGGCTGGCAAAGCTCACATAGCGCGGTTCGAGCCAGTCATAGTCATGGAACGCCTCCAGTGGTGAATGGGTGACACGGCGTTCGTCCTGATCGTTCTCGAGGTCGAGCAGGTACAACTCGCCCGGTCGGGTGTCGCTTGAGCTGATCAGGGCCAGCTTGCGTCCATCCGGTGAGAGTGCTGGTTGATGCACTCCGGGCATGCGGGTCAGCCGGGTACTGGCGCCGTCATCCAGGTTGAGATGATGCACATGCCGTTCATGGGGGCTGTGCTCGCTGGACATCACCAGCAGGCCATCGCCGGCACGATCCAGCGCCATCCAGGCGGCCGAGCGCTCACCGGCAATGTCGTAATCGCCGCTCAGGCGCGCCGGTGGCTCGCCATTGCCGGGCAAGGCATACAGGCGGTAGTAATCCTCGTGATCGCCAATGAACAGGATCCGTTCTCCGGTATGGTCCCACAGAGCCCGAAAGATGGGATAGATGCGGCGTGGGCGATGATCGTGCCAGACCTGCTCGATTTGGTCCGAGCCGAGATGGGCGACGAATATCCAGCGATCCTCGGCCACATCGGCGCCTTGCATGACCAGCAGGCGCTCGCTGTCTGGCGCCCAGTCCATATCGAGCACCAGGCGCCGGTTGGATTGTTCCAGCTCCAGCCAGTCGATCTCGTCCCGGCCGATGGTGATCACCCCGACCCTGCGAATCAGGTCGGTATCACCCGGGTACGGGCGCCGGACTTCGTGCAACAGGGGTTCCTCGTGCAGGTAGCTGGGAAATGACACGCGCCGGACCTCGCGCTGGTCAATGAACTCTATTGCAATCCGACCACTGTCGGGCGCCCACTGGTAACGTCCGACATAGGCGTCCGGCCGAACAAACGCGCCGATAGGGACGGTCCCGATGCCGGATTGACCCAGGTCGGTGGCCTGCTCGATCTCGAAAGTTTCCAGGTCCATCAGCCACAGATCGCCCCGTCGCAGCATGGACAAAAACCGGCCGTCAGGCGAGACGGCCAGAGCGCTGCCGCCAGGACCGACCGATTCGGGCTCGTGGCCGTCGCGGTCAATGATCTTGAGCTGGCCATCGAGCACGAACAGAATCCGCTTGCCGTCCGGATGCCAGACGAGTTCCGAGATGCCGCGATGTTCACGTTCACGGGCACGTGCGCGCAATGCGTCCAGACCCAGGTCGTCACCGGGCCCCAGGATCGATTCGGGTTCGGGCGCGTATCGGGTCAGACGAGTCGGTTCATCATCATCGGCTTCGACAAGCCACAAATCGAGAAACGGCATGCCATGGTCGTTCCACAGAAAAGCGACCCGCTCGCTATCCGGCGACCATTCCGGACCAGATGGCGCGGTACCGGCCAGCCTGGGCAAGGTCACGATGCTTTCCAGGTCGGGGGCTGTATTTTCGGAGGGCAGCGCCAGGTTGGGCAATAGCAAGGCGGCCAGCAGCACGGGCAGGAAAAGCCGGATCATGAAGTCTCCAGGAGGGTGGGCCGGGGTGAGCCAGTATAGCGGCTCCCCGGGTTCCGGGCCGGAGATGACCATCATGGATTCAGGCCGGCTCGGTCAAACGGCCTTCCTGGTAATCACTCAGGGCCTGTTCGATTTCCTCACGCGTGTTCATTACAAATGGTCCGTACTGCACCACCGGTTCGTCCAACGGTTTTCCGGCCAGCAGCAGCAAGCGTGCACCCTGGTCTCCAGCCTGAACGGTGACCTGGTCGCCGCCATCCAGCACACCGGCATTGCGCCGCTGCAGCAATTGATCACCGATGACCGCATCCCCTTCATACAGATAGACGAAGCTGTTGTGTCCGGACTTGACCGCTATGGTGGTCTTTGAACCGGGATCCAGTCGCAGGTCGATATACAGAGGGTCGGTGCTCATCGAATCCCCGGTGCCATTGACCGCGCCGTCGACGCGTTGTCCGGCCATGTCCAGGGTGCCGGCGATGATTCGAGCGATTCCTCCGTCGAAGGCCAGCTCCGGGACATCGCCGGATGGGATATCACGGTAGTCGGCCGGCTTCATCTTTTCTCGAGCCGGCAGGTTGATCCAGAGCTGAAAGCCGCGCATGCGGCCTTCGCTCTGGCGAGGCATTTCGGAGTGGATCACGCCGCGACCCGCGGTCATCCATTGCACGCTGCCCGGCCCGAGGTCTCCGGTGTTGCCCAGGTGGTCCTTGTGCTCCATGCGCCCGTCAAGCATGTAGGTGACGGTTTCGAAGCCACGATGCGGGTGGGACGGAAAACCGGCCAGGTAATCATCGGGGTTGTCGGAGTAGAACTCATCAAGCATCAGAAACGGATCAAGGCGCGCAAACGGTCCGGAACCCAGGCTGCGACGCAGCTTGACGCCGGCGCCATCCGAGGTGGGCACGGATTCGATGACATGACGAACACTGCGAGCATTCATGTTGACCTCCTTCACGCTGCCAGTCGGGAGATTTCAGCGCTTGCCGATTGCCGGGCCTCATGCACGGCATGCTCACCCATGGCCAGACCTTCCAGGTAGGTGAAATGGATGTCGTTGATGCCGACAAAATTGAAGAAGGTCTGGATCAGGGCGGTCTGGGTATCCTTCGTTGTGCCCGCGTAATAGCCACCGCGAGCGGCAAAGACATAAACGGGCTTGTCGGCAATCAGCCCGCGTGATCCGGAGTCGGTGTACTCGAAAGTCTCACCGGCTCGGGCCACGTAATCCATCCAGGCCTTGAAGGTCGACGGGATGGTGAAGTTGTACATGGGCAGCCCGACGGCCACGGCGTCGGCGGACCTGAGTTCGGCAATCAGACTATCGGAAACAGCGGCAGCCGCGGTCTGGGCCGGATTGCGTTGCTCGGCCGGCAGCCCGAAGCCGGCAAATGCCTCGGCACTCAGGTGCGGAATCGGGTCAGCGGCAAGATCACGGCAAACGACCCTGCCTTGCGAGTGGGTGTCCGACCACTGTCGAGTGAATTCATCGACCAGCTGGCTGGACTGGCCGGAGCCATTGAACAGGCTCGAACGGATGACTAACAGGGTGTTCATTGCAATTGCTCCTTGCTTGCGTACCGAGGAATCATTGAGAAAATTAATGTAATATCCGTTCCATCGAAATAAAAGCGGATATTTTCGCTCAGATCTTTCGAATGAATCGAACATTCAATCATTTCAGCCGACTTGAACTGATCGTCAGTCGTGGGCTACGCTTACACGGCAAGGGGTCGTTGCTGGAGTGTCGGTGTGGAGGGCGCAGTGATGATGCGGATGTTGTGGGGTGCCTTGGTCGGTTACATCTTCTTCCTGGTCGTGGGAGTGGTTCTATTTTTCGGAATTCTTACGGTATTCGGCCTCGAGCGGCTGCTCGATGCGGCCACGCTCGAGGTATCCTGGCGGTGGCTGATCATTTCCCTGTTTCTGGTTGGCTGGCTGGCCGGGGCGGCGGGAAAGCTTGCTGCGACCATCAGCAATCGCGGCGAAGCGGCCATCGTCCTGGGCGTGCTGGTGGCGATACAGGGTCTGGCCATGATTCCCCAGCCGCTCGACGGTCCGAGCAGTCTCGCCGCATTGGAAGGCCTGGGGACATTTCAGTTGATGAGTTACGTCCAGTTCCCGGAATGGTACTCCTACATGCTGCCGTTGTTTGCTGCTGCCTTTGTGGCCTACGGCGGCTACGTATTCGCGCGCTAGCGTCGGCCGGGCAGCCCGATCCGCCGTTCCGCTTCGTAACAAGCGGGTCATGAATCATCCGCGCGTCAGTCTGGAACAATGGCGTGCCCTGGTCGCGGTGGTTGAAAACGGTGGTTATGCGCAAGCAGCCCGGGTTCTGAACAAGTCACAGTCCACGCTCAGCCACGCCGTCAGTCGTCTCGAGGAGCTGCTCGGGGTCAAGGCACTCGAAGTGATTGGACGCAAGGCGCAGCTGACCCATACCGGTCGGATGCTGTATCGTCGCGGCAAGGCGCTGATCGATGAGGCCGCCAGGCTGGAGCGTTCCGCTGCTCGCGCCGCCGCCGGATGGGAGACGGAACTGCGCGTGGCCGCCGAAATCATCTTCCCGACCTGGTTGTTGCTGGAGTGTCTCGATCAGCTGTCCGGTGAGCAACCCCAGATGCGCATTCAATTGCATGAATCGGTACTGGCGGGAACCACCGAGTTGTTGACCGCCGGTCGGGTTGATCTGGCCATTGCTTCGAGCATTCCCGGCGGCTTCGTTGGCGACCCCCTCATGAAGGTCCGTTTCATCGCTGCGGCAGCGCCAAACCACCCGCTGCATCGCCTCGATCGTCCCTTGACGCGCGAGGACTTGCGCGGCCACCGACACCTTGTAGTCCGGGATACCGGAGTGCAACCGGCCAGTGACCAGGCACCGAGCGTGACTGACCAGCGCTGGACGGTTTCGGCCAAGGCGACCTCGATCCGGGCGGCCTGCATGGGTTTGGGATTTGCCTGGTATGCCGAGGACATCATTCGTCGCGAGCTTGATTCCGGCGCACTCAAGCCCTTGCCGCTGATCGAAGGCGCCGAACGGTGGGCGACACTGTACCTGGTGCATGCCGATCCGGATGGGGCGGGTCCGGGCAGTCAGCGCCTGGCTCGATTGCTGCGTGAACGAGTCCTGGCCATGCCGACACATGTAAACTGACAGTGTGGAAAAGTCAGTCACCAAGCGCCATCAGAACCTGTGGAAAGTCCCGCAGGTCAATTCCGGTCAACAGCTCGAGTGCCGCATCGGTACTCTGGAGCTGACGATTGCCCATGGCGTGGGGGAATGGATGCTTTTCAGCCGTTCGATCGCCGAGGAGGAGGCGGATGCGCAGGTCCGGTTCGATCTTGGCGAGGGTGTGCCGGAAGCGGTACAGGAGCGTTTCGTACAGGTTGGCGAGTCCGGCCGCGTCATCCTGGCCCCCCTCTTGGCTGATCGTCCGATCGTCGTTCGACCCCGACAGCCCGTGTTTCTGCTCAGTGGCCAGACCACCACGCTGTATCTGTCGACACCGATCTGGTTACAGATTCTGGTCGGCGATCCGGCTGTCCTGCTCAAGGAGTTGCCGGTCATCGTGCCGTCCGACACCTGGTTCGGCCCTTCCACCCGCGAGGGTGAACTATGTTATGCCGGAAGAACCCAGGCGCGCCACGACCCGGCCGAATTGCCCGATCGGCCGCACCGTGCCATCACGCCCCTGACCATTCACAACAAGGCCAGCACGCCATTACCGCTTGAAAAGGTCAGCCTGCCGGTGCCCATGCTTGCACTGTATGCTGATCAGGATGGCAGACTGTGGACTCAGAAGCTGACCCTGACGCGCCACGAGCAGGGCGATCTGGCCTCGATCCAGATCGAGAGCAGCAAAACCGATGGTGATTCCAGTCTGACCCGCCTGGCCGAACCCCGCATCGATTCGGAGCGTTCCGGCATGACGCGCGCATTCAATCTCCTGTTCGGAGACGGATCATGATTCAGGAACTGTTGGCCAACCTGCAAGCCGGATCTCTTCTGGCCATTTTGCGCGCTGCAATCCTCGTGGCGGCAGGTCTGCTGGTGGCTTCGCTGGCTGGTCGCCTGACCCGGAGAGTGCTCCGGCAGCGTCTGAGCGCTCAGACAACCCAGTTACTGCGCAGAATCGTGTTCTACGGTGTGCTGGCGCTGTTCATCGCCTCGGCCATGCGTGAGCTGGGATTCAGCCTGGCCGTCATCATGGGTGCGGCAGGCGTATTGACCGTGGCGCTGGGATTTGCCTCTCAAACGACGGCATCCAACCTGATCAGTGGCTTGTTCCTGATCGGTGAGCGCAGCTTCGAAATCGGTGACATCATCCGGGTCGGTGACACCACCGGTGAAGTGCTGTCGATCGATGCCTTGTCGGTCAAGCTGCGGACTTTCGACAACCTGTTTGTACGCATTCCCAACGAAACGCTGATCAAGAGTGAGGTGACTACCCTGACCCGCTTCCCGATCCGGCGTCTGGATCTGAAGCTCGGGGTGGCGTACAAGGAAGATATCAACCAGGTGCGCGAGGTATTGATGGCGGTGGCTGATGCCAACACGCTGTGCCTGGACGAACCCGTGCCGTTGTTCATCTTTTCGGGTTTTGGCGATTCCGCCCTGGACATCCAGTTCTCGGTCTGGGCGCGGCGCGAGAATTTCCTGGCGCTGAGAAACGGGATCACCGCCGAGATCAAGTCGGCCTTCGACGAAGCCGGTATCGAAATTCCGTTTCCCCATCGGTCGTTGTATGCCGGGGAAGTCACCCAACCGTTCCCAGTCCGCATTGTCGAGCCCGCTCCGCCCGAGCAGAAGTCATGAGCGAATCGCCGCGCAGGTCCGCGCCCGATGACGAGGTCACCCGGATTCTTGACCAGGAGCCTGAACGGCCGACCAGGAAACGGAACGATGTGCGGATCGGCGGATATCGGCTGATCCGGGAACTCGGCACCGGCGGCATGGGCAAGGTCTTTCTGGCCGAGCAGACCGAGCCGGTTCAGCGCAAGGTGGCCTTGAAGCTGATCGGCGGCAAGCGTGGTGACAGTCTCTACAGCGCCCTGTTCGATGTCGAGCGACAAACCCTGGCGCGACTTCATCACCCCTATATCGCCCAGGTCTACGAAGCCGGTACCGGGCCGGGCAAGATGCCCTGGTTCGCCATGGAATTGGTCCAGGGCGAACCGATCACCCGGCATTGCCAGTCCCATGATTTGAGTCTTGAACAGCGTCTGCGATTGTTCATGCGGGTCTGCCAGGGCGTTCAACATGCGCATCACCGAGGCATCATTCATCGCGATCTCAAGCCGGCCAACATTCTGGTCAGCCAGGTGGATGGTGTGTCCATGCCCAAGGTCATCGACTTCGGAGTGGCCACCAGCTTGCGTGAGCACAAGGATGGCAAGGCCCATCGCCCGATGCAGGTCGGAACGCCCGCCTACATGAGTCCCGAACAACTGTCCAATCGTCCGGGCAGCGTCAGCATTGGCAGCGATGTCTATGCCCTCGGCGTCATTCTGTTCGAGTTGCTGGTTGAGAAACGGCCACCGCGCAGCAGCGCCGAGAGTCAATTGCGCCTGTTGTGCCAATCTCTCAAGCACCGGCGACTGACCGGCTCCAGTCTGCCACCGGAAGCCCGCATGTCCGATTCGGGACAGGACTCCCCATTGCTCGACCTGGTGGACAATGCCCGTCACCTGCCCTACGAATTGCGCTGCATCGTGGCCAAGGCGCTTGCTTTCGATGTCGATCAGCGCTACCAGTCTGCCGATGCCCTTGGTGCGGATCTGGAAAGCTTTCTGCGCGAAGAACCGATCAGCGCCATCGAGCATACCCGGCGTTACCTGTTGCGCAAATTCTTTCGTCGTCACCGACTGGCAACCACCTTCGCGGTCATCGTGAGCGCTTCGCTGATCGCCGGATTCGGCCTGGCGGTGTGGGGATGGATGGAAGCCAGCACCCAGCGCGACATCGCCCAGGTCGAGATGGAACGATCCGACATGGCGCTGGAATTCGTCACCGAAATGCTGCAATCCATCGATCCCGATTTTGCCGCCAGCGGTGATCTGATGGTGATGCAGGAGTTGCTGGCCACGGCGGCTCGGCGCGCCGGCGATGTACTCAATGACCATCCCGACATTGAAGCCGAAATCCAGGGCATTATCGGCGCGACCTATGTGGCCCTGAATGACACGGACCGCGCCGAGGACCATCTGCAGCGCAGCCTTGCCCTGAGTCAGCAGGAAGGTCTCGACTGGCAGGCGCTCCAGGCCAAACGCTCGCTGGCCCTGCTGTATCAGAACAAGCGTGATTTCGAGCGCAGCGAGGCGCTCTATGACCGTGTCCTGGAACAGCATCGGCTACTGGCCGAGCATCCACAGCAAGCGTTTGATTCGCGCGTGCAACTGGGCGCACTGTACGCCGACACGGGACGATCCGAGCAGGCCCGGGAGCTCATCGAGCCGACCCTGGAGGCCATACGCACCGAACATCCGGGGGAGATGATCGGCGTGCAGCTCAGCGGACTGAGCGCCCTGGCGAGGGCCTATTTCACACAAGGCGAGATGGACCGGGCCGAGGCCACCTACCTCGAGCAGGAGGCGCTGGCCCGGGATTGGGATTCGCCAATGGCCAGACGACACCTGTCTGACGGGCTCAACGGCCGGGCGATCGTATACCTGGAGCAGCAACGTCCTGGCGATGCCGAGCCCCTGCTGCGTGAGTCGCTGGCGCTGACTCGCCAGCGACTCGGCGATGATCATCCGCTGACCCTGCCGGCATTGTCGAACCTGGGGAGCAGTCTGCGCCAGCAAGGCGAATTGGAAGAGGCTCGCGAGTTCATCGAAACGGCCTACGAGATCTCCCGCCGGCATCATGGCCGATCCGCCTATAACACCATCCTGATTCGATACAATCTGGGCAATCTGCTGCGCGAAGCCGGGGCGTATCGCGAAGCACTGGAGGTCCACCAATGGGTGGTCAGCACGGCCGAATCCGAGCCGTCCTCACACGACAATCTGCCGATCTACCGTACCGGCCTGGGGCAAACACTGCTGGCCGCCGGGGATGATTACCGGGCCGCCGAGATGCTTGATGCCGCGGTCCAGGGGCTCGAAGAACGCTTCGGCATCGAACATCGGCGAACGCTGGAGGCGGTGGAGAGCCTGCTTGAGGCCCTGGATGGTCTCGAGCGTGGCGAGGACAGCGCCTACTGGCGAGAGCGTTACGACGAACATCTGTGAACCAAGGAATCCGACATGGCCAAGACCGAATCAAGAATGCTGCCGCTGGGGACTCCGGCGCCTGATTTTGCGCTCCCCGACACCGTCACCGGTCAGACGGTGAGCTTCGACCAGGTAGCTGGCGAAAAGGGCACACTGGTCATGTTCATCTGCAATCATTGCCCGTTCGTCAAGCACGTGCTCGCAGAGCTGGTTCGACTGGGTCAGGATTATCGCGATCGAGAAATCGGCATGGTGGCGATCAGCAGCAATGATGTCACCGGTTATCCGCAGGACCGGCCCGAACGCATGAAGGAACTGGCCGAATCGGCCGGTTTCGAATTCCCCTACCTGTTCGATGAGTCCCAGAACACCGCACGTGCATACGATGCGGCCTGCACCCCTGACTTTTACATTTTCGATGCTCAGCGCAAGCTGGTCTACCGCGGCCAGCTTGACGATTCGCGCCCGGGCAACGGCATCGAGGTCACCGGCAAGGATGTGCGAGCCGCGCTTGATGCCTTGCTCGAGGGCCGGGAAGTGGCCGGCGAGCAGAAGCCGTCGATCGGCTGCAATATCAAGTGGCGCAGTGGGTAGGAAGGACAGGGGTCAGGGATCAGGGGTCGGGGGTCAGGGGGGTGGCTTCGGGATTGGGGCTTGCTGAGGTTCGATGGCGAGGTTTCCTGTAGACGATGCGATTCCGGAGTTGTTGCGGGCGTTGAGTGCTCACAATACCGTGTTGCTGCAGGCCCCGCCCGGGGCGGGCAAGACCACCCGGGTGCCGCCGGCCTTGCTGGAGGCCGACTGGTTGGTTGACCAAAAGATTTTGATGCTCGAGCCGCGGCGGCTGGCGGCGCGGGCGGCGGCCAGATTCATGGCCCGCCAACTCAATGAGTCGGTGGGTGCGACGGTCGGCTATCGAGTGCGGCTGGACAGTCGTGTGTCCGCGCAAACCCGAATCGAGATCGTCACCGAGGGGGTGCTGACCCGGCTGTTGCAATCCGATCCGGCGCTTTCGGATTACGCTGCGGTACTGTTTGACGAGTTTCATGAACGCTCGCTTCAGGCCGACCTGGGCCTGGCCCTGGCGCGCGAGTCCCAGCAAGCCTTGCGCGAGGATCTTCGCCTTGTGATCATGTCGGCCACGCTCGATGTCGAGCCCCTGGCCAGGTTGCTTGACGGCGCTCCGGTGGTTCATGCCACGGGCCGTAGTTATCCGGTCGAGGTTCGCCATCGTCCACCGCTGCGCGAACGCGATCTGCTCGCCCATGTCGCCGCCACGACGCTCAAGTCACTTGGCGAGGATTCCGGATCGGTGCTGGTCTTCCTGCCGGGGGTTGGCGAAATACGCCGGGTTGCCAAAAGGCTGGAGGAGCAAATGCCGGACGATGTCGATCTGGTGCCGTTGTACGGCAATCTGGCCGCCCAGGCACAGGATGCCGCCATCGCCGCGCCGGTCGAGGGCCGTCGCAAGGTGGTGCTGGCCACGTCGATTGCCGAATCCAGCCTGACCATCGAGGGCATTCGAGTGGTGATCGATGCCGGCCTGCAACGTCGGTCCGGATTTGATCCCAATAGTGGCATGGACCGACTGATCACGACACCGGTCTCCAGGGCCAGCGCCGAGCAGCGAAGCGGTCGGGCCGGGCGTCTGGCGCCCGGTGTGTGTTACCGATTGTGGTCACAAGGCCAGCATCGCTCGTTGCCGGCCTTCACCCCGCCGGAAATCGAGCAGGCCGACCTGGCCCCGCTGGTACTGGAACTGGCTCACTGGGGCTGCACCGATCCATCCACCCTTCAGTGGCTGGACCCACCACCTGCGGCCCATTTCAATCAGGCGCGAGAGTTGCTGCAATGGTTGGACGCGCTGGATGAAGACGGCCTGATGACCGCGCACGGGGGCGAAATGCTCAAGGTCGGCCTGCATCCCCGTCTGGCTCACATGGTTCTGGTCGGTCGCAAGCGCGGTTGGGGTCGAATGGCGGCCAGTCTGGCGGCCTTGCTCAGCGAGCCCGACATTCTCATCGACCGGCCCGGCGCCGATCTGGCGCTGCGTTACCAGGCACTCGTTTCGGGCGCTGGAAACGGGGTGCATGGAGGTCGCCTGAAACAGGTTCGCCAACTGGCCGGTTCACTGCACAAGGGCCATGGAGGAAATGCCGACCAGGAAACCGACCGGGATCGTGCCATCGGGCGTCTGTTGGCGCTGGCCTTCCCGGATCGAATTGGCCGGGCGCGTGGACCCCGCGGACATTTCCGCCTGAGCAACGGCCGTGGCGCCTTTGTCTTCGAGGATGACCCGCTGGCAGGCAGTCCCTGGCTGGTGGCTGCCGAGCTTGATGGTCAGGCGCGCCAGGCGCGAATCTTTCTGGCCTCGGCGGTGTTGCCCGATGATCTGGCCCATGACCTGGCCGACCATGTCCGCGAACAGGTCGAGGCCGAGTGGGATGAGCAACGCGGCATGGTGCGGGCCTTTCGAAGGCGTCGGTTGGGTGAGTTGGTCCTTGAAGAGCAGGCCGTGGATGAGCTAGCGCCGGAAGTGCTGGAGGCCGGCTTGCTGGATGCCGTTCGCAAGCGCGGACTGGACGTGCTCGAATGGAAGGAACCGGCGCGCCAGTGGCTGGCCCGGGTGCGCCTGGCGCACAGCATCGATCCGGATCAGTGGCCGGACTTCAGCGAGCCAACGCTCATGGAAGAGCTCGATACCTGGTTTGCGCCTTTCCTGGCCGGCAGGAAGCGACTGGCCGAGCTCAGGCGAATCGACCCGGTCATGGCCCTGAAAACCCGCCTGCATCCGGAATTGCCGGCTCGACTGGACGCGCTCTTGCCCACCCATTTGAGTATCCCGACTGGACGACGGGTTCGAATCGACTATTGCGCCGAGGGTGGCCCGGTCCTGGCGACCAAGCTGCAAAGCCTGTTCGGGATGACACGCCACCCGACCCTGGCGCACGGACGGATCCCACTGGTATTGCACCTGCTTTCACCGGCGGGCCGGCCGCTGGCGGTGACGGCGGATATCGAAAGTTTCTGGAAAAATGCTTACCCGGATGTGCGCAAGGACATGCGCGGGCGCTATCCCAAGCATCCCTGGCCGGAGGATCCGTTATCGGCCCCGGCCCGGGAGGGTGTCAAACACCCGCGGCGCAAATCCTGAGCTATTGCGCCAGCGCCTCGAGCTCGAAGGTCAGGCGCACTTCGTCGCCGACCAGGCCATCGTCGATGGCATAGGTCATGCCCCATTCGCTACGCTTGATGGCGGTGGTCGCCGACAGGCCCAGGGTGTAGGCGCGGTGGCCGAACGGATAGTCGGCGGTCTTGTTGATGGTCACGTCCAGTTCCACCGGACGGGTTTCACCCAACATGGTCAGCTCGCCATGCAGGGTGCCGCTGCGGTCATTTTCAGGTTCCCAGCGATCGGCCTTGAAGCGAATGGTGTCGTAGCGATCGGCATGGAGAAAATCCTCGTTGCGCAGGTGATCATCGCGGCGTTCGTGGTTGGTGAACACGCTGTCGGCCGTGACGATCACCTCGCCTTCATGCAACTCGTTGGCATCCTCGTCGTAGATGAAATGCCCCTCGGCCTCGAGAAACAGGCCAAGCTGATCGGCATAGCCGACATGATCCACGGCGAATGCGATCGAGAAATGCTCTGTATCAATCTTGAATTCGCGTGGCTCGGCCCAGGCGGCATTGACGGCCAGGGCCAGCAGGATTGTGGTCAACAGGGATAATTTCATGACATCCTCCAGGAGGCGGTTGGGTTGGAATCCCGCCGGCGATACAGCCATGCAACATCGCCGGCAAAGGACAGCACCAGCGCGATCAGCGCACTGGCCAGAATCATCGCATTGACGCCGGGCCCGAACAGGGGAGTGGTGGCCAGCACCAGACAGGTCATCTGCCACACACACACCGCTTTGCGGCGAACACTATCCGGCAGGGGTCGCGACAGCCATGGCCAGATCACCATTGCGGCCAGGAACGCGTAGCGCATCAGACCGATCGCCAGCACCCAGATCCCGATCGCGCTGGACAGGGCCAGCCCGAGGCAGAGCACGAATATCAGCGCGGCATCGACCTCCATGTCGAAGCGGGCTCCGAATTCACTTTCTTCATTCAGGGTGCGCGCCAGATAGCCATCAAGGCCGTCGAGCAACAGAACCGTCAAGGCCACCAGGGCCATCGTCCAGCCGGCATCGATGAACAGTTGGGGCTGCAGCAGTGCCGCGGCCGGCAGCGTCACCAGCATGGCCCGCAGCAGGGTGATCCGATTGGCCCAACCGAGCCGGGGCAGCCGGGAACTGCCCTCTCGGAACAACAATCCTGTCAACAACCCATAGAGTGCGATAGCCGTCAGCGCCACCATCCAGTGTGCTTCGACCCATGCCCCGAAAGCCAGCGCCAGCACGCCCATCGGTATCAATCCGATGATCAGCTCCGGGACCAGCTTGGGCGATTCACTTCCTTTCACCACGTACCAGAGGATACTTCAGGGACGATTAAACTTGCGTCAATGCCCGCTCCTCGGGCAGGCTTGGATCATGACAGTGAAAACCAGGGCTTTCTGGGTGGCCGCCCCCGGGCGCGGAGAACTCCGCGAGGAGGAGATTTCGGTCGAATCATACGATGACCGCGTCGTGGTGCGCGCCCTGTACAGTGCCATCTCTCGCGGCACCGAATCCCTGGTCTTTCACGGTCAGGTTCCCGAAAGCGAGTTTGCCCGCATGCGCTGTCCATTCCAGCAGGGTGATTTTCCCGCGCCGGTCAAGTACGGCTACGCCAGTGTCGGCATCGTGGAAGCCGGTCCGGAGAACCTGTCCGGGCGCGAGGTGTTTTGCCTGTATCCGCACCAGGAACGGTATCAGGTGCCCGCCGGTGCGGTGCATGTGCTGCCCGACGGCGTGCCCGCCAGCCGCGCCGTACTGGCCGCCAACATGGAAACTGCCCTGAACGGAATCTGGGACAGTCGGATCGGTCCCGGCGACAAGGTCGTCATCATTGGCGCCGGGGTGGTGGGCGCCCTGTGCGCGTGGCTGGCCGGACGGATACCGGGCACCGAGACCACGCTCGTCGATATCGACCCGAACCGTCGTCCACTGGCCGAATCGCTGGGCGTGCAGTTCGCCTTGCCCGAACAGGCGCCGAGCGAGCAGGATGTGGTCATTCATGCCAGCGGCGCCCAGGCCGGACTGGCCCGGGCACTTCAGCTTGCCGGAGACGAGGCGATGATTGCTGAAATGAGCTGGTACGGCGCCAGGCAGCCTCGCCTGGCCCTGGGCGAGTCGTTTCATTCACGACGGCTGACCCTTCGATCCAGCCAGGTCGGCCAGTTACCGGTCGAGCGGCGCTCACGCTGGGATCATCGCCGCCGCATGGCCAAGGCCCTTGAATTGCTGGTCGATCCGGTTCTGGATGGACTGATCAGCGGGGAAAGCGCCTTCTCCGAACTGCCGAGGATCATGCCGAAACTGGTCGAGTCCGCCGACCAGGTGCTGTGCCACCGGGTGGTGTATTGAACCATCCAGTTGGGTGGGGCGATTTCAGTCGCTTTCAACCTGCCGATACTGGCCCGGTTGCAGAGATTCGATACGATAGGGTCCGACTCGAGTGCGGATCAAACGCAGGGTTGGCAAACCCACTGCTGCGGTCATCCGGCGGACCTGGCGGTTGCGTCCCTCGGTGATGGTGATTTCCAGCCATGCAACCGCTTTTCCGGCGCGTGGCGCGATTGGCGGTTGGCGCGACCACAGCCAGCCGGGCGCTCGATTCAATAGCTCGACCCGGGCCGGTCGCGTCGGCCCATCCTTCAGGTGCGGTCCGCGTTCCAGCCGGGTCAGGGATTGGACGCTCGGGCGGCCCTCGACCTGGGCCAGGTAGGTCTTCGGGGTTTCATGGCGCGGATCGGTCAGGCGCGCCTTGAGCAGGCGGTCATCGGTCAGTACCAGCACACCCTCGCTGTCATAGTCCAGCCGACCGGCCGCATAGATGCCGGGCAGGTCGATGTAATCGGCCAGAGTGGCCCTGCCCTGGCGGTCGGTGAATTGGCTCAAGACCTTGAACGGTTTGTTGAAAACGATGGTGCTCAAAACATCAGTTTCAACTTCGGATCTTGCGCCTTGAGTTGCTTTTTTAACAGGGTCTTGATGCGATTGAGCGCCTTGGGGTTCTCTCCCTCGAAGCGCATGACCAGCTCGGGGCCTGTATGTGACGCGCGCACCACGCCCCAGCCATCGGCAAAGTTGACTCGCAATCCGTCTGTGGTCGAAATTTCTCCGTCCGCGAAGTCACCGTCGGAAACCAGACCATTGACCAGCGCCTCGACCTGCGACTGCTGGTCGAATTCGATGCGGACTTCGGGCGTCGAGTAGGTTTTCGGGAGCTCAGCCAGGATCTGAGACAAGGGTCGTGAGTCGGCGGCCAGGATCTCCAGCAAACGAGCGCTGGCGTACAAGGCATCGTCGAAGCCGTGCCAGCGTTCGGCGATGAAAAAGTGACCACTGAGCAGGCCGCCCAGCAGAGCATCTTCCTCGGCCATCCTGTCAGCCACGTAATGCTCGGCGCTTCTGACCACGACCGATCGACCTCCGGCCTGCTCGATCATCTCGATCAGATGGGCGCTGCATTCGACCCCGTGAACCACCGCAACCTGATCATGACGAGCAAGAATGTCGGTTGCCAGCAGCATCAGAATCTGATCCGGCCAGACGATATTGCCGTCGTCGGCCACTATGCCCAGGCGATCGCCGTCACCATCGAAAGCGATGCCCAGGTCCGCCTGAAAATTCCGAACGCAGAGCTTGAGGTCCTCGAGGTTTTCCGGATTGGCCGGATCGGGCAAATGGTTGGGGAAGCTGCCGTCGACATCGGCATACAGCGGGATCACGTCGGCGCCGATGCCAGCGAGCGCCTGGGGTGCAACGGTCCCGGTGATGCCGTTGCCGCAATCGACCACAACCTTCAGTGGTCGTTCGAGTTGAATATCGATACTGATCTTGTCGACATAAGACTCGATGATACTGGCCTCTTCGATTTCGCCGTTGCCGCTGGCGAGGTCACCTTCCTGGATGCGCCGGAACAGATCCTGAATGCCATCGCCATGAACGACCTGACCGGCCAGGTGAACCCGCAGGCCGTTGCGTTCAGGTTCATGGTGGGAGCCGGTGACCATCACGCTGGATCCTTCGGTCGCTTCCATGGCTGCCGCATTGAGCACTGGAATCGGCACGGCTCCGGCATCGATGACATCGATGCCGGTCGAGCGCAATCCCTGGGTCACTGCCGAAAGCAGCATCGCCCCATGCATGCGCCCGTCACGACCGACCATGATGCGTGATAGCCCCTGTGAGCGGGCCCGGGAACCAATGGCCTGGCCGATCAGTGTCGCGGTGCGAGCATCCAGGGTTTTCTCGACGGCCCCACTGATTTCGCCAAGCCGGAACAGTGCCGGATCCACCACCGGTGAGCGTGAGGGCGCCGCCTCGGGTTCGGGTTCCGGTTCGGGTTCCGGTTCGGGTTCTGGCTCGGGTTCTGGCTCGGGTTCTGGCTCAGGTTCTGGTTCCGGTTCGGGTTCCGGTTCGGGTTC
>SLKT01000108.1 GCA_007134485.1 Wenzhouxiangella sp. | reverse complement strand
CAAGGATCAAGGTTCAAGGCGCAAGGAAAACCGACAGCTTCCGACCACTGACCACTGACCACCGACCACCGACCACCGTCTTCCATCTTCCGTCTTCCATCTCCCGTCTCCCGCCTACTTAGGCAATATCCCCATGTGTTTACAAATAATCGCCAACATCACCTCGTCCGCGCCACCGCCGATGGACATCAGGCGTTGGTCGCGGAAGGCGCGGGCGATGTGGGATTCCCACATGTAGCCCTGGCCGCCCCAATACTGCAGGCAACTGTCGGCGACTTCCCGGGACAGGCGTCCGGCCTTGAGCTTGCACATCGAGGCCAGGCGGGTGGCATCACCACCGCCGATATGGACTTCGCAGGCTGAATAGACCAGTGCGCGCAGGGCCTCGATTTCGGTCTGCAGCTCGGCCAGGCGAAAGTGCACCACCTGGTTGTCGAGAATCGGCTTGCCGAAGGCGGTGCGCTCGCGGGTGTAGTCAGTGGTTTCCGAAACGATGTTTTCCAGGCACTTCAGGGCGCTGGCCGCACCCCACAGGCGCTCTTCCTGGAACTGCAGCATCTGGTACATGAAGCCCAGGCCTTCCTCGCCGATGCGGTAGCGCTGCGGGACGCGCACATTGTCGAAAAACACCTGGGCGGTGTCGGATGCGCGCATGCCGAGCTTGTTCAACGGTTCGGAACGGCTGATGCCGGACAAGTCAGCCGGCACCACAATCAGTGACTTGTCATTGTGTCGATTGGCTTTGCCATCGTCACCGCCGGTTTTGGCCAGCAAACAGATCCAGTCGGCCTGCAAGCCGTTGGTCATCCACATCTTTGTGCCGTTGATCAGGTAATCATCTCCATCCTTGGCGGCGGTGGTCTTGATGTTGGCCACATCGGAACCGGCATGCGGCTCGCTCACCCCCAGGGCGACCACTTTTTCACCGGCTACCGTCGGAGCCAGAAATTCCTTCTTGAGTTCATCGGACCCGAACCGGGCCAGCGCCGGCGTGGCCATGTCGGTTTGCACACCAATGGCCATCGGCACCGCCCCGCAATGGGCCGCCCCCAACTCCTCGGCCATCACCAGGCTGTAACTGAAATCCAGCCCCATGCCGCCGAATTCCTCGGGCTTGGTAATGCCCAGAAGCCCCAACTCGCCAAGCTTGCCGAACAACTCGTGGGCGGGGAAACGACCTGCATCCTCCCACTCATCGACGTACGGGTTGATCTCGGTTTCGACAAAGCGGGCAACCGTTCGGCGTAATTCGCGGTGTTCGTCAGTCCATTTCATGTTGGTTTGTTCGTTGGTTCGTTGGTTCGTTCGTTGGTTTGGTTGGTTTACTTCGTTTTGTTAGTTGCTGGTGGTCAGTAGTCTTTGGTTTTGACCGGAAACCGGAAACCGGAACCCGTCATTCAAAACCTCGCCACCCCATACGTATTCCCATTCAACCCCCGCTGCCCGGCCTCCACGCACATCGTCAGACACAAGCCCAGCACCCGGCGGGTGTCGCGCGGGTCGATCAGGCCGTCGTCCCACAGACGAGCGGTGGCGAACAGCGCGGTGGATTCGGATTCGATCTTCTCGCGGACCTGGCCGGTGATCATTTCAAGCATGGCCGGGTCGACTTTTTCGCCGGACCGCTCGTGCTTTTGCTCGGTGATGATGGCCATGACCCTGGCGGCCTGTTCACCACCCATGACACCGATGCGGGCATTGGGCCAGGCGAAGATGAAGCGCGGGTCCAGGCCGCGGCCGCACATGCCATAGTTGCCAGCGCCGAACGACCCGCCGACCAGGACGGTCATCTGCGGTACGTTGGCATTGGCCACCGCCTGAATCATCTTCGATCCATGCTTGACGATGCCGTGCTGTTCGGCGTCGGTGCCGACCATGTAGCCGGTGGTGTTTTGCAGGTAGACGATGGGCCGACCGGCCTGGCAGCACAGTTGAATGAACTGGGCGGCCTTGGTCGCGCCGTCGGCGGTGATCGGGCCGTTGTTGCCGATCAGTCCGATGGCATGACCTTCGATGGCGGCGAATCCGCACACGGTCTGCTCATCGTAGGCTCGCTTGAAATCGAGAAACTCCGAGTCATCGACGATGCGGGCGATGATCTCGCGTACATCGTACGGCCGGCGCGGGTCGGCCGGGACGATACCGAGCAATTCCTCGGTATCGAATCGCGGGGCTTGTGCCTCATTCGGCGTGGACTCGACGGCAAAACCCGGCGCCAGCATTTCGGCCACCCGGCGGGCCAGCCGAATGCCGTCGGTGTCGTCTGCAGCCGTCCATTCGGCCGTTCCGGTGGTCGTGGCGTGCATCTCGGCCCCGCCCAGGGATTCATCATCGGCCTCCTCGCCGGTGGCGGCCTTGACCAGCGGCGGGCCGGCCAGATAAACCCGGGCGCGTTCCCTGACCATGATCACGTAATCCGACAGTCCCGGAACGTAGGCGCCGCCAGCGGTTGCATTGCCGTGGACCACGGTGATCTGCGGAATGCCGGCAGCCGAAAGCCGGGCCTGGTTGGCGAACGAGCGTGCGCCTTCGACAAACAGCTCGGACTGATAATTGAGATTGGCCCCGCCGGATTCGAGCAGGCTGATCATGGGCAGGCGGTTTTCCAACGCGATCTGCTGCAACCGCAGTCCCTTCTTCAGCCCGATCGGGGAAATCGTGCCGCCCTTGATGGCGCTGTTGGAGGCGCTGACCACCACGCGCATGCCGGCGACCTGGCCGATGCCGGCAATCGAGCCGCCACCGGCCGTCGAGCCGTCACGATCGTCGTACATGCGATAACCGGCCAGATCACACAGTTCCAGAAAAGGCTTGCCGGGATCGAGCAGCAAGCTCAAGCGTTCGCGCGGCATGAGCTGGCCGCGCCGGTCGAATTTTTCACGCGCGCCTTCTTCGCGCTCACGGATCTTCGTGCGGATGGCCTCAACCTCGGCGATCTGTTCGAGCATGCGTTCGCGATTGGCGGCAAATTCCTCGGATCGCATATCAAGTCTGGATTCGATGGTTGTCATGTTTGACCACTCACCAAGGATTTACGGAAATTAACCGCGAAGACGCAAATTGCGCCAAGAAAAGCGAACAGGAAACTCTGTTTACGAATGCACGCCTGGAAGAATCACTCACTATCTTCATTGCTTCTTCTCTTTGCGAACTTGGCGTCTTCGCGGTTAGCACCCTTTAAGACTTCGGGCAGTACGCTGCGGTGGAAAGCGTCAAAAGGCTCGGAGCGGTCATGGTCAGCCAGCGGCCAGATGCGCCCGCCCAGTGAGCCGGCGCCATCGACGCGCATCAGTTCACCGGAGATGAACGACGCGGCATCCGACAGCAGAAACACCACCGCCGCGCTGACCTCGGACTCGCGTCCCAGGCGTTTCAGCGGTACGGATTTTTCCAGCATCGGGATCAGGGCGCGCGCAGCGCCCTCATAGGTATCCAGGCCGCTGGAGGCAATCCAGCCCGGAGCAATCGCATTGACCCGCACGCCACTCTTGGCCCATTCGACCGCGGCGGTTCGGGTCAGGTTGGCCATGCCGGCCCGGGCCGCGCCTGAGTGCGCCATGCCCGGCATGCCGCCCCACATGTCGGCGAGCATGTTGACAATGGCGCCACCATGCTTTTGCATCGAGCGACGATAGACCGCGCGCATCATGTGAAACCCGCCCGTGAGATTGGTGCGCACCACGGTTTCGAACCCTTTCGAGCTGATCTCTTCAAGCGGAGATGGGAACTGGCCGCCGGCATTGTTGAACAGGCCGTGGATCACGCCGTGTCGGTCAACCAGATCCTCGACCCGTTGTTCAACAGCATCGGCGTCGCGGATATCGCAGGTCGCCCACTCGGCGTTGCCGCCGTCGGCTTCTATTTCTTCGACGGTCTTTTTCAGGGGCTCGGTCTTGCGACCGATCAGAATGACATTGGCGCCGAGACTGGCCAATTCATGCGCGCTGCAGCGACCGATGCCGCTGCCGCCGCCGGTCACCACGATGGTTCGATCGGCAAACAGGTTTTCCTTGAATATCGACTGAAAAGGCATGGTGTCAGGTCTTTTTCAGGGCCAGGTCCTGGACTTCGCGGGCAATGTCCACCGGGACCTCGACGGGAAAATCCAGCAGCATCTGGGCGAAGGCCTTGCCCTGCGGGTCCATGCGCAGACTGGCCACGCCACCGCCGCCCAGGCTGTCCTCGAGCAGAAAGTTCAGCGCGTGAATGCCGGGCAGATACCAGCGCCGGACGGGGCCTTCCAGCACATGCGCAAAGTGCTCGGCAACCGCCGACTCGCTCAGGGCCGCGGCAATCCAGGGCAGGTATTCACCCTTGCGGGCGATCACGCCGATATTGGCATGATTGCCCTTGTCGCCACTGCGGGCGTGCGCCAGCGCGATCAGTGGAACACTGCGCTCGGCTTGTCCGGATGGTTCGGGCAGGTCATGGCCCGGACCCGGTTTGCTGTCACCAGCCAGGGGCAAATGATCGACCTCGATCCGCTTCTCGCCGATCAGCACTTCGACACTGACCTGATCCGCCGGCACCAGGAAACTGAACAGCCTGACCAGTGGATGAACCACTGGACGCCCGCCCACATAACCGGTAATGCCCGGCGCCATGGCCGTGGCGGCCTGGGCGATCTCACGCGAAAACAGCACCAGGGCGCGTTTTTCAACATGGCGAACGCCGATTTTCACCACCACCTCGCGCGTGTCATCACGCCGGGCGTGTTCGCCATAGGTGGCCTCGGAGCCCAGCACCTCGATGCTCGTTTCGGTGAAATCGGCCAGTTTCTGCTCGCCCAGCAAGCGCCGGCATCGCGCCAGTATGGCTTGCGCCACGCGTTCGGCCTTGTGCGGGGCCTGCAATCCACCCACCATGAACAAGGCCACGCAGCGAAAACCATCCGGCCAGGTGGCGGCGACCTTGAGCGTCTCGGTCGGCGGGCGCCCCCGCGCACCACTGACTCGTACGCGGTCCTTGCCAACCTTTTCGATTTGCACCCGGCTGAAGTCACAGCGCACATCCGGCAGAATGTAATCGCGCGGGTCGGCGATCTCATAGACGAGCTGCTCGGCAACCGTGGCCGCTGTCACCAGGCCACCGGTGCCCTCGGGCTTGGTCAATTCGAACACACCATCCTGGTCGACCTCGACAATGGGGAAACCCATATTCTCGAATCCCTCGACCGTCTCCCAGTCGGTGAAATTTCCGCCAGTGGCCTGGGTACCGCACTCGATCAGATGCCCAGCCAGCGAGCCGGCCGCCAGACGATCGAAATCGTCGCGTGCCCAGCCGAATTCATGCATCAGGGGCCCCAGCACCAGGGCCGAATCAGTGACTCGACCCGTAATGACCACGTCAGCCCCTTCGGCCAGGGCTGTGGCAATGGGCGTGGCGCCAAGGTAGGCATTGGCGCTGACCAAAAAAGGCGGCATGGGCGCGCCACTGGACAGATCATGTGGTTCGAGCTCGCGCAACTCGTCCTGGCGCGTACTCAGATCATCGCCCAGCACCACGCCGATCTTCAAATCCACTCCGGCCTGGTCACAGGCTGACTGCAGGGCATCGCGACAAGCCAGCGGATTGACCCCGCCGGCGTTGGCAATAACTCTAAGGTTCTGCACCTTGATCGTTTCAAGCAACGGCGCCATGGCGGTGTCGACGAAATCACGGGCATAACCAGCCGACTCGTCCTTCATCTTCTGCCCGGCCAGAATCGACATGGTCACTTCGGCCAGGTAATCGAAAACTAGGTAATCAAGCTGGCCTGAACGAACTAACTGAGCTGCCGCCATCTGCGAATCCCCCCAGAATGCCGAGGCACAGCCAATTCGAATTCGTCGCGTATCCGTCATCCAGAAAACCGGAAAAACTGCCAACCCGCAGTCTACCAAGCGCTTGCTTGGTAAGCAACACCCAAGTACAATCCTGACCCCTGACCCCTGACCCCTGACCCCTGACCCCTTGAACAACCCCCCCCGCCAGGATGACCGCCGTGACCGCCTGAT
>SLKT01000007.1 GCA_007134485.1 Wenzhouxiangella sp. | reverse complement strand
CTTGTAGAGCGAGTTCAGAAAGGCGACAAGAAGGCTTTTGATGTGCTGGTCGGCAAGTACCAGCACAAGATCATCAGCCTGATTTCGCGCTATGTCTCTGATCACGCCGAGGCCATGGATGTGGCCCAGGAGGCCTTCATCAAGGCCTATCGGGCACTCAAGCGCTTTCGTGGCGACAGTGCCTTCTACACCTGGCTGTATCGGATCGCCATCAATACGGCCAAGAACCATCTGGTAGCGCAGGGCCGTCGCCCGCCGCTGTCGGATGTGGATGCATCGGATGCGGAACAATTCCATGTGGATACGCGTCTGAAAGATCGAGGCTCTCCGGAGCACGAACTGCTCAGAGAAGAGATTGAACAGACCATTCAACAGGCCATTTCAGACTTGCCGGAAGACCTCAGGGTCGCCATCACCCTGCGTGAAATGGAAGGTATGAGTTATGAAGAGATCGCAACGACCATGGATTGTCCCATCGGCACGGTGCGATCACGCATTTTCAGGGCGCGCGAAGCGATTGACCAGCGCCTCAGACCCCTAATCGAGAACACATAGACTGGACGGACCCCGATGACACAATCCAATCAGGATCAGCTCTCCTGCCTCATGGACGGCGAACTCGACCGCAATGCTCAGGATTTCGTACTGCGTCGACTGGCCGGCGATTCCGAGATGAGTCGGCGATGGCGACGTTATCACCTGGTTCGGGCCTGTCTGCACAAGGAATTTGAAGCCCCCGGTTGCATTGCCGAGCAGGTGCGTGAGTCGTTGGCCGACGAACCGGTCTCGGAGCCGGCATCATTCGGACCCCGCTGGCTGCGTCCGGTGGCCGGCGGCGCGATTGCCGCCAGCGTTGCCCTGGTTGCAATTGTTGGAATCAACTCAAGCCTGCTCGAACGTGGTCAACCCGATGCCATGGGTAATGACCAACCCGGTTTTGTCAGTCAGCCAACCTCGCTGGATCGCTCGTTTTCGCAGCAACCTGTTCCGGTCGGCTACTCCGATGTATCGCCTGAAGATATCCAGCGCATCAATACCTACGTATTGCGCCATAACCAGGCTTCGGGCGGGTCCGGTTTCATTCCCTACCTGCCGATCGTGACCGGCGCGCCGATCGAGACCGCCGGCGCTGAGGTACAAGATTCCGATCAGGAACTCGTCGAACCGGATCATTGAACATGCCTGGGCGAGGATTCTTTCCGCGGGTTGCCACCATGCTGGCCTTGATTGTGGTCAGCACCGGGGTCGCTGCAGAATCCGAGCAGGAACAGGTTCGCGACTGGCTTGATCGCATGGCGCGGGCCGTCGAAACGCTGGATTATCGTGGCGTGCTGGTCCATTGGCAGGGTGATCGGGTCGATTCCCTGCGCGTCATTCATCGCGCTGACGAAAACGGTTTTCGGGAGCGAATCTACGCGCTCGATGGACAGCCGAGAGAAATCGTGCGCGATGGAGATTCGATTCGCTGCCTGCTGGCCGGCGAGCAGCCGCTGCTGATGCAGACTCAACTGGCCAATCGACTGATGCCGAACCTGCCGGTCAGTCGTCTCGGCAGTCCGGAGTCGGTCTATGAGATGAAAATGGGTGAACGCGAGCGGGTCGCCGGGATGATGACACAGGTCGTCGAGATCAAGCCCATGGACCGCTACCGTTACGGACATCGCCTGTGGCTCGAGGAGGAGTCCGGCATGCTGCTGCGCTCGGCCCTCATGAATGACAAGGGCGAACCCCTGCAGCAGGTGTCGTTTGCCAGCATCGAGCTCGGTGCCTCGATTTCGGATGATGAGCTCGAACCTGAACTGGATCCCGAGCACATGACCGAGCTTCCGCTGGCCGGCAATATCCCCCGCAGTAGGCCCACTGACCTGGGCAACGCCTCGTGGATGCCGCCCCGAGTGCCACCGGATTTCGAGCTGGTCAAGGTTGGCAAGGGTGAATCCGAATCCGGTGACGCCTTCGAGCATTTGATGTTCAGTGACGGCCTGGCCAGCTTCTCGGTCTACGTCGAGCCGGGTGAGCCGGGGTTCAGCCGTGGACGCTTCAAGTCGGTGGGACCGGTTCATATTTATTCCGGACTGCAAGACGGTCGCCAGATCACGGTCGTCGGCGAGGTGCCACTGACGACCGTGCAACATGTCGGTCGGTCTCTGAGGCGACCGACCGAGCTTCACCGTAGTCAATGAGGGACGGGGCGACCGGTTACTGCATCGTCCCCGGTGGTGAGCTGATTCTCCGATGAATCGCGAGATCTGGCAGGTCGGCACCGTTACCGAGGTTTCCCCTGGACAAGTTCGCATCGCATTCGATCGCTTGTCGACCTGTGACCGCTGCCTCAATGGCGAAGGCTGCGGGGCCGGCGTTTTCGCTCGATTGTTCAGTCGGCGACAGGCCTTGATTACACTGGATGCCGACACCGAGTTCCGGGTGGGTCAGAAACTGAAGGTTGGAATCCCGGCCTGGTATCTGCTTTCCGGGGCCCTGGTGCTCTATGGCCTGCCCCTCCTGGCCTTCATCACCGGGATCGTGTTGGCTGGCTGGCTGGTCGGAGACGGCCCACTCGCTGACCTGACCGGTCTGATTGCTGGCCTGATCCTGGCCGGATCAGTCCTGATGATCATGCGCAGAGCTCGCTTTTCGAGATTGAACCCGAAGCTGCAACCGTTGTCCTGTAACAGCAGTGGGTGCGCCGCTTGAATCCGTGTCCGTGCGCAACCACATTTTTGTACTGCTGACAATACTGAGTTTCTCGGAGTGGATGATATGAACCGATTTCTGGTTGCCGTGATCCTGGCCGCTGGCCTGGTTTTGCCGTCACTGGCCAGTACCGCGCCGGTGGATTTCACCGACCTGGTCGAAGACTCGATTCCGGCTGTGGTCAATGTCGAGACCGTGCGTTTCGGTTCGCGCCCGACGGAACGGGGGCAACAGGAAATGCCCGAGGACATGCCCGAGCTGTTCCGGCGCTTTTTCGACATGCCGTTCGGTGAGGGATCACCGCGTGGCCAGCCGGATCGACGTGGTGGTGGTTCCGGTTTCATCTTTGATGCCGATGGTCTGGTGGTGACCAACCACCATGTCATCGAAAATGCCGATGAGATCATCGTTCGCCTGGCCGACCGGCGCGAGTATGAGGCCGAGCTGGTCGGGTCGGATGCCGAAACCGACATTGCCGTGCTGCGCATTCCCACCAATGATCTGCCGACCCTGTCGTTCGGTGATTCAACCGATTTGCGGCCGGGCGAGTGGGTAATTGCGATCGGTTCGCCGTTTCAGTTCGAGCAATCCGTGACCGCCGGCATTGTCAGCGCCAAGGGCCGCACCCAGGTGCAGCAGCAGTATGTGCCTTTCATCCAGACCGACGTGGCAATCAACCGCGGCAATTCAGGGGGTCCTTTGATTCGCACCGACGGCACGGTCGTCGGCATCAATTCCTGGATTCTGAGTTCACACGGCGGCAATATCGGTTTGTCGTTTGCCATTCCGATCGAAGTCGCCCGCAGTTCGGTCGAGCAACTCATTGAATACGGTCGGGTGGTTCGTGGATATCTCGGGGTCGGCATCGAAGGCATCAGCCGTCAGAAGGCCGATGCGCTGGATCTGGACCGACCGGCTGGCGCGTTGGTCAACCGGGTGGACTCGGGCAGTGCCGCCGAGCGTGCCGGTATCGAGGTCGGCGATGTGATTCTGCGGTTCAACGAGCAGGTTGTCGATGTGTTTTCCGATCTGCCGCCCCTGGTCGGCATGGTCCGGCCCGGAACCGAGGTCGAAGTCGAGATTTCGCGCTGGGGCGAGCGCAAGGTCAAGACCGTGACGGTCGATCAGCGTGAAGAGGAAGACACCGGCCCCGAAGACGAGCCGGAGCCGGACGCGCAGCCCAGCAATGTGTTGGGTCTGGCCGTTGAGTCGATCGACAGCGAAACCCGCCGTCGCCTGGGTGATCCGCAAGGCGGTGTACTGATCAGTGCGGTGGAAAGCGATAACGCCTATCGTCAGGGCGTGCGTCGCGGTCAGGTCATCCTGATGATCAATAATCAGCCGATTGGCAGCATGGATGACTTCCGGGCCATCGTCGAATCGATCCCGGCCGGTCGCACCGTGGCCTTGCTGCTGCACCGCAGCGATGGGTCGACCACCTTCGTGGCCTACACGCCAGAGGCGCAGGATTGAACACTGGCCGGGTGGCGACGCCTCCGGCCCGGTATAATTGGCGTTTCCTTTTTCGCAGCCCCCGCATTGCCGGGGGCTGCATTGATCTGCGCTCATGACCGACACCCGACACATCCGCAACTTTTCGATCATCGCCCATGTCGATCATGGCAAGTCGACCCTGGCCGATCGCTTCATCCAGGTCTGTGGCGGACTGACCGATCGCGAGATGGCCGCGCAGGTCCTCGATTCCATGGACCTCGAGCGCGAGCGCGGCATCACCATCAAGGCCCAGAGCGTCACCCTGAACTACACGGCCGAGAATGGTGAAACCTACCAACTCAATTTCATCGACACTCCCGGTCACGTTGATTTTTCCTACGAGGTATCTCGCTCACTGGCGGCCTGCGAGGGTGCCCTGCTGGTGGTGGATGCCGCCCAGGGCGTCGAGGCCCAGAGCGTGGC
This sequence comes from Wenzhouxiangella sp., assembly GCA_007134485.1. GTDB lineage: Bacteria > Pseudomonadota > Gammaproteobacteria > Xanthomonadales > Wenzhouxiangellaceae > Wenzhouxiangella. The sequence continues at coordinate 15,570 of SLKT01000007.1, read as the reverse complement.
CAATTGCTACACGGCAGTGGAGCAGGGTCTGGAAGTCATCCCGGTCATCAACAAGATCGACCTTCCAGCGGCCGACCCCGACCGGGTCAAACACCAGATCGAGGACATCATCGGCATCGACGCAAACGATGCGTTGCTGGTCAGCGCCAAGACCGGTGAGGGCGTTCGCGAGGTACTGGAAATGCTGGTTCAGCGCGTGCCTCCGCCGGCCGATGATGGCGACAAGCCGCTCAAGGCGCTGATCGTCGACTCGTGGTTCGACAATTACCTGGGTGTCAATTCGCTGGTTCGAATCGTCCAGGGCTCGCTCAACAAGGGCGACCGGATTCGGGTCATGTCGCTGGGCGAGGAACACCAGGCCGATCAGGTCGGGATCTTCACACCCAAGCGCACGCCCGGGACCACGCTGGGTTGCGGCCAGGTGGGTTTTCTGGCTGCCGGAATCAAGGAAGTGCACGGCGCGCCGGTCGGAGACACGGTCATCAATACGCGTCAACCGGCCGACAAGCCGTTGCCCGGCTTCAAGCCGCTCAAGCCGCGCGTGTTCGCTGGTATTTTCCCGGTTGACTCGAGTGACTATCCGGACTTGCGCGAGGCACTCGACAAGCTGCAGCTCAATGACTCGGCCCTGCAGTTCGAACCCGAAACCTCGGTGGCGCTGGGCTTCGGTTTCCGCTGTGGATTCCTGGGCATGCTGCACATGGAAATTGTCCAGGAGCGGCTCGAGCGCGAATATGATCTGGATCTGATTACCACCGCTCCGACGGTCATCTACGAACTGGAAATGACCGATGGCGAGGTGGTGCCGCTGGACAACCCGGCCGGGATGCCCCCAATCAACAAGATTGCCGAGATTCGCGAGCCCATCATTCTGGCCAATATCCTGGTCCCGCAGGACTATGTCGGGGCGGTGATCGGCCTGTGCGAGGAAAAGCGCGGTGCGCAAAAGGACATGCGTTTCCTGGGGGGGCAGGTCCAGCTCAGCTACGAATTGCCGATGTCGGAAGTGGTCATGGATTTCTTCGACCGGCTCAAGTCATGCTCGCGTGGTTATGCTTCTTTCGAGTATGATTTTGTCCGCCACCAGGCCGGGCCGTTCGTGCGTCTTGACTTGCTCATCAATGGTGATCGGGTCGATGCGCTCAGCACCATTGTTCATCGCGATTTCGCCGAGCGCCGGGGCCGTGAGCTGGCCGAGCGGATGCGGGATCTGATCCCCCGGCAGATGTTCGATATTGCCATTCAGGCGGCGATCGGATCGCATATCATCGCCCGATCCACAGTCAAGGCCTATCGCAAGAATGTGACCGCGAAATGTTACGGCGGTGATGTAACCCGGAAACGCAAGCTGCTGGAAAAGCAGAAGGCCGGCAAGCGACGCATGAAGCAGGTCGGACGGGTCGAAATTCCGCAGGAAGCGTTCCTGGCGGTACTCAGAAGTGACAACGAGAAGTGACATGCATCTGGACTATGCACTGATATTGACCATTCTGACCCTGTTGACCGGGGTTGTCTGGGTGATCAACCGTTACTGGTTGCGCAAGCAGCACGCTGGCGATGGTGAGCCGGAAGGCGCCCACAAGACCGCCGATGTGATCGCCTCGTTCTTTCCCATCCTCCTGCTGGTGCTGGTATTCAGGTCCTTTCTGTTCGAGCCGTTCAAGATTCCGTCCGGCTCCATGATTCCGACCCTGCTGATCGGCGACTTCATCGTCGTCAACAAGTTTTCCTACGGTCTGCGTGTGCCGGTGATCAACCGCAAGTTCATCAGTATCGGCGAGCCCGAGCGCGGTGATGTAATGGTCTTTCGCTACCCGGAGGATGAGCGCATTAACTATGTCAAGCGCGTCATTGGTCTGCCCGGCGACACCATTACTTACCGCAACAAGGTATTGTTCATCAACGGCGATCCGGTAGCCCAGGACAATGGCGGACTGTGGGTCGGCGAAGGCCTCAACCGCAATCGGCCCGGCCGGCGGCCGATGCTGCGTCGTGAACATTTGTCGGAATCGCCCCACAACATTCTGATCCATCCGGATCAGCCGGATCGAAATACCCAGACCTGGACGGTCCCCGAGGGCCATTATTTCACCCTGGGTGACAATCGTGATCAGTCGCTGGATTCACGCGCTTGGGGCTTCGTCCCCGAAGAAAACCTGGTTGGCAAGGCCACCCGGATCTGGATGCACTGGGATTGTAGTCGTGGATGTGTCGTTTTCGACCGAATCGGTGATAAGATTGAGTAGGATCGTAACCCCTGTGGCACCTGCCAATCGGATCATAGCGAGGGTTTTCGCATGACAGCCATCACACGCCAGCAAGGAATGACGCTGATCGGGTTCATCTTCGTCCTGATCCTTGCGCTGTTCGTTGTTTTCATCGGAATCAAGCTGGTTCCGATCTATCTCAACCATTTTTCGGTCGTCAACGAAATCAAGGCGGTGGCGGAAGAACCCGGATCGGCCAATTTGCCGCCCAACACCTTGCGCCGCAATCTGGTGACTCGGTTCCAGGTCAGCTATGTCGATCATGTCGGGCCCGAACACATCACGATCGAGCGGACCTCACCGCCGCGTCTGGTGGTTGAATACCAGGTCGAGGAACACCTGATCGGCAATATCGATGTGATCGTCAGATTCAGTCGTGTTGAAACCCTCAGAAATTAAAACCCTGAAGTCGATTCCCGGAATCGATTACGAATTTTCCGACCCCGAGCTTCTGCAGCGCGCCCTGACCCATCGCAGTCATGGCCCAGGCCACTATGAACGACTCGAGTTTCTGGGCGACAGCCTGCTCAGTTTCGTCATCGCCGAGATGCTGTTCGAACAGCGACCCCACGCCACAGAAGGAGACATGAGCCGACTGCGTTCGCGCCTGGTGCGCGATACCACACTGGCCGAAATCGCCGGCGAACTGGACCTGGGTCTTTTTCTCAGGCTTGGGCAGGGCGAGATGAAAAGTGGCGGCTTCACACGCGAGTCGATTCTGGCCGATGTGCTGGAAGCCATTATCGGTGCGGTGTATCTCGATGGCGGCTTTGATGCGGCCCGCGATACCATCCAGCAATTGCTCGGCGAGCGCGAGCGCACTTTGCCCGCGGCGGAAAAACTCAAGGATCCCAAGACCCGCTTGCAGGAGTTGCTGCAGTCACATGGCTGTGATCTTCCGGAATACCGGGTTGTGGGAGAAAGCGGCGCTGATCATGCCAAGCAGTTCGAGGTCGTCTGCAGGGCCGGAGACCTGGCCCCGGAAGTCACCGCGCGTGCCGCCAGCCGACGCAAGGCCGAACAGGCTGCTGCCCGGATCATGCATCGGCGCCTGGCCGAGTATTTCAAGACCAATCGGCACTCGGGCAGGGCCTCAAGCAGTGGTTGATTCAGAGCCAGCGGGGCAGGCCGACCCGCCACGCTTTGGCTACGTGGCCTTGCTGGGCCGGCCCAATGTCGGCAAGTCGACCTTGCTCAATGCACTGGTGGGCGAGCACCTGGCCATCGTCACCCACAAGCCGCAAACCACCCGACATCGCATCGTCGGGTTGCTGACCGAGGCTCGGGGACAGGTTGCGATTGTCGATACACCCGGTTTGCATCGACGCAGGGACCATGCCCTGAACCGCCGTCTGAACCGAGTTGCCGCCGATACCAGCCAGGATGTGGACCTGGTGGTCATGGTTGTCGACGCCACTCACCTGACCGAAGAGGATGAGCGGGTCCTGGACCTGGTCGGCAAGCATGATGGGCCGGCGTTGTTGGCGTTCAACAAGATCGACCGGCTTCAGGATCGAAGTGTGTTGCTGGAGAAAACCGCCGAGTGGAGTAATCGGGGGCGCTTCGATGTGGTGGTTTACCTGTCCGCGACCCGTCGCGAGGGTCTGGATGCATTGCTGACCGAAGTGTTTCGCAATCTGCCCGAGGGCCAGCCGCAGTTTCCCGAGGACTTGTTTACGGACCGCTCCGAGCGGTTTCTGGCCGCAGAACTGGTGCGTGAACAACTGATGCTGCAACTGCATCAGGAAATCCCTTATGGATTGACCGTGATCGTGGAGCGATTCGAGCGCACGGATCAACGCCTCGAGATCGACGCACTCATCCTGGTATCCGAAGACCGTCACAAGGCCATGGTCATTGGTCGTCAGGGGCAGGTGCTCAAGCGCGTCGGGACCCGGGCACGCCATGCCATTGCCGAACTGCTGGGTTCTCCGGTGCACCTGTCATTGCATGTCAAGACCCGCTCGGGCTGGGTGGATGACGAACGGGAGCTGGATGACCTCGGTTATGCCGGATGAGTCGCATCGAGAACCAGCCGTGCTGGGTGCTTCATCGACGTGCCTGGCGTGAGTCCAGCCTGCTGGTTGAATTGTTCAGTCGCGAGCATGGCCGCCTGGGTGTTGTGGCCCGCGGCGCTCGCGGTGCGCGTTCGCCATGGCGCGGTTTGCTCGAGCCCTTCGTCCCCCTGGCCGCAGGCTGGGTTCGGCGGGGTGAAATGGGTACCCTGACCGCACTCGAGCCAAGCGGTCACCGTCATGCCCTCATCGGTCGTACATTGTGGTGCGGGCTGTATGCCAATGAACTGATCCTCAAACTGCTGGGCCGTGACGATCCATTGATCGACCTGTTCGAAGCATACAGTCACCTGGTCGCCGGCCTGGCCGAGGGCCAGTCGGACGCCGGACTGTTGCGTCGTTTCGAACTGGAGCTGCTCAGATCCCAGGGTGTGGCCCCGGACCTGGCCAATGAAGCCGATACGGGAGCACCGGTCGAGCCGGATGGGTTGTATCATCTCAAGCCCGAATCCGGATTGATCCGGGTGAACCGTCGAGCTGAGGGTGTCTTCAGCGGGCGCGCGGCCCTGGTCGTGAACGGGCAGTTCGAACCGGACCGTGAATCGGCGCGCGAAGCGCGTGATCTGACCCGGGTGCTGATTGACCATCAGCTTGATGGCCGCGTGTTGAAAACACGCGAATTGTTTCGTTCCAGGGGAAATTGAGTATATGACTGCTGTTTTGCTGGGCGTCAACATTGATCATGTCGCGACCCTGCGCCAGGCTCGGCGAGGTCATGCGCCTTCGGTAATCCAGGCGGCGTTGATGGCCGAACAAGGTGGCGCTGACGCCATCACGATCCACTTGCGAGAGGATCGTCGCCACATCCAGGATCGTGATGTCGAGTTGCTGGCCGAGACCATTGCCACGCGGATGAACCTGGAGCTGGCCGTGACCGATGAAATGCTGAGCATTGCCGAGTCGATTCGGCCGGCCGATGTGTGCCTGGTGCCTGAACGCCGCGAGGAATTGACTACTGAAGGCGGTCTGGATGTGGTCAGTCAACTTGGGCCGGTGCGCGATGCCTGCTCACGACTGGGTGATGCCGGCATTCGGGTCAGCCTGTTCGTTGATCCGCAACCGGAGCAACTCGAGGCGGCCGGGCAATGCGGGGCGCCGGTCGTGGAGTTGCACACCGGTGCCTATGCCGGGGCGCGCGGTCAGGACAGGGACAACGAGCTGGAGCGCATTCGTTCGGCCACCATGGCGGGTCGGGAGCTCGGGCTGGTGGTCAATGCCGGCCACGGCCTGAACTATCACAATGTCACCGACGTGGTCGCCATCCCGGGCATCAATGAACTCAATATCGGTCATGCGATCGTGTCGCGCGCCGTATTCGTCGGCCTGGAATCGGCGGTGCGTGAAATGAAACGTCTTATGGGTCAGGGCTAGCGTCCCTAGTCCAGTTCGGCGAGCATCCGGCGGGCGTCACGCTGGACGTAGACATTCCAGTGGTAGGGGCTATCGGCCATGTGCGCATCCTGGGCGAGAATCCATTCCAGGTCAGCCCGCCTGGATTCCTGGTCACTGGTCAAGGGGTGCAGATAGCGGGCGCGTCCCCAGCGGGGCATCAATGAATGGCCCGGTGTGTCGATGGCCTGTTCCATCAGTAGCTTGGCCTGATCCAGATCACCACCGGCAAAACCGGGGGTGGCGATATGAAAGATCGCCAGCGAAAATGGCACCAGGCCGTACTCGTATTCCGGATTCAGATCGAGCGCCCGTTCCATGATCAGGCGCAAGTCTTCCAGCCCCCGATAGTTGAGTGCCCGGCCGATCGGCGTCATGCCTTCATCGAACAGGTAAGCGGTGGCCGTTGCCCAGATCACCATTGCCGGGACATCCTCTTTCTCCAGGTGCTCGGCGGCCAGTCCGCTTCGTTGTCCCGCCCGGATGGCATTGCGAAACTCGGGCCGGGTCAGCAGGGCCTGCTCGGCGTGGTGTTGAGCAGCAAGAAAGGCGCTGCGTTTCTGCCCGCGTGAGGTGGCGTAGGCAGCGCCAAGAAGAGTATGCGCTTCAGCCAGGTCAACCCGCAGTTTTCTATTGGAAGGGGCTCGGTCAAGCAGTCGCTCCATGGAGTCGATTGCTGCTCGAAGAGAAGACTCATCGTCGCCGTCTTTGAATTTGGAACGGGCCTCGATGATGGCCGGGTCGAGCGTTTCATCCTCGTGATCCGCCGTGCTGACGGACTCGGCCCATTGGCCGGCGCTTGTCGCACAGCCGAGCGTTGCAAGGCTCAACGCCAGGATCAGCAACAGGGTGGGGATGCTTCTCATGGCCTTACTATGTCTTCAGCGCCTGACGCGTCGCATGGGCGACCCGCAGGAAATCCAGGTATCCGGTACCCGGTGAGGAGTCCAGGTCATTCCTGATGCTGAGACGCAGGCTGCGGCAGGCCTGGCCGAATCGGGTGGCTCCCGCGTAGCCACCGGCCCCCGACCACTGATGTAGAAGTGCTGACGCTTCCTCCAGTTTGTTCTCCTCAAACAGTCGATCAAGGCGGGGCAGGCCGGCTTCCAATTCCTTGACCAACATGTCCTGGAGCTTGCGGGCGAGCGCATGGTCGTTGTTGGCTGCCGCCAGTGCGCGTTGCTGATCCAGCAGTCCGGTTGCGAGAATGTGTCGCTGTCCGGGCAGCCCGGGTTGTCCGTCCTGACCGGTTTGACCACTGATGGCCGCTGCCAGGTCGGCAATGGCGATAGGCTTGGTCATGACCTGCTCCATGCCAGCACTCAGTAGTCTCGAACGTTCCTCTGGACGACTGTCGGCCGTCAGGATCATCATGCGCGCATCTGCGGCGCTGGAATCAAGTTCGCGTATCCTGTTGGCTGTGACCAGCCCATCCATCTGGGGCATGTGGAGATCGAGCAGAATGACATCGAAATGCCTTTCACGACACAATTCGATGGCCTCCGGGCCGCTGCTGGCCATATCGACGGATTTGGCCAGGCGTCCCAGCCCGGTCCGCAGAAACTCACGATTGATGGCATGATCGTCGACCACCAGGATGTCGAGCTGAGCCAGTTTCGAATGGGCATTGGATGAACTCATGGATCTATGATAGCGCGTGCCATGTCGGCTGCAAGTCAATTGCCGGGCTGCTGCTGGCCGGTTTGCTGATCATGGCGCCGGTCAAGGCCGCGGAATTGGTCATTGAAAGCGGCCCCGGTCAGTTGGCCGGTTTGCACTGGGATCAATTGCAACTGGAGTTTCGGGGCGCTTCCCCCGACCCGGACTGGCGGATCGCAATAAATGGGCTGAACCTGGACGGGGCAATGGAGCTTGGCCGGATCGAATTGACCTGTCGTCGGGCCTCGCGGCCGGTCAGCGATGGGTGCGCTGATGGCCATGTCGATTGGCAACTCGAAGAGTCGGATTTGGCCTTGTCTGCCTCATTCGTGCATCGGCGCGAGGCCGGCGTTCATCGGCTTGTCATCGAAGACGAGCACTGGCGCATGGATGTGTCCGTGCCCGATGATGAACCTGCCCGATTCAGCGCTCGTATCGCGCTGAGTGATCTTGACCTGTCGGAATTGCCGGCCATGGTGGCTGATCAGCTGGGGTTGAGTCTGCTCTATGGGCAAGTGAACGGACAGATCATGGTCGAGCCTGAACGAATGACAGCAGACCTGGAGTTGACGGGCGCAGGATTCGACGACCAGGAAGGTTTTCTGGCCGGCGATGGTCTCGAACTCGATATCAGGTTCGAAAGCGCGATCAATCCGTTGGCCGGGTCATTTACGCTGACCCTTGCCCAGTCGGCCGGGGAGTTGTTGATGGGCTCGCTGTATCTGCCCCCGCCTGCCGAGCCGATGACACTCGAACTCACTGGTCGACTGGATGACGAGATCATTCATCTTGATCGCTTTGCCCTTCTGGATGCAGACGCGCTCGAACTGGAGGGCATGACCCGACTGATTCGCGAGGCCGATGGCTGGCAGTCGGAACGTGTACGGATCGAGTCCGCGCATGTTCATTTCCCCCTGGGCTGGGAGCGCTGGGTGGACGGACATGCCGCCGCTGCCGGCTTTGCCGATATCAAGGCGCAGGGCCGGGTCGAGGCCAGCGTCGACTGGCAGACCGGCCGACCAGCGGATCTTCAGACCGAGTGGTTCGATGTGACCATCGAGGACCCGGGCGAGCGGCTTGTTGTTGCCGGCATCGACGGAACACTTACCTGGGGAAGGTTTGGTCCTGATTCGGACCTGAGCTGGAAATCACTGATGCTTTACGGTCTGCCCTTTGGCCCTTCAAGCCTGGCGCTGCGCGCCGAAGCCATTGGAGTGGGTCTGGACCGTCCCCTGCGACTACCCTTGCTTGACGGTGCAATCGTGATTGATCAGGTGGTTTGGGCCCCGGGAGATGAACAGGCGCCGGGCTTTGGATTCGATGCCCGAATCGAACCCCTGGACCTTGCCGAGTTGACCCGGGCATTGGAATGGCCAGAGTTCGGAGGCGTATTGTCAGGGGAATTTCCCGGTGTGATGCTCATTGACGATGTCCTCAAGGTGACCGGTGGCATCGATATTCAGGCATTCTCGGGACAGATCCAGTTGACCGAACTGGCCGTTGAGCGCCCCTTTGGCACGCTGCCGGCGTTGTCCGCCCAGGTCGAGTTTTCGCGTCTGGATCTGCTGGAATTGACCGGCGCTTTCAATTTCGGTCGCATGGAAGGTCAATTGTCAGGCTGGATGCGCGATCTCCGGCTGCTCGATTGGCGGCCCGTTGCCATGGACACTCGAGTGTTTACCCACGAAGATGCCCCACGCCGGCGCATCAGCCAGCGTGCGGTCGAAAACCTGTCCGACCTGGGCGGTGGCGGCGGGGCGCTACTGTCAGGCACCGTGCTTCGGGTATTCGAAGACTTTCCCTATCGACGCGCCGGACTGGCTTGCCGACTATCGAACAACATCTGTCATATTGACGGAGTCGCCCGGCATGAATCCGGCGGCTTCTACATCGTCGAGGGTCGGGCATTGCCAAGGCTGGATATTGTCGGCCATCGCCGGCTGGTCGACTGGCCGCAGTTGATGGGTCAGTTGGTCACCATGCTGGAGTGATTCAATCCCCATCCTCGTTTTCACGCGGGCGGACCATGACTTTGCGGATGCGTTTGTCGACCATGTCGACGATGGTGAAGATGTAATTGCCAAGCTGCAGGCTGGTGCGACCGTCGGGAATGGATTCGAGTTGTTCGAGAATCAGGCCATTGAGCGTTTTGGCGCCGGTGGTGGGCAGGTTCCATTCCAGGCGGCGGTTGAGCATGCGAATCGTGGCGCCGCCATCGACGATGAACGAGCCATTCTCGAGCTTGCGCACCAGTCTCTGGCGCGCACCACCCTCGGTGGTGTATTCGCCGACGATTTCTTCCAGGATATCGTCGAGCGTCACCAGGCCCTGGATGTCGCCGTATTCATCGACCACCAGTCCCATCCGCCGTTCACGTCGCTGAAACTCCAGTAACTGCTGGGTCAGGGGGGTGCCTTCGGGAATGAAGTAAGGCTGACGAATGGCCTTGCGCAGGGCCTGGGGGTTCAGGCGATTCTGGGCCAGCTTGGTCAGGATGGTGCGAATATGCAGCAGGCCGACAATATCGTCGAGGTCACCTTTCCAGACCGGCATGCGGGTGTAGATGGTCTGGGTCAGGGCATCCAGAATGTCCTCCCACGAGCTGTCCAGATCAATGCCGACGATGTCCTGGCGCGGCACCATGACATCGTCAACGGTGCCGTGTTCCAGATCGAGGATGTTGATCAGCATCTGCTGATGATCAAGCGAGATATGTCGTCCACCTTCCTTGACCAGGGTGCGCAACTCATCGCGGTTCAGTGCATCGGCGTGGATGCCCATCTTGCGAATGCCGAATGGTCGGAGCAAGGCGCCGGCCGCCAGGTTGATCAGCCAGACCACCGGGTAGAGGACTTTGAGCAGGGGTGTAAGGACATAGCTGGCCGGGTAGGCCACACGCTGCGGATACAGCGCCGCGACCGTTTTCGGCGCCAGCTCGGCAAAGATCAGAATGACCGCGGTCAGGACCAGGGTCGATACCCAGATGCCGGCATCACCGAGCAGGCGAAGCGCGATCACGGTGGAGATCGAGGCGGCCAGGATGTTGATCAGGTTGTTGCCCAGCAGGATCAGGCCGAACATCCGATCGGGCTTGGACAGCAGCGCCTGGGCCAGACGTGCCCCGCGGTGCCCGCTCTGCGACTGGTGGCGCAGGCGGTAGCGATTCAATGCGACCAGCCCGGTTTCGGAGCCGGAGAAAAACGCCGACAGGACAATCAGGATGCCCAGTAGTGAAAACAGCGCCGTCAGCGAGATCTGTTCAACCATCGGCTATGGTCGATGCACCTTCGGGAACGGTGAACCAGGTTCTATCGAGAATGACTTCGAGTACGAACTTGCTGCCGAAATAGCCGAGTATCAGGACCAGCATGGCGATCAGGGTCAGGTGAATGGCCCGCCGTCCACGCCAGCCATACCACCAGCGACCGGCCAGCAGGAGCCCGAACAATACCCAGGACAGTATGGTCAGAATCGTCTTGTGGACCAGGTGCTGGGCCAGCAGGTTCTCGACGAATGTCAGCCCGGTGATCACGCTCGCCGTCAGCACCAGCCAGCCGCCCATGATCATCCTGAACATCAGCGTTTCCAGGACCGCCAGGGGGGGCAGTAACTCCAGGTGTCGAATGGTTCTGGGGTGTCGCAGCAAGTGTTCCTGGATGGCCAGCAGAATGGCGACCATGGCGGCGATGCTCAACAGCGCATAGGCCAGTAGGGAGCTGAAGACGTGGACTTCGACCATGGGCGCCAGCCGGGTCAGGATTACCGGGGATGGACTGGACAGTCCAACCAGCCAGACACACAGGGCCGCCCCCGGCAGTGCAATGACCGCGGCCTCGAGCATTTGCGTGCCGATGCTCGAGAGCAACAGCAGCACCATCACGATCAGCGACGCCAGCGCCAGGATGTTGATGAAATTGACATCCCAGCCCAGCGGGGTCGCCAGGTTCTGCCAGACGATCAAGGCATGCCCGGCGATCGACAGCAAGGCCAGCGCCAGACTGATGGTGCGCAAGACCGGCCTGGAATGGTAATAGCTCAGCGCCAGGAGCAGACCGGCGGCCACGTAGGCCACTCCGGTCAGCACGGCTAGAATTGAATCCGCTTGCACGAATCGCAGCCTGATGATGTGGAGTGAGACACCAGCCCAGTATAATGACAGATTGAACCAACCCCAAGAGCAAGCGGTTTTTCTTTCATGTTTGATCAGCTCAGCAAGCGACTTTCGGGATCACTGGAGCGTCTTCGCAGTCGCGGACGCCTGACCGAGGACAACATTCGCGAGGCCATGCGCGAGGTGCGCATTGCCCTGCTCGAGGCCGATGTGGCCTTGCCGGTCGTCAAGGAGTTCATCTCCCAGGCCAGTCAGCGGGCCATTGGCCAGGAAGTGATCGGCAGCCTCAAACCCGGTGAGGCGCTGATCAAGGTGGTGCACGAGGAACTCAAGCGGGTGCTCGGTGACACCCATGCCGCCCTGGAGCTGGACAAGCCACCGCCGGTGGTTATTCTCCTGGCCGGGTTGCAGGGTGCGGGCAAGACCACCACGGCCGGCAAGCTGGCCGCCCTGATTCGTGAGCGCCATGGCAAGAAGGTGCTGCTGGCCAGTTGTGACATCTACAGGCCGGCAGCCATTGATCAACTCGAGACCCTGGCCGAACAGTCACAAAGTGAGTTCTTTCGCGCTGCGGACAATCGCGATGCCGTCAAGATTGCCGAGCAGGCCGTCGAGCAGGCCAAACGCGCTTTCAGCGATGTAGTCATCCTGGATACCGCTGGTCGTCTGGCCATCGACGAGGCCATGATGGACGAGATTCGTCGGGTCCATCAGGCCGTCACGCCGACCGAGGTATTGTTTGTCGTCGACAGCATGACCGGTCAGGATGCCGCCAACACCGCCAAGGCTTTTCACCAGGCTCTGCCGCTGACCGGGGTCATACTGACCAAGACCGATGGCGATGCGCGAGGCGGGGCGGCCTTATCCGTGCGCCAGATCACCGGTGCGCCGATCAAGTACCTGGGTACCGGGGAAAAACTGGACGGCATCGAACCGTTCCATCCCGATCGGCTGGCGTCTCGTATTCTCGGCATGGGCGATGTGCTCAGCCTGGTCGAGGAAGTCGAACGCAAGGTTGATGAGAAAAAGGCGCGCAAGTTGGCCGGCAAGGTCGGCAAGGGTTCGAAGCGTTTCGGGATGGATGATCTGCGAGATCAGCTCAAGCAGATGCAGAATCTCGGTGGTGTGGGTTCATTGCTCGACAAGATGCCTGGCATGAATCGCTTGCCGGAGGCGGCCAAGGCCCAGATGGATGACACCCAGACCCGACGCATGATTGCCATCGTCGACTCGATGACACCCAATGAAAGGCGTTATCCGGACATCATCAAGGGCTCGCGCAAGCGCCGCATCGCGGCCGGCTCGGGCACCCAGATCCAGGATGTCAATCGGTTGATCAAACAGCACAAGCAGATGCAGAAGATGATGAAGAAGGTCGGCAGCAAGAAGGGCATGGCCAATCTGATGAAACGTATGCCGGGCGGTGGCATGCCCGGCGGCGGCGGACTGGGCATGTAGGCTTGTGCCCATGACACGAAAAGGAATGATAATACGATGAATATCAATAGCTTGCTGGTCTTCGGTGCGCGTGGCGTGCAGGGTCACCCGGTGGTCGATGCGGCCATGGATGCGGGATTGAACGTGCGCGCCGCAACGCGTGATGTCGAGGGTGCCGAGGAAAAACTTTCCGAACAGGTCGATATCGTCGAGGCCGATCTGGGCGATGCCGAATCCATCGCTGAAGCGGCCGAGGGTGTCGATGCCCTGTTCTTTCACTTGCCGATCCTGCCCGAGAAGTTGCGCGCCATCGATGTGGTCGACAACGTCATCGCTGCGGCGGTCCGCAGCGGTGTGCAACGCCTGGTCTTCTCGACCGGTGAGTACTCCGGAGATGAATTGCCGGCCGGTGACTTCGTCACCGCCATGCGCGAGATCACCCGCAGACTCCTGGATTGCCCGGTCGACGCCGTGATACTGCGACCCACCCTTTACCTGGCGAATCTGGTCTGGCCGCACGTGATTCGCGAGGTCCGCGACCAGGGTCGACTGACCTACCCGCCGTTCTCTGAAAAGCGACGCTTGAACTGGACGTCCACGGAAGACCAGGGGCGCATCGTCGTGGCCTGCCTGGAGGCGGATGTGGTCGGCGAAATCCTGGATATTGCCAGCCCCGAGCCGGTGACCGGCCCCGAGTTGTGCCGTCACCTGTCGCGGGTATGGGGTCGTGAAGTTCACTATGCACCGCAGTCGAACGATGACTTTGCCGACATGCTCAGCCATCTGACCGGCAGTGCCCGGGTGGCGCGCGCCATCGCCGGACTCTACGCCGATATCGAAAAACACGACAAGCAGGGGCCGCGAGTCGACACCGATCAACTTGAGCAACGCCTGGGGATCCGATTGACGCCGGTCAGCGAATGGGTGGATGAACGACTGGGAGCGCTGATCGAGCTTTACGGTTGAAATGGCCCGGTGCCTCGCAAGGTCAGGGAATTGAGCGCTTGAGCATTCCGTTGCGCAACACCGACGATCGCTACGGCTTGATCAGCCAGTTGTTCCACTGGCTGATCGTGGCCCTGATCATTTTTCAGTATACCTGGGCCTGGAGAATCGACAACGCGGAAGGGTTCCGGATCCGTCTGGAACTGGTCACCCAGCACAAGACCATCGGCATGGTGGTGTTGTTGCTGGCCGTGTTGCGACTGGCCTGGCGACTGTTCAACCGCCCTCCGGACCTGCCGGCCGGCATGCCTCGCTGGGAGCGCCTGGCCGCCGGCCTCAGCCATGCCGTGCTTTACGGTCTGATCTTCGCCGTCCCGCTCACTGGCTGGTTGTACTCATCGGCGGCCGGGTTGGGTGAGTACTGGTGGGGACCAGTCAGCATTCCGGGCCTGATCGAGACAAGTGAACGTCTCGAGGATGTTTTCGGTCTGATCCACCAGGCCCTGGCGATCAGCCTGGGATTGCTGGCGATCATTCACGTGCTGGCCGCCTTGCGCCATCACTTTTTGAAGCACGATGATGTACTCAGGAGAATGTTGCCGATATGGCGTGGAAAATGATTTTGATAATGGTCTTCGGAATGGCCATGCCACTGACCGCTACCGGCGATCAGACATGTTACCTGTCGGATGCCGAACATGGCGAGTTGACCTTCTCCGGTGTGGCCGAAGGTAACCTCGTTCGAGGTGACTTTCAGGACTTCAACGTCGAGGTCTGCCTGGAAGGCGAGGACCTCGGCGGTGCGCGCATCAAGGTCGAGGTCGAAACCGGTTCGGCCTCGGTCGGCATTCGCCAGGGTGACGAGGCCCTGCTGAGCGAGGAGATGTTCTTTGTCGACCACTATCCGAAGGCGACCTGGACCAGCCAGTCAATCGAGTCGCACAATGATGCCTACCGGGCCGAGGGCAAACTTGAATTGCGGGGTGTGCGAGCTCCGCAGGCCGTTGATTTGAGGCTCGAGCGTGATGGCGATACACTGACGCTGGCCGGCAAGGCGGAGATCTTCAGAATGGAATTCGAGGTCGGGCAGGGCGAGTTTGCCGATACCGAATTCGTTGAAGATCGCGTCGAGCTGGAATTCGAACTGCAACTCGTGCCCGCCTCCTGAGTGGGCTGACAAGGAGTTTTGACCCATGAGTCTTGGTCGCATTCTCGTTTTCTTGCTGGTGGGTTTCCTGGCCTGGAACCTGTTCAAGTCCACGTCTTCGGATACTTCGGCCGCGGACATCAGCGCCGAGCACCAGATCGTGATGTTTTCGGCACCATGGTGCGGCTACTGCGACCAGGCACGTGACTTTCTCGAGGCTGAACGAGTCGACTTCCTGGAGATCGACATCGAGAGCTCCACCAAGGCCCAGCGGCGCTTTCGCGATGCCGGCGGCCGCGGCGTACCGCTGACCTTCATCGGCGACGAACGTTTGGTCGGCTTCTCCGCCCCCGCATACGGTCGAGCCCTGGATCAGCTCTGAGTGCAAGCTGCATAACCTGCCGGTCCAACCCCCCAAACCCTTGACAGCCCGGCCAGGATTTTCCATAATGCGCGGCTTGCAGTTTCCAAGCGCCCGTAGCTCAGCTGGATAGAGTACCTGGCTACGAACCAGGCGGTCGGAGGTTCGAATCCTTCCGG
>SLKT01000016.1 GCA_007134485.1 Wenzhouxiangella sp. | reverse complement strand
GTTTGTTCGTTTGTTCGTTTGTTCGTTTGTTCGTTTTTTGGTTTACTGGTTGTCTTGTTGTTCTGAGGTGTTGAGCAGGTAGAAGAAAATGCCCAGGAACAGTGGTGGCAGGCTGCAGAGCATGAGGAACAGTCCCACGCCTGAAGCGGGTGGACCGTAAGCCAGGAAGGCTCCGGCCAGCACCAACAACAACGCCAGTAACAACAGGATTTTCGTGACCATTCCGACTATTGTAATGGCTACGCTACACTTTCTTATCGATACTTTTTCAACTACCGGGAGAAATCATCATGTCGTTACCGATCTACCAGGTCGACGCGTTCGCCAATGCCTTGTTCGAGGGCAATCCGGCCGCCGTGGTGCCACTGGAGCAGTGGTTGTCCGATGCCGAGATGCAAACGATCGCCATGGAAAACAACCTTTCGGAAACGGCGTTTTTCTGCCCGGAGGATAACGACTTCCACCTGCGCTGGTTCACCCCGACTGCCGAAGTTGATCTTTGCGGGCATGCCACGTTGGCAACGGCGCATGTACTCTTTGAGCATCTGGACTATCCCGGCTCGGCCATTTCGTTCCGAACACGAAGCGGATCGCTGACCGTAGAAAGAACGGATCAAGGCTTGAGCATGGACTTTCCGGCCATTGCTTCAGAGCCTGTCGATATATCGGATACCCTGGTCAAGGGGTTGGGCGCCAGGCCGAGCCAGGCCCGGGCCGCTCCGGACTTGCTGGCCATTTTCGACCACCAGCAGGAGATCATGGATCTACAGCCCGATTTCGCGGTTCTTGCTCAACTGGACCGGCGAGGGGTCATTGCCACCGCGCCCGGCACGGAGCATGATTTCGTCAGCCGCTGTTTCTATCCCAAGGTCGGCGTCAACGAAGACCCGGTTACCGGTTCGGCCCACTGCAAGATGACCCCGTACTGGGCCGGCGAATTGGGCAGGAACGACCTCACCGCCCGCCAACTCTCCCGGCGCGGCGGTACGCTCGGCTGCCGACTGCATGGCGACCGCGTCATCCTCACCGGCCAGGCCGTGACCTACATGACTGGCCAAATCCGCTGCCCGGCTCCGTCATGAAAAATCAGATTGCTCCCACGGAGGCGCAGAGGCGCTGAGGGAAAAAGGATCATAAGGACAAAAGAATAGACCACCGAAGGCACTAAAGACACATTGAACTTAATTCAGTGATTTCGGTGTTTTCGGTGATTTGAATTTTTCACCTCCGCGTCTCTGCGCTTCTGCGGGAGAATATGTTCTTTTATTCCTCCAACCCCGGCTTGCCCCGCCCGGCCTTGATTCGCCCGCGATGGCGTTTTGCTTTGAGGCGCTTTTTCTTGGCGCTGCGCGAGGGTTTGGTGGCAATGCGCTTGCGCGGTTTGCGGTGGGCTTTTTCGATCAGGGCGGCCAGGCGTTCACGCGCATCGGCCCGGTTGCGGTGCTGGCTGCGGTGAGACTTGGCCTCGATGGTGATCACGCCCTGGTTGTCGGCGCGGCTGCCGGCCAGTTTCAGAAGGCGCGCCTTCACTTCACTGGTCAAAATGGAGGATTGAGCAGTGTCGAAGCGTAACTGAACCCCGGTCTCGGTGCGATTGACATGCTGACCGCCCGGGCCGCCGGCGAGGATGAATTTTTCGTCCAGTTCAGATTCCGGCGGCAGAAAGCGTTCCTGTGATTTGGGCCCGGATGCGGTCATGATGTCCATGGTAGACCATCGACGCCTTGTCGAATGGTGAACCTCGAATGCAGTGAATCCGCTATTCTGAATCATCCTTTCAATGAACAGGCATTTCATGCGACGCGATCAGATTGACTTTCCCGCCCGTCACGAGCCATTGCGCGAGGATGTCAGCGTGCTGGGCACTCTGGTTGGCGAGCTCTTGCGGGAGCAATGTGGACAAGAGCTCTTCGAGCGGGTGGAAACGGCACGTTCGGCAGCCATTGACCGACGCCTGGGGCGGATCGATGGTCAAGCGCTGGAGACACTGTGCCGGTTCGATGATTTTGATCAGGCCAGCGAGTTCGTGCGTGGCTTTGCCGCCTGGTTTCGCATGGTCAACCTGGCCGAACAGGTCCATCGCATCCGCCGTCGTCGCCAGTACCAGGCCGAGGGCGCGGGCATTCAACCCGAAAGCCTGGCCGATGGGCTCGGTCAGTTGCGTGACCAGGGAATGAACTGGCGCCAGGTGGCGGCAGTTCTGGACAAGGTGCTGATCGAGCCGGTATTTACCGCCCACCCCACCGAGGCCACGCGGCGCTCCATCCTCGAAAAGGAGCAGCGCATGGCCCGCTACCTGATCGAACGATTGGACCCGGGTCTGCCACCGGCCGATGCCGAGCGCCTGATCGATCGAGTTCGAATGGAACAGACCATTGCCTGGCAGACGGCCGAGCAGTCGCGCAGTCGACCCACGGTGGCCGATGAGGCCGAGCATGCCCACTTCTACCTGGCCAATGTGCTGTACCGGATCGCTCCGGTTTTCCATGAGCACCTGGCCGAGGCCGCCGCGCAAGCGTTCGGTGTCGAGATCCAGCCGGGCGATGTACCGACCCTGTTACGCTTCGGTTCGTGGGTGGGCGGCGACATGGACGGCAACCCCAATGTCGGCCCGGAGACTGTTCTCGATACCCTGGCCGAGCAGCGACGCCAGGTGATCGGAAACTATCGGCGCGAGGTCGGTCGCCTTAACCGCCTGCTTTCGCAGACCGAGGGCCGGGCGACAATCAGCCAGGCCCTGTCCGAGCGCATCGCCGATT
This sequence comes from Wenzhouxiangella sp., assembly GCA_007134485.1. GTDB lineage: Bacteria > Pseudomonadota > Gammaproteobacteria > Xanthomonadales > Wenzhouxiangellaceae > Wenzhouxiangella. The sequence continues at coordinate 17,451 of SLKT01000016.1, read as the reverse complement.
ACACCGCCCGCATGCCCGAAGTCAGCGAGCGCGTGCCCGAGCGCCATGGCGACATGCCTTACCGGGTCTTGCTGTGCCATGTCGATGCCCGGTTGAAGGCGACGTTGGAGGATGCTGAAAATGCCTACACCGGGGCCGGTGGCCTGCTCGAGGACCTGTGCCTGATCATTGACAGTCTCAAGGCACACCATGGCACCCAGGCCGGCCTGTTCCCGGTCGAACGGCTTCGGCGCAGAGTTGAAATGTTCGGCTTCCATCTGGCGTCGCTCGATCTGCGGATCGATTCGGGGGACTTGCACCAGGCCGTGGCGCGTCAACTCGATGATGTCGACTGGGTGGACCGCCCACCGGCCGAGCGGACCAGGCGCCTGCTGGAAGCATTGGACCAAGGTGACACGGGGCGTCAGGACGATCATCCGGTGTTCGCGCTGCTGGCCGCGGCGGCGCGGGCCCATGCAAAATTCGGCCACGATGCCATTGGTACGCTGATCGTGAGCATGAGCCGCAATGCGGATGATGTGCTGGCCGCCTGGTTCATGGCGCGTGCTGCCGGCATCGAGGATGGCCGACTGGACCTGGTGCCCCTGTTTGAAACGGTTGACGATCTGGCAGCGGCCGAAAGCGTGATGTCGGGCCTGCTGGAGCTGTCGACCTGGCGTGAGTTGCTGGCCCGGCGCGGCGATCGCCAGGTGGTGATGCTGGGGTATTCCGACAGCAACAAGGACGGCGGCATGGTCGCCTCGCGCTGGTCCTTGCAGGATGCCCAGCGAAAACTGGTTGAACTGTTCGGCCATCATGAGCTCCGGGTGACCTTCTTTCATGGCCGCGGCGGCACCATCGGCCGTGGAGGCGGCAAGACCCACCGGGCCGTACTGGCCGGACCGCCCGGTTCCGTGGATGGTCATTTGCGCATGACCGAACAGGGAGAGGTCATTCATCGCAAATATGCTCTGCGCCCGATTGCCATCCGTCACCTTGAACAAACCGCCGGAGCGGTGATCAAGGCGACGCTGGCCAGGACGTCCGATCGAGAAAACCACCGCCAATGGCATGAATGGATGGGCCGCCTGTCTCGGTTGGCCCGCGAGAGTTACCGTGACCTGGTGTATAGCGACGAGCGCTTTGCCGAGTACTTTCGCGCCGCCACACCCATTGATGTCATTGAGCGCATGCGCATCGGCTCGAGACCGGCCTCGCGTCAGCACAAGAGCGGCATTGCCGGCCTGCGCGCCATTCCGTGGGTGTTTGCCTGGGGCCAGAGCCGACATGCCCTGCCGGGCTGGTACGGCCTGGGCAGTGGCCTGGCCGCGCTGATTGACGAGGTTGGCGAACAGCCGGTCACTGAAATGGCCCGGCAATGGCTGTTCCTGTCCAATCTGCTGCAGGATGCCGAAATGGCCATGGCCAAGTCGGATATGGACATTGCCCGACGTTATGCCGGCTTGGCCGGCGAGCTGGGCGAGCGTTATTTTCCGACCATCCTCGATGAATTCAACCTGACTCGCGAGATGATCTGCAAGCTCAAGGGCCAGGACAACCTGCTCGAGCAGGACCCGACCCTCAAGCGTTCCATCCTGCTGCGCAACCCGTATGTCGATCCCATGAGCTTTACCCAGGTTGATCTGCTTAGAAAATGGCGGGCCGACAACCGTGAGGATGAACGCCTCGAGCAGGCCCTGATCGCCAGCGTCCATGGCATCGCCCAAGGTTTGCAGAACACCGGTTGAAGTAATGCAAGACGGAAACGAAAGTGATACCAATGATCCTCAAGGCCGAGGCCCGTGACGCATGTGTCTGATCGCGCTTGCTTATACTCCTGGACAAGCTCGGCACCTGCTGATGGTGGCCAACCGGGATGAGTTTCACGAACGACCGACCCAACCGATGGCCTGGTGGCAATGGCCCAATGGCCCACTGGCCGGTCGCGATGAGCGGGCCGGGGGGACCTGGTTGGCGGTTTCCCGGGACGGGTGCTTTGCCGCAGTGACCAATATCCGAGATCCCGGGGTCGCCTCGGCGCCTCGCTCGCGCGGTCGTTTGCCGATCGACTTTCTTAAATCGGATAAAGATCCCGAAGACTATGTGCGCCGTGTTCATGCCGAGCGGTTCGAGACCGGTCCTTTCAATCTGCTGGCGGGCAATCGTGAGCAGCTCTGGTATTGTTCCAGTCAATGTGTGCCGCGGCAGATCGAGCCGGGTGTGCATGCGCTATCCAATGGTCGACTGGATGATCCCTGGCCGAAATCACGGCGGGTGGCGCGCACGCTCAAGGGGTTGGTCGGTTCTCCGGCAGAGCCGGATCCGGAGCGCCTGTTCGAGCTGATGTTCGACCGCCAACACGCCCCGGATGAGGAACTGCCGGATACCGGCATCGGGCTGGAGGTCGAACGGGTGCTGTCGCCGCCGTTCATTGTCACACCGAGTTATGGCACGCGGTGCACCACGCTGGTCAGCCTCGGTGCTCAGTCAAGGGTTGTGGAGCGGCGATTCGGTGCGGATGGCGAACGGGCAGGGGAGATCGAGTACCGCTTTTCAATGGTCTTATGAGCGGCCGACGGGCGTGAATTCCGAGCTCGGCATCAATCCAACTACAGCATTTCAGAAGCAAAATCGGCCAATCGTGACCGTTCACCACGGCGCAGGGTGACGTGACCGGCGTGGCGCCAGTGCTTGAAGCGGTCGACCGCGAAGGTCAGTCCTGAAGTGGTTTCGGTCAGGTAGGGGGTGTCGATCTGCTCGATATTGCCCAGGCAGACGATCTTGGTGCCGGGCCCGGCCCGAGTGATCAGGGTCTTCATCTGCTTCGGGGTAAGGTTCTGGGCTTCATCGATGATCAGGTAGCGACTCAGAAACGTCCGCCCGCGCATGAAATTCAGCGAACGAATCTTGATGCGTGAAGCCAGCAGGTCGTTGGTCGCCGCCCGTCCCCAGTCGCCGCCATCGTTGTCGGACTCGGTCAGCACCTCCAGATTATCGGTCAGTGCGCCCATCCAGGGCGTCATCTTTTCTTCCTCGGTACCGGGCAGGAAGCCGATGTCCTCGCCGACCGAGACCGTCGCCCGGGTCATGAGAATCTCGCGATAGATCTTGTCGTCCAGGGTCTGGGCCAGGCCGGCGGCCAGGGCCAGCAGGGTCTTGCCGGTGCCGGCAGTGCCCAGCAAGGTGACGAAGTCGATCTCGGGATCCATCAACAGATTCAGGGCGAAATTCTGTTCGGGGTTGCGCGCCTGAATGCCCCACACCTCGCTTTGCGAGCGTCGGTAATCCTGTGCAACCTCGAGTACGATGTGGTCACTTCCGACTTCCCTGACCAGGGCTTCCAGCCCGTTCTGTCCGGCCAGACGCAGGCATTGGTTGATATGCCACTCGTCGTCGGGTTGACGGGCCATGCGGTAAAAGGTCCGACTCTCCTCGGTCCATGAGTCTTCGGTGGCATGGGCTTCCCAGAAGGAGTTGTCAAGCTCGCGCATGCCCGTGTAGAGCAGGCTCAGGTCGTCCAGGGCGCGATCATTATGGTAGTCCTCGGCGACGATGCCGTGGATGGTGGCCTTGATGCGCAGATTGATATCCTTCGATACCAGAATGACCTGGGTGTCCGGCAGCTTGCGCGTCAGTGCCAGGGCCGCCAGCAGGATTTCGTTGTCGGCCAGGCCCCGATCACCGACCAGGTCGGAGCCGTTTTCGAACTTTTCAGTCTGGAAATACAGCCTGCCGGTGCCGGCCTTGAGATTGAGCCCTTCGGGCTCGGTCAGAGCCACGCCGTTTTCCAGCTTGCTGCCCGGATGCATCATCTGGCCCAGGAAACGGCTGACCTGGCGTACGTTGCGAGCGACCTCCGAGACCCCTTTTTTCGAGCGGTCGAGTTCTTCAAGCACGATCATGGGGAGAAAAATGTCATGCTCGGCAAAGCGGAAAAGGGCAGTGGGGTCGTGCATCAACACATTGGTGTCGAGCAGATACAGACGTGCTGGCTCAGCCATGGGCTCTCCGGCTCCTGGAACGAGTTTGGGAGGCAAAGAAGATCGCGATCAGCTCAGGCCCTGAACAGCCTCGAGCACTTCCTCGACATGCCCGGGCACGCGCACCTTGCGCCATTCGCGGACCAGCTTGCCATTGGCATCAAACAGAAACGTGCTGCGCTCGATGCCCATGACTTTCTTGCCGTACATGTTCTTTTCCTTGATGACATCGAATTCGCCACACAGCTGTTCGTCGGTATCAGCCAAAAGCGGAAACGGAAATTCGTGCTTGGCCGCGAACTTTTCATGGGTGGATGCCTTGTCGCGCGAGATGCCGACGACCTCGCAGCCGGCGGCCTGGAACTGGTCATGGTGATCCCGGAAATCCTGACCCTGCTGGGTGCAGCCGGGCGTGTTGTCGCGCGGATAGAAGTAGACAACCAGCGCTTGACCTTTGAAATCGGCCAGGCTGAGCTCACGATCGCCGGTTGCAGGCAACCGGGTCTTGGATAGGCGGGGGGTCTTGGAAGCCATGATATGAAATATTCGTTAATTCAGGAACTTGAGTTGAGATGAGCGCTCAAACGGGCGTCTCGTCAGTTAGACTGCAACATACGTTAGCAGAATACGTGCGAGTCGACGGGCCCGCAAGCCCCCGGAAATCCCAACACCATGGAAAAAACGATGTTCAGTGGTTCCATAGCAGCTCTGGTCACCCCCATGACGGCGCCTGGCGATGTCGACAAGGACGCCTGGCTCGAGTTGCTCGACTGGCACATGGATCACGGCACCACCGGCGTGGTTGTGGCCGGTACCACCGGTGAATCGGCAACCCTGACAAACGAAGAGTTTGGCTGGCTTGTGTCGAGCGCCGTCGAGCGTTCGGCGGGACGAATGCAGGTGCTTGCCGGCACCGGTTTTCCTTCAACTGCCGAGACCATCGAACGTACCCGAATGGCTGCGCGCCTGTCGGCAGATGCGGCGCTGGTGGTGACTCCGGCCTACAACCGGCCTTCGCAACGGGGTCTGGATGCTCATTTTCGTGCGGTTGCCGACACTTCGGACATTCCGGTAGTACTCTATAACGTGCCGTCGAGAACGGCTGTGGACTTGTTGCCGGAGACCACGCTGAGTCTGTTCGAGCACGACAACATCGTGGCGATCAAGGAGGCAGTCGGCGATGCCCAGCGGGTTGCCGAACTGACGGTCGGCGGCATCCCGGTCCTCAGTGGAGATGATCCGACCTGCTGCGAGCGCATGCTCGAGGGTGCTGATGGGGTGATCTCCGTGGCGGCCAATGTCATCCCCGGCGATTTTGTCCGCCTGTGCGATCACGCACTGGCCGGTGATGTCGAATCCGCGCGTCGCGAAAATGCCCGCCTGTCGGAGCTCTATGAATTTCTGGCCGTGGAATCCAATCCGGTGCCGGTCAAGTGGCTGCTGGCCTTGATGGGGCGGATCGGGCCCGGCATTCGATTGCCCCTGGTTGCGCTGGATGAGCGGTTTCAGGCTCGTGGCCGGGCGTTGCTGGAGAAAATGCGGCTGGACGTGGCCGCTGATGTTGCCTAAACTGGGCGGCTTCCATTGTGTCATGATTACTTTTTTCGTTCACCCGTTTGCAAGGGGTTTATGAATCATCAATTGATAATGAACCGGCTCGTTCTGGTTGTCCTGGCAGTGCTTTTGACCGCCGGTTGTTTCAACCGGGATCGCCAGCCGGCTTATCTGGACAGCGAGGAGCTCGGCGAAATCAGGACGCCGCCGGAGTTGTCCAGCCCGGAGGTTCGCCCGACATTCTCGGTGCCCGGTTATTCGCTGCCGGAGCTGGCCGCCGCAGGTGACGAGGCGCGGCCACCGCGTGTGTTGCCGAGCGCCGAGGCCGAGAAGTCCCGTTCGCACATCCGCTTCGGCCCCACCGGGCTGTACTTGCGGGTCGAGGATGAGCCCGACAGTGTCTGGCGACGCTTGAGTTTCAGCCTCAATCGATCAGGCATGAGCGTGCGTGATGTCGATGAATCCGAACGTCGATACCGGGTCCGGTTCGATCATGACCCGATCTATGTCGATCGCACCGGGTTGGCTCGATTTGCCTTCTGGCGAGGCACCGAGGTTCTGGACTACAGCGGCGTTTACCTTGTCGAGGTGCATCCGCATGACGATAGTCACACCCGGGTCAGTCTGCTTGATTCCGGCGGCGATGTCATCGACATGGAGCGTGCCGAGTACGTGCTATCAGTACTTCGCGACCGACTGGGTTGACGTTTTTGTCAGGGGGCAGGATTCAGGGGGCAGGGGGGTCAGCGTTCCAGGTACTTCAGCTTGTCGGGAACATCCTCCCATTCCTTGGCGTCTTCAGGGGCCGGTTTCATTTCCGTGATGACCGGCCATTCACGGGACAATTCGGCATTGAGTTCCAGGAATTTTTCCTGGCCGGCAGGCAGGTCATCCTCGGGGTAGATGGCCTCGACCGGGCATTCCGGCTCGCACAACGTGCAATCGATGCATTCTTCCGGATCGATGGCAAGAAAATTGGGGCCTTCGTGGAAACAGTCGACTGGACACACCTCGACACAGTCGGTGTATTTGCATTTGATGCAGTTTTCAATAACGACAAAAGTCATGAATCCGGATTCCGTCGGAATGTCAGGAAGATGTGATGGAAATGCTAAAATGGCGAATTGATTTTACCAAACTGGATCGATGCCTGTAGACACTGTGCAGGCCATTGCCTTTGAAATCGACTTCACAAGTATCCGATAAATCCCGTTCAGTGCGCGTGATCGAGTGCAAGGATCATGGTATCCAGTCGCGCCACGTCAGCGCCAACGCCTGCAAGGTCATCGAGCGTTTGCAACAGGCCGGACATGCTGCCTACATCGTTGGCGGGAGCATCCGCGATTTGTTGCTCGGCCATCGCCCCAAGGACTTCGATGTCGCCACCAGCGCCACTCCGGAACAAGTCCGCGAGTTGATGCGCAACGCCCGATTGATCGGACGGCGTTTCCGCCTGGCGCACGTGCGGTTTGGTCGGGAAATCATAGAGGTCGCGACTTTTCGCGGCAACGGCAGCGAAGACAGCGAGCATCGCGAGGTCGACCAGGGTCGCCTGATCCGCGACAACGTGTATGGCACCGAGCCTGAAGACGCCGAGCGGCGTGATTTCACCATCAACGCCCTGATGTATGACCCGGCCACTGAAACCATTCGAGACCACGTCGACGGCTACGAGGATGTCCGGGCTCGTCGTCTGAGGCTGATTGGAGACCCGGTGACCCGCTATCGGGAAGATCCGGTCCGTTTGTTGCGCGCCATCCGCTTCATGGTCAAGCTGGACCTGACCATGGAGCCTGCCACGGCCGGTCCCATGGTCTCCATGGCGCCCTTGCTGGGCGAGATTCCGCCCGCCAGGCTGTTCGACGAGATTCTCAAGCTGTTTCTGTCCGGGTGTGCCTGGCCGACGTACCAGGCGCTGGTTCGCCAGGCGCTGTGGAAGGAATTGTTCCCGGATCTCTTTCCGGATCCGGCGCAACCGCCGCCGCTGGTCGAGCAGGCCCTGAAGAATACCGATGACCGAGTCGCCAGGGGATTGCCGGTCACCCCCGGGTTCCTGTTTGCGGCCTTTTTGTGGCAGCGAGTCAAGGCGCGCGCCGATCAACTGATCGCCGCCGGAATGGCTCCGGTCGATGCACTGGCCGAGGCAGGAGAAGAGGCCATGGCCGCCCAGGCCAGGCAGGTGGCCATTCATCGCCGGTTTTCAACCATGTCCAAGGAAATCTGGTGCATGCAGCCGCGCTTTGAAAAGCGTCGCGGCAAGCGGGCCCTGCGCCTGATCAATGAACGTCGCTTTCGGGCCGCCTACGATTTCCTGCTGCTGCGCGTCCTCGAGGAACCCGAGCTCGAGGAGCTGGCGCAATGGTGGACGCGCATCCAGGAGGTCGACAACGAGGAAAAGCACCGCATGGTTCAACCGGGTGGCAAGGGGCGCAAACGTCGTCGGCCGCGCAAGCGCAAGGCGGTGCAATGAATCCGGCCTGGATTGGTCTTGGCAGCAATCTCGGCGCTTCCATGCGGGTGCTGGAGGCAGCCGTGGTTGGTATCGGAAACCTCGAGCACACTCAGCTGCAAGCGGTCTCCCCGTCCTATCGCACGCCGCCGTGGGGCGGAGTCGACCAGCCGGACTTCGTCAATGCCGTGGTGCAGGTGGAAACCGCACAGACCCCCGGCCAGTTGCTGGAGAACCTGTTGCAGATCGAGAGCGAGCTGGGACGTACGCGCGATGGAGCGCGCTGGGGCCCTCGTGTAATTGACCTGGATGTGCTGGTCTACGCCGAAAGCCAGCTGAATGAGCCCGATCTGATCGTACCTCATCCCCGTCTTCACGAGCGCGCGTTCGCACTCATGCCGTTGCATGATCTGTCCCCCGAGCTTGAGGTGCCTGGCCGGGCATCGGTCAGGGAGCTGCTTCAACGGCTGGATCCGGGAGAGCGTGACCGCTTGAAGGTCATTGCCGAGTGGGATGGGTCGGGTTGGATTACTCACCAAAGAGAGGTGTCATGAACACGCAAACGGGCAAGAAAGTCACCGTGCCGGGCCTGGGCGCAATGAAGCAGGGCGATCAGTCCATTGTCATGCTGACCGCCTATGACGCCAGTTTCGCTCGCCGGGTCGATGCCGCCGGCGTCGATTGCGTACTGGTCGGTGATTCCCTGGGCAATGTGATCCAGGGGCGCGACAGCACCTTGCCGGTGACCGTCGATCACATGGTCTATCACGTCGATGCCGTGCGTCGGGGCCTGGAGCGGGCATTGTTGATCGCCGACATGCCATTCATGAGCTATCACGACCGGCCCACGGCCATGCAATCGGCGGCCCGCTTGATGAGCGCCGGGGCCGAAATGGTCAAGCTCGAGGGTGGATCGGCGGTGGTCGATCGGGTGTCCGAACTGGTGGCGCAGGGCATTCCGGTCTGCGGACACCTGGGTTTGACGCCGCAACACGTGCATCAACTGGGTGGCTACCGGGTTCAGGGGCGCGATGATGCGCTGGCCCGAGTGCTGCGCGAGGATGCCGTCGCGCTCGAAAACGCCGGCGCGGGGTTGCTGGTCCTGGAGTGTGTTCCTACCGCCCTGGCTGCCAGTGTCGCTGAGCGTTTGCGTATCCCGGTCATCGGGATCGGCGCCGGTCCGGATGTTGATGGCCAAGTGCTGGTCCTCTACGACGTGCTGGGAATCAGCAGCGGACCTCGCCCACGCTTCGTGCGCGATTTCATGTCTGGTCGGGACAGCATTGATGCCGCTCTGGCCGCCTATGCCGAGGCAGTTCGGGATGGCAGTTTTCCGGATGCCGAGCACAGCTACGCCTGAGCATGCGCAGTGTCAACCAACTGGATCGCCTGCGCTTGGCAGTGGCCGAGTGGCAGGCCAAGGGCGATCGAGTCGGGCTGGTACCGACCATGGGCAATCTGCACGCCGGCCACCTGGGTCTGGTCCGGGCCATCCGCAAGCACTGCGACCGTGTCGTGGTGAGCATTTTTGTCAACCCGACCCAGTTCGGACCTGGCGAGGACTTCCAGACTTACCCGCGCACCCTTGAGGCAGATCTCGAAGGACTGAAGCAGGAGGGCTGTGACCTGGTCTGGCTCCCGGATGTCGACACCATGTATCCACTTGCCGAATCCTTCCTGGTGCAGCCACCGGAGCACTTGTCCAACACGTTGTGCGGACTGGATCGACCGGGCCATTTCACCGGGGTGGCCAGTGTGGTGTTGCGGCTGTTCAACCAGGTCCGGCCCGATGTGGCGATTTTCGGCGAAAAGGATTTTCAGCAATTGTTGATCATTCGGCAAATGGTCAGAGACCTGGCCCTGCCGATCGAGATTCAGGCTTTGCCCACCGTTCGCGAATCCGATGGCCTGGCCATGAGCTCACGCAATCAGTATCTGACTGCCGCCGAACGCGCCACCGCGCCGGTGCTGCATCAAACGCTGACCGAGCTGGCCGAAAAACTGGCGGCCGAACAGCCATGGGAAAATTCAAGACAGTCGGCCTGGGATCAGCTCGAAGCGGCCGGCTTCCGGCCACAGTACCTGGAATGGCTGAGCGCCGAAGATCTTGGCCTCCCGCAACCGGGACGGCCGCAACGACTGCTGGTGGCCGCCCGACTGGGCAAGGCCCGTCTCATCGACAACGTGGGGGTGGTTTGTTAGTTGGTTGGTTTGTTGGTTGATTCGTTTGTTGGTTTGTGGCCTCAAAACGAACAAACGAACAAACGAACAAACGAACCAACCAATCAACGAACAAACGAATCAACCAAACACCGGACCTGTCAGACGGCCGAAAGCCGTGGCCAGCAGGTCCGTCATCCCTTTCCCCGCGAGCGGCGGCTCCTGATCCATTTCATGATGGTTTCCCATTCTTCCCAGTCCTGCCAGGCCATGTAGGGTGGCAGATCGGAGACCGACAGGCCGCGTTCGAAGGCGCGCACGTAGTTCATGGAATCGCGAAGCTGACCGACCACCGGGACGCGGAAGTCATTGAGAAATCCGGTCAGTTCTCGATAAATGATGGTATGCGGACGGACTCGATTGGCGATCAGGCCGACCACGGTTTCGCGATCCTGAACCGGTTTGAGTTCCAGCATGTGATTGAGAAATCGCCAGGCGGCACGCATGTCCACCGGCGATGGGAGCACCGGCACCAGGATGGTCTGGGCGCGCCTGAGCACGTGACCGAGATCGCTGCCGTGAATGCCAGCCTGGGTGTCCAGAACCATGACGTCAGCATCGGGCGGCGCTCTCAGCGGGCCCCCCTTGGCATTGACAGCGAGTATTTCCGGATACTCCTCGCTGCGCAGGCTGAGCCAGTCATTGGTTGACTGCTGAGGGTCCGTGTCACCCAGGGCCACGCTGTGGCCCTCCCAGGCCAGTGCTGCCGCCAGGCTGGTGGCAACGGTGGTCTTGCCGCAGCCTCCCTTGGCGTTGACAACCGCGATGGTGCGCATGACCGCTACCTCCTAGTGATTGCTCGGGTCCGGCAGCCCCGAATGGAGCAGCCAGGCATCCATGTCTTCATGATACCGCCACTGTTCCACGTGATCGATAACGCGTTCACGTTGGGTATGGACATGATACATGCGAATTCGCACGGCTCGACGGACCCCCATGCCATCAGGGTCAACCGTGACCTGACGGGGCCGGAATTCGGTCACCCTGAACTGTTCCAGTCTCCGAATATCGAGCTCGGTGACCGGGTTTTCCGCCAGCCAGTCCGGGTGAATGAAATCGATCAGTGATTCGAAGTGATTCCAGCGCACCAGTACTTCCCAGCGATCCAGCATCTCCTGGCGCTCGCGCTCCATCTGGCCGCCACCGCAGGCGGTCAGCGCCAGAGCCGCCGACACCATGGCAATACAAGCAAGTTTCATCAACCCATTGCTCCTTGATCCTCGGATGTCTTTCCCAGTGCAGCATAACGGGCAATCAGTGTGGCTGCCACTTTGCCATTGGCCTCGACGCGAGGTTCAAGCGCCAGGCGCCCCCGACCCCGGCGATGAAGATCATCAATGAATTGTTCACGATCTTCCAATGCCGGCCAGTCGCAGATCACGTTGAAATCACCACTGACCGGAGCGATAAAGTGGGTTTCGCAATGCGAAACCACCAGGTCGCCTGAAACTCCGGCGCGTCGGAGCAACAGGCGCGGCAGCGACCAGCCGGCCAGCAACATGGCGCCGGACAAGGCGCCGCCGAATGCCGTGCCCTTGTCGTTGATATTGGGTTCGAGCGGAAGATGAAACTCCAGCCCGGTTTCATCCAGGCGTGCAATACGCAACCCCATCGCCCCGCCCAGCGGGATCTTCCGGGTCAACACATCCTCGAGCCACGCCTTTTCAATCGTCGCATCAGTCATTTGCCGCATTCTACCCAATCCTTTACTGGCGTCGTGTCTCAGCAGACGGTGGCAATATCGATGAAGTTTGATGATGCAAGCCGTCCTCGGGCGGCAAATTTCGCTTCAGTTCGATGCGGTGGCGAGGCCTTCAGCGAAATCCGCCGCCCGAGGACGGCTTTGACCCGAACGAAGCCCGGGCGCTGAGACACCACGCTCATCAGGAAACCTTAAAATACCTCCATGCCCCCAGCCCCCGAGCCCAACCAGCGCCTGCCCTTCATTGCCCGGGTGCTGATGCCGCGCGAAATTCGCGCCAATGCGACCATGGCGGTCGCCCTGGGCGCACTGGAGGGTGGGGTGGTCGGGGTGGTGCTCAAGACTCGCTTCGATGAGTTCGCCGATCCGACCTGGGTCAACCTGGCGGTCGCCATCGTGGCCGGGGCGCCGGCTTTCGCCAACATGGCCTCGTTGTGGATTTCCGGGCTTGCCGAGGGGCGCGACAAGACCATCTGGGTGTCTGCACTCATGCTGGTGACAGCGGTTTTCCTGATGATCATGGCGCTGGCTCCGGCCAGCGCACTGGGGCTGGCGCTGATCACGGTCGCCATGGTGCTGGCGCGACTGGCCTGGGCCGGTGTGATCACCTTGCGCGCCGCGATCTGGCGGGCGAACTTCCCTCGTCATGTGCGTGCGCGCATCACCGGCCGAATCACCGTCATCTACTCGCTGACGATCGCGCTGACAGCCGCCCTGATCGGCCTGGCCATGTCCTGGTGGCCGGATGCCTGGCGAGTACTTTTCCCGGTTGCCGGTCTGCTGGGCGTGCTGGCGGCCTGGGAATACCTGCGCACCCGGATTCGGGCGGGCAACCGCCTGCGCAAGAGCGAACTGGCTCAGCGAAACCAGCGCCAGGGCGGTCAGCTGCGGGCCAGCCTGCACATTCTTGGCACGGACCGCTGGTATCGTCGCTACATGCTGACGATGTTCGCATTCGGCTCCGGCAATCTCATGGTCATTGCCCTGCTGGTCATCATTCTCAATGAACAATTCGGGTTCGCGCGCTTTGAACAGGTGCTGATCACCACCACCCTGCCATTGCTCAGCCTGGCCGTGTTCACGCCCATCTGGGCACGGCGTCTTGATGCGACTCATATCCTGGATTACCGGGCTCGCCAGGCCTGGAACTTCGTGCTGGCCCTTGGCCTGTTCACGGCCGCGGCCATCAGCGGTCTGTCCTGGCTGTTCTGGATCGGCGCACTGGCCATGGGCGCGGCCTTTGCCGGCGGCAAGCTTGGCTGGAACCTGGGCCATAATGACTTCGCCAGTGATGACCAATCGACGCTATACATGGGCATCCATGTGACCCTGACCGGCATTCGCGGGTTGATCGCGCCGCTGGCCGGTGTGGCCGTTTACCAAGTCCTGGAGGGCATTGAACACGGCCTCGGTCGCTGGGTGCTGCTGTTTCCCTTTACGCTGACCCTGGGTGGCGCCATCACGTTCGTCATCCTTGCCCGAATGAGACGAAAGGAAATCAACGAGATCGGTCATGCTTGAATTCTTGATCCTGTACGCCCTGGTGCCTGATGGTGGGGCAGTCGATCGCATCGAGGTGCGCGGACGCGATATCGCCACGGATACTGCCCAGGCCACGACCGAGCTGAGTAGTGAAGAACTGGCCGCCATCCGTCCTACCCATCCGGCCGAGGTCTTCACCCGCCTGCCGGGCACATGGGTCACGCGTGGATCGGGCCAGGAGCATCTGTCTTCGGTGCGCTCCCCCTTACTGGCCGGGGCCGGGGGATGCGGGGCCTTGCTGATCCTCGAAGATGGCATCCCGATTCGCCCGCCGGGATTCTGCAACGTCAACAATTTCTTCGAGGTCAACCTCAACCAGGCCGCCGGCGTCAGCGTGTTGCGCGGTCCCGGCGGCCTTGGCCATGCCTCCGGCGGACTGCACGGGGTGATCGATGTGCGCACCCGTCCGGCCTGGATTGATGCCGAAAACCGGGTCAGCGCGGAGATCGGCAGTGATCGCTATCGTCGCCTGGCGCTGGAGACTACGGGCGAAGTCGCATCCGGGCAGCTGGCCCTGGATGCCACCCTGGTTGATGCCGGCAGTTTCCGCCGCGACGAAGGTTACGATCAGCAACTCGTCACACTCAATCACGCCCAGCCCATGGATTGGGGTCAATGGCGTACAACCCTGGCCATGGCTCGCCTGGACCAGGACACCGCCGGATTCATCCTGGGCGAGCGTGCCTACCGGGATTCCGAGGCCCGTCGCGAGAACCTCAACCCGGAGGCTTTTCGCACCGGCACGGCCGTGCGTCTGCACAGTCGCGCCGATTGGCGAAGCGATGCCGGGGTCGACAACCGCCTGAGCGTTTTTGCCCGCCGCTCGCGCATGACGTTTCTCCAGCACTTTCTGCCTGGACAGCCGCTGGAGCGAAATGGCCAGATCTCGACCGGGCTGCAGTTTGACCAGGAACGTCACGGCGACTGGTTCAATCTTGAATGGGGACTGGATGCCGAGCTGTTCAATGGTTTCCTGTTTCAGGGCCAGGATGAACCGACCGATGCCGCGCCTCCGGTTGCAGCCATCCGGCCGGTCGGGCGGCACTATGACTACGAGGTCGATGGGCAGCGCCTGGGCGGTTACCTGGCCACCCATCTGGAATTGGCGGATCACTGGAACCTGCGGGCCGGGATTCACGCGGACTGGATCCGCTATAACTACAGCACTGATCTGGAACCGGGCAATCGCGCCGAGGATGGCAGCGAGTGCGATATGGGCGGGTGTCTGTACAACCGCCCGGCCGATCGCGTCGACCGGTTTTTCAATGTCGCCCCCGAGGTGACCCTCAGCCGCCAGTGGGAGCATGGCTTGGCGTGGCTGCGATTGGCGCGCGGTTTCAGGGCGCCGCAGGCCACCGAACTGTACCGCCTGCAGCGCGGCCAGGATGTCGCCGATCTAGACTCGGAAACCCTCGATGCCGTCGAACTTGGCATCCGCGGACGTGGCCCGGTGGGATATGAATTGGTGGCCTTTGCCCAGCGCAAGGACAATTTCATCTTCCGCGATGCTGATGGATTCAATGTCAGTGACGGCCGCACTCGTCATCGCGGCATCGAGTTTGCCCTGGATTACGCCATCAACCCAGCCCTCACGGCTGCTGCCCGAGGCACGTACGCCATCCACGAGTACCGATTCGACCGGGACTTGGGAGGAGAAACCATTGTTCGCGGAAACGACATCTCCTCGGCCCCGCGCCGGGTATGGAGCTCCGACCTGACCTGGCGACCGCAGGATCGCTGGCTGGCCCAGTTGGCGTTCGAATCCACCGGCAGCTATTGGCTGGATGCCGAGAACACCCGGCGCTATGCCGGTCATCGGCTCTGGCATGGTCACGTCGAGTATCAGGCGGACAATGGCTGGCAGGCCAGCCTGCGGTTACGCAATCTGCTGGATCGGCGCCACGCCGAGCGAGCTGACTTTGCCTTTGGCAATTTCCGCTACTTTCCCGGGCCGGGCCGCAGCCTGTTCGTCAGCCTGGCCAAGAACTGGTAGGGCGGTTGGTTGGTTTCTTGGTTTGTTGGTTTGGTTTCCGGTTTCCGGAAAACCTTCCCTGACCCCTGACCCCTGAAGCCTGCCCCCTGACTTTCGTCACCCATCAGTCATTACTCGGTAATGGCCACCACCGGGGCCGAGGCGGAGCTGGAGCCGGCTGGGGTGTAGGGCTCATGTTCGACCATGCGCGGCTGCTCGAGGACGGCTCTCCAGAAGCCGGTGGTGATTTCATTGAGGGCCGAGGATTCGGCATTGAGCAACACGC
This sequence comes from Wenzhouxiangella sp., assembly GCA_007134485.1. Taxonomy (GTDB): domain Bacteria; phylum Pseudomonadota; class Gammaproteobacteria; order Xanthomonadales; family Wenzhouxiangellaceae; genus Wenzhouxiangella. The sequence continues at coordinate 1,767 of SLKT01000016.1, read as the reverse complement.
CCAGGCCAATCCCGCGCTGGGGCGAATAGGCCACTTCGGCCACAAACCCCCGCACCCATCCGCTGTGCAGGACGATTTCTTCGCTGCCGGCGGTGTAGATGCGCCACCCCAGGCCATAATGGGCCTCGGTCAGCAGGTCACGCCAGCCGCGCCGGCGCAATTCGCGGGCGGAATGGATTCGTTTCTCGGTCAACTCCCTCAAACGTGCAGGCGGGAGGACATCCGGGCGGTGTCCAGTTTGGGCAATCAGCCACTTCCCAAGGTCCAGGGCACTGGCGTTGACGCCGGCGGCCGGTGAGACCCGGTAATAGTTTTCATTGACATCGGTGGCAAACCACAGCTTGCCGCGGCGCACATGCGGCCAGGCACGGTTTTCAGTGGTCAGAAACGCCTGCATGCCGGCCGAAGCCTGGTTCATGCCCAGTGGCTGGAACAGGCGTTCGGCCAGGAGTTCATCATAGTTGCGACCGGTGGTCTGTTCGATGGCCGGGCCAACCAGGGCGAATAGCACATTCTGGTAGGTGTAGCACTGGCCCGGGGCGCACATCGGTTCCAGCTCACGAAAACGCGGCACGATCTGATCCAGTGACTGGCTGGCATTGAGCAGATTGTCATAGGCATTGGGAACAATGCCGGTGGTCTGGCCCAGCAAATGGTGCAGGCGAAGCTGGCGGGCATGGTCGGGACGAGCGAGACTGAATTCGGGCACGAATCCGATCACCGGATCATCCCAGTCCAGCCGACCCTCTTCCACCAACAGGGCGGCCAGCTGGGCGGCGAAGGTCTTGGAGACCGAGGCGATCCGAAACACCGTTTCGATTGTGACCGGGTCCGGCTTGCCATGGGCGCGCACCCCGTGGCTGCCGGCCCCGACAATTCGCCCATCGCTGACCACCACCCAGGCGCCCCCCGGAATGCCGTGTTCGTCGATTACGTCGCCAAACTGACGGTCGAACTCGCCCAGGTCGGGGTGGGCCGCCAGGTTGCCGACCAGCATGAGTGTCAGCAAGCCGGCCAGGCCGCGTGCAATGAAATTTCCGGTTGGCATGCCAGCGATCATCGGTCTGCAGTCGAACTGGCCTGATTATAGGCCAGACCAGGATCAGTGATGGGCGGGGTACACTACCAGTTCTCTTTTGATCGTGGATTTCATTGATTCATGCAACGCGCACCGAAGGATTACGCGCTGGTCTCGCTCAAGGGGGGCTTGATGGGTGTGGCCGATACGGTGCCCGGCGTCTCCGGCGGCACCGTGGCGCTTGTGACCGGAATCTACGAAGAGCTGATCCATTCCCTGGCGCGCATTGGACCGGCCCGTATTCAGGACCTGCGAGAGTCGGGCATCGCAGGCTTGTGGCGGTCAATCAATGGCTCCTTTCTGCTGGCGGTATTCCTGGGCATGATCGTTGCCGTGCTTGCCGTGGCCGAACTCATGAACTGGCTGTTGACCCACCATCGCCTGTTGCTTTGGGGTTTCTTCTTTGGCTTGATTCTGGCCTCGGTCCCGCTGGTGGCCTGGCGCATGCGCTATTGGCGGGGTGGGCATGTGGGCTGGGCCGGCGTTGGGATTCTGGTTGGCCTGGGGGTCACTCTGCTGGTTCCGGCCACTACACCCGATGCGTTGTGGATGATTTTTCTGGCCGGCATGATCGCCATCTGCGCTATGGTGCTGCCGGGTATCTCGGGCAGTTTTCTGCTGCTGATTCTGTCGAAGTACGAGACCATGGTTCAGGCCGTGGTCGAGCGCGATCTACTGGTCATCCTGGT
>SLKT01000004.1 GCA_007134485.1 Wenzhouxiangella sp. | reverse complement strand
AACGAACAAACAAACAAACGAACCAACTACTCTATGGTCGAGACCGGAATGGTAATGATCGGCAGCCCAATCGCATCCGTGCGCTTGCGGCTGGTCAGGATTGCACTGCGTTGCTCGCTTCCGGTTTCACCCAGGTAGTAATACATCTGGGCCACACCATGGAATTGCTCCAGGGTGACCAGATTGATGCGTGTGGCTTCATCGACTCCGGGCACGAATCCCAGCGGCAGGTAGAACCCGCGCAAGCCACGGTCGGTACCCAGCGAGGTGTAGAACACATTGAGCACCTGATCGGCCATCAGGACATCTTCGACCACCTCGATGCCAAAGCGCGAGCCCAGCTCGACAGCCAGACGCTGATCGGCGTATTCGCGCAAGTCGCTGCGCTCGACAAAATGCGAGCGGATGACCAGGCGTGAGCCGCGCAGCGGTTCGAAATCCCGCTCCGGCAGATGCTCGGCCAAGTCGTCGATGGCATGGGTCACCAGTCGCTGCGCGGTCGAGCCGGTCAGCGAATCCTGAAGCTGGCGCGCCGAACACCCCGACAACACCAGCAGAATGCCCAGCAGCACAACCATCCCCGCAGCACCCGTGCGAGAGCCCTTTAACCGTAAACCGTTCAACCGTATAACGTCCATTTATGGCATATGAACAACAATTCAGGATACCATGGGCTATCCAGAATACAGCGGGCGACGTGACTGCCCGATGATCTGATTGGCATTCATCCATGAAGGAGTGAACCCATGCGTTATTTGATCCTGTTGTTGATGGCGGCCGCCCTGTTCATGGTCGGTTGCCAGCGCGATGATGACGACACAATCGATCTCGAGGAAGAAGCGGCTGAAACGGCCGAAGAGATCGAGGAAGAGTTCGACCGGACCCGCGACGAAATGGAAGAGGCGGCCATGGAAGCCGAGGCCGAGATTGCCGCGCGGCTCGAGCAGGGTGATATCGACCCGGCCGATGAATCGGCGGTCGAGCAGGTGTGGGAGCGTGCCCGACGCCTGGCTGACGAGGCCCGTGATCAGGCCGAGCGCGCGCGCGAGGTGGCCGAACGCGAGGGCGGACAAGCCATGGAGGAGGCCCGTGTGGCGGCATTGCGCGCCCGTGAACAGGCCAAGGAGGCCTGGGGCCAGGCCAGGCAGTACAGTGGTGAGGCCTGGGAAGACACTGAGCAGACGATCCAGTCGACTTTCCGCGAGGCCGAGGAGGCCTGGCAGCGCTTGCGCGATGCCGAGGACAACGACGAGAACGAAACCTGATCGGCCTTTCAAGAACTTCCGAGCCGCCCCGCCGCGACGGGGCGGCGTCGTTTCCAGCCACAACAACCGACAAGCCAAGCAACCAGGACTGACAAGGTGTCAGAGACATACAATCCCGGCCGGATCGAACCGGCCATCCAGGCACAGTGGGAAAAGGACAACGCGCATCGCGCCGAACGTGGAGAAGGCGAGCGCTTTTATTGTCTGAGCATGTTTCCCTACCCCTCCGGCAAGTTGCACATGGGTCACATGCGCAACTACACCATTTGCGACGTGATCTCGCGCTACCAGGCGATGTGCGGCCAGCGCGTACTCCAACCCATGGGTTGGGATGCCTTCGGGCTACCGGCCGAGAATGCCGCCATGGCCAATGGCGTGCCACCGGCACGCTGGACCCGCGACAACATCGCCCACATGCGCGATCAGCTCAAGTCGCTGGGATTCGCCATCGACTGGGAACGCGAGCTGGCCACCTGCGATCCCGAATATTACCGCTGGAACCAGTGGTTTTTCCTGAAATTGCTCGAGCGCGGCATTGCCTACAAGAAGACTGGCAAGGTCAACTGGGATCCGGTCGATCAGTCGGTGCTGGCCAATGAGCAGGTCGTCGACGGGCGCGGATGGCGAAGCGGCGCACTGGTCGAAAAGCGCGAGATCCCGATGTACTACCTGCGCATCACCGACTATGCCGACGAGTTGCTCGACAGCCTCGAGCAGCTCGATGGCTGGCCGGAGCGCGTGCGCACCATGCAGGCCAACTGGATCGGTCGCAGCGAAGGCGCCGAGATCAGCTTTGCCTGCGGTGACGAGACCATCAAGGTCTTCACCACCCGCCCCGATACCCTGATGGGTGCGACCTACATGGCGGTCGCGGCCGAGCATCCCCTGGCCGTCGGCGCGGCCCGAAACAATCCCGAGTTGGCGACCTTTATCGCCGAGTGCCAGAAGGGCGGCACCTCCGAGGCCGATGTCGCCACCCAGGAAAAACTGGGCATGGATACCGGACTGAAAGCGGTGCATCCGCTGACTGGCGACGAGTTGCCGGTGTGGGTGGCCAACTACGTGCTCATGGGCTACGGGGAAGGGGCCATCATGGCCGTGCCCGGTCATGACGAGCGCGATTTCGAGTTCGCCCTGAAATACGATCTGCCCATCGTCCAGGTCATCAGCCTGCCCGAAGGTCGTGAGTATGATCACCAACAGTGGCACGATGACTATGCCGCCAAGGACGGAGCGCTGCTCAACTCGGGCCCATACGACGGCCTGACCTGCCAGAAAGGCGTCGAGGCCATTGTTGCCGATCTGGAAAGCAACAATGCCGGTCGCGGTCGCATCCAGTTTCGCCTGCGCGACTGGGGCATCTCGCGTCAGCGCTACTGGGGTTGTCCGATTCCGATCATCCACTGCGACGAGTGCGGTGATGTGCCGGTGCCGGAAAAGGACCTGCCGGTGGTCCTGCCCGAAGACCTGATTCCCGACGGCGGCGGCAATCCGCTCAATCGCTGCGAGGCATTCATCAACACCTCTTGTCCGCAATGTGGCCGGCCGGCCAAGCGCGAGACCGACACCATGGACACCTTTGTCGACTCGTCGTGGTATTTCCTGCGTTATACCTGTCCGGACAATGACCAGGCCATGGTGGATGCGTCCACCAGCCAGTGGATGCCGGTTGATCAATACATCGGCGGCATCGAGCATGCCATCCTGCATCTGCTGTATGCGCGCTTCTGGACCAAGCTGATGCGCGACGAGGGCCTGGTGAATGTCGATGAGCCCTTCGCCCGGCTGCTGACCCAGGGCATGGTCCTGGCCGAAACCTATTACCGCGAGGATGAGTCGGGCCGAAAGACCTGGTTCAACCCGGCCGATGTCGACGTCGAGCGCGACGACAAGGGTCGCCTGGTCCGGGCGGTGCTGGCGGCCGATGGTGGCGAAGTTCAACCGGGCGGGGTCGAGAAGATGGCCAAGTCCAAGAACAACGGCGTTGATCCGCAAGCCCTGGTCGACCAGTACGGGGCCGATACCGTGCGCCTGTTTTCGATGTTCGCCGCCCCGCCCGAGCAATCCCTGGAATGGTCCGATGCCGGGGTCGAGGGTGCCTGGAGATTCCTGCGCCGGTTGTGGAGCGGCGTCCAGGCGCATGCCGAAGGCGGCACGCATTCCGGCCCGATACCCGCACAACTCAGTGACCCGGCCCGGGAATTGCGCCGGCTTCTGCACGAGACCATTGCCAAGGTCGGCGATGATTTCGGTCGTCGCTACACCTTCAACACCGCCATCGCAGCGATCATGGAGTTTTCCAACCATCTCAACCGTTTCGAGGCGCGCGATGACAATGATCGCCGGGTCCGACAGGAAGCCTGGGAGGCGGTGGTCCGCCTGATCGCCCCGGTGACGCCCCATGTTTCCGAGTCACTCTGGCAGGCCCTGGGTGGCCAGGGCTCGGTATTCGATGCCGGCTGGCCCGAGGTCGACGACAGCGCCCTGGTGCGCCAGGCCGTGACCATCGTGGTTCAGGTCAATGGGAAGGTGCGCGGTCGGATCGAAGTGCCCCCGGAAAGCCCGGAAGATCAAGTCAGGGAAGCGGCCATGGCCGAAGAAAACGTCGTCCGCTTTGTCGATGGCAAGACCATTCGCAAGGTCATTGTCGTGCCCGACAAGCTGGTCAACATCGTGGCCACCTGATGCGCGCCCTGGCCCTGATCGGAATGTGCCTGCTGGTTGCCGCGTGTGGCTTTCAGCTTCGCGGCGAAGCGCGTCTGCCGGATGCCATGGTCGAAACCTGGCTGGACATTCCCGATGACAACACACCGTTTGCGCGCGAACTGACCCGGGTGCTGCGGGCCAACGGGGTGCGCGTGCGATCGAGCCCCAGCGATGATGCGGCGCGACTGCGCATCCATTCCGAGCGCATGAGCCGCGAGGCGCTGACCATTTCCGGTGATGGCCGGGTCAGGGAGTTCGTGTTGATCTTCGATGTCGATTTCGAGCTGGCCGATGCCGAGGGCGAGGTGCTGATCGAGCGCGAAACCCTGCGTCTGAGACGCGACTACAGTTTCGATGAGCAGGAAATTCTGGCCGCCAGCCGCGAGGAGGAATTCCTGCGCAACGATTTGCGTCGCAACATGGCCTCGCAGATGCTGCGTCGCCTGGAAGCACTGGACGCCGTCGGGCCATGAAACTGTTTCCGGACAGGTTGCCGGGTCACCTCGAGCGGCGACTGGATTCGGTCTATCTGGTGGCCGGTCCCGAACTGCTGCTGGTCGAGGAAGCCTGCGACGCCATTCGTGCCAGGGCTCGAGCTGAGGGCGTGGCCGAGCGGGTCGTGGTTGATGCCGATGCGCGTTTCGACTGGCAGCAATTCGGATCGACCAGCGAGAACATGTCGCTGTTTGCCAGCCGCCGGCTTATCGAACTTCGCCTGCCCACCGGCAAGCCCGGCCGCGAGGGTGGGGCGGCCTTGCGCGAATGGGTCAAGTCCGGCAGTTCGGACATTCTGTTGATCAAGTGCCAGGCCTGGGAAATCGCCAGCGAGAAAACCGCCTGGTTTCGTGATGTTGAAAAGGCCGGGGTGTTCGTGCCGTGCTGGTCGGTCAAGCCGGACCGTCTGGTCCAGTGGATTGCCCAGCGCATGGCCGCGAAGGATCTGCAGGCCGATCGAGCCGCTTGTACCTTCCTGGCCGAGCGCCTGGAGGGCAACCTGCTGGCCGCCGCCCAGGAAATCGAGCGGCTGGCCTTGCTGCATGGCCCGGGCACGCGCCTGAGCCTGGAACAATTACGGGCAGCCGTGGCCGACAGCGCCCGCTTCGACAGCTTTCGCCTGGTCGATCTGGTCATCAAATCACAGGCCGGCGGCGCGGTCCGCTGCATTCGCGGCCTGCAAGAAGCCGACATTCCCATGCCCCTGATCGTCGGCGCCCTGGCGCGCGAACTGCAAACGATCGAGGCGTTCCAGACCCTGACGCGCTCCATGCCGGCCGGTCGCGCCCTGGCCGAGCTCAAGGTCTGGAAAAGTCGTCAGGCGCTTGTCGAATCGGCCGCCGGTCGATTGCAGCCGAATCGGGTGCGACGCGCCCTGGCCGAGTTGTCCAACCTGGACCGATTGTCGAAGTCCAATGCCCGCCATGAGTTCTGGTTGCGCCTTGAGCGACTGTGCGTGGATTTGTGTGATGCCTCCGGCGAGCGGATGAGCGCATGAGAAATCGGGCCATTGCCATATTCGGCGGCACCTTCGACCCGATTCACTTCGGTCACCTTCGAGCCGCCTCGGAAGTCTCCGAGCTGCTGCGCGCCAATGATTTTCGATTGCTGCCGGCCGGGCATCCGCCGCATCGCGAGGGGACCTGGGCCGAGGCCTACCATCGCCTGGCCATGCTCGAACTGGCGCTGGCGCCGTATCCCGACCTGACGGTTGACGAACGCGAGGTCCGCCGTGACGGGCCTTCGTTCATGGTCGAGACCCTGGAAAGCATTCGCAACGAGGCCGGTGACGCGCCCATTCTGATGTGTCTGGGCCAGGACGCCTGCAACGGACTCAATCGCTGGCATCGCTGGCGCGAGATCTTCGACCTGGCCCACCTGGTGGTCATGACCCGCCCACGCAGCCGCCCACAATACCCGGAAGACCTGGGCGAATACATCGAGGCCCGCCAGGTCCACCGCACCCGCGACCTGATGGACGCCCCGTGCGGACGCATCCGCCACGTCGAAGTCACCCAACTGGCCATCTCCTCCACCGACATCCGCCGCCAACTCGCCGCCGGCCGCAACCCCCGCTTCCTCCTCCCCGACACCGTCCTCGCCTACATCCGCAAACACGGGCTCTATTGATGCCGTTTTTTCGTTTGTTGGTT
>SLKT01000069.1 GCA_007134485.1 Wenzhouxiangella sp. | reverse complement strand
CTAAACGCTCTCCGACTCGCTAAAAGTTACAGAGTGTTAGGCGGGGTACACTAGATCGAAATCGTCGCCGCCGGCTAACGCTGCTCGGCCCATGATCCTGCGTCGCAGTGACAACTACAGGATTACTGCCGTATTGACGTGCATGTTCACTTGATTCCTCCAGCACAAACATACACCATATTGGTATCATAATGGTTTCAAGGCATTGTCTTCATGAGCACCTCCATCACCCTGAAAAACATCCCCGAACCGATCTACCAGCGCATCAAGCTGGCGGCGAAGCGCCACCATCGCAGCATGAACAACGAGATCATTGCCTGCCTCGAACAAGTGCTCGCACCCCGGCCTGTCGATCTCGATGCTCAACTGGACCAGGCTCGCAAGCTGCGCGAGCGCTTCGCTGGTCCGGCACTGAAGCTCGAGGACATCATCGGCGCCATTGAGCGGGAGCGCGAGTGATCGCCGTCGACACCAATGTAATCGCCTACCTCTACCTGCCGGGCGATCGCACGGCGGCGGCCGAGGCTTTGCTGCGCTCCGATTCCGAGTGGACTGCGCCCTTGCTGTGGCGCAGTGAGTTGCGCAACGTGCTGGCCACGCAGGTTCGCGCCAAACGACTCGACCTGGCCAGCGTCCAGTCCATCCAGAGCGAGGCGGAGCAACTGTTTCGTGGGCGTGAGTTCGCCGTCGATTCCGCAGAAGTGCTTCGCCTGGCGTCCGATTCCGGCTGTTCGGCCTATGACTGCGAATTCGTCACCCTCGCAGAATATCTCGATGTCCCGCTCTACAGTGCGGATCGGCGTCTGGTCGAACGTTTCCCGCGCCGTGCGCGCCTGTTGGGAGAGTGAAGCCCGCAAAATCCTCCGCCGCGTAATGAAACACGCCCGCGACCAGAGCTGGTGTGCAGTGTTCCTCGACTTCCTGATTGTCATCGTCGGCGTGTTCATCGGCATCCAGGTGGCGAGATTGATCCGCCCGCGGCTTCGGGTGCAATCTCCCTAACAAGCAGTTCACCGGCAGGAACTCCGAGCATCGGTGTGAGTGAATCGAGGATCGGATATTCCACAAGGAAAGATCGAGGGGTCAGGATTCAGGGGGCAGGGGTCAGTAAAGCCTGTGACAGCCCTGAATCCTGACCCCCGACCCCTGATCCCTCAGTTACAGCAACCCCTCCACCGCTGCGCGTTCCTCGCGCAATTCCTTGTCCGTGGCGTCCATTCGGGCGCAGGTCTTTCTCTTTAGCCTTCCAGTGGAAATTGGCACTCCAGCCCCGGGAAACGCCTTAAATCCCCATCGGCGGTATGGACTCCCGCTTTGGTTACCTAGATTTGCGCTCCCCCAAAGTGCCGGGTTAGGCTGTAGGAGGCAGTAAGCAGTGCCGGGGCCGCCTGTAATCGGGGCGAAAAATGGGCGATGAAAGCAAAAAGGAGAGTGCCATGGCCCATCGCTTACCGTGCAGGACTCCACTGACCATCGCGGTAGGATCGCTTCTGGCCGTCGGCCATGCCCAGGCCGCCGTAATTACCGTTAACACTACCGCCGACGGTCCGCCAGGTTCCATGCCGGGAACGTGTAGCCTGCGCTCGGCGATCTACTCGGCCAATGAGGCCTACGGCTACGATGCGTGTGCTTCCGGCAGCGCCGGGGCCGACGAGATCGCCTTCGATCCCGACCTTGCTGGAAGCTATATCGCGCTAACCGAAGGCGAAATCGAGATCAGTAGCGGCCTGACCATTACCGGGCCCGCACCCGGCGCGTTCGGTGTTTTGATCGGCGGCAGCAACGCCTCGCGCATCTTCAATGTGCAGGGCGGAGGATCCGGAGGATTCGAGGTTATCCTGGACAGCCTGGCAATGCTCAATGGACGCACCAGTCAGAATAATGAGCCCGGAGGCGCCGTGTATGTCGATTCCGCGGATATCCGGCTTTCCCACAGCCTGATCAGCGGAAGTGCCACCGAAGGCGAGTACTCTCCCGGGGGTGGCCTGTATGTCGTGGAGGGCGATGCCACGCTCACCAACAGCATGGTTCTTGCAAACGCTACGGAGGAGCTTCGCTCCAAAGGCGGCGGAATGCATGTCGACAATGGTGATGCAACACTGACCAGCAGCATGGTATCCGGCAATTCCACCGCGGGCAGCAACGCCTACGGCGGCGGGCTATCTGTCTTGTCTGGCGACGCTACGCTGAACGAGAGCACGGTATCCGGCAATTCCACTATGGGCCCTTCCGCCCATGGCGGCGGGCTGCGTTTCGGCTTCAGCAACTCCACGCTGACCAACAGCACGATGTCCGGCAACTCTACCGCAGGCGAACTCGCCCACGGCGGAGGTGTAGCAGTCGTTGCTGGCGGTACCGAGCTGAGCAACAGCACGGTGTCCGGCAACTCTACCGCGGGTGATGATGCCTATGGCGGCGGGCTGCATGCCTATGATGTTGACACCACGCTGACCAATAGCACGATATCCGGCAATTCCACCGAAGGCGGAGGCGCCCACGGCGGCGGGCTTTACGTCAGGGGATCTTTTGTAACTGAACGCAATGCCACATTGATCCAGACCACTGTGGCCTACAACATCGCAACCGATGGCACCGACGATGTGCATCGTGGCGACTTTGCCACATTGACCCTGAGCAACAGCCTGATCGTGCAGGCTGGTACCGGCGAGGAGTCCTGCAACGCCACCGCCGACGTCCATGACAACAGCTTGGCCACGGATGACTCCTGCACCGGCGCGGCTACTGTCTTGAGCGAAATTGCGCTGGACCCGCTGGCCGACAATGGCGGGCACACGTTTACTCATGCGCTTGGCGCTGCCAGCGCGGCTCGCGATGCCGCCGGGGATTGCTATGCGACATTCGAGATCGACACCGATCAGCGTGGCCAGCCGCGGCCAGGCGTCGGCAGCGATGAATGTGATATCGGTGCTTTCGAGTACCAGGTGCTCGACGAGTTATTTCAAGATCGGTTTGAGTCACCCTGAGACGGTCACGCTCTTGGGGGTTCCTCGAGCACCGCGGCATACAAATCGGCCAGTTCGCACTAAATCCCCAACCGGGCCGAGGTAGATCCAAGGCCGGTCCCGCTTGATAGGAACTGAATTATGAATGGCTGTTTCGCTTGAGGCTGCACGCCTCACTGTTCGGCCCGGACATGTGGGTGCCGCTGCCGGGATTGATTACCGGGCTGATCCTCACCCACGAGGGCGGCCAATCTACCTGACCGGGCTGGGCGATGCGCCCGTCAAGGAATGCTCCCGCCAGGCTGATGGCCACCAAGCCATCAGCTTGCGCTGATCGATACCATAATCGTAAAATGAGGTTCCGATCGATTAGAAAGAGGAGCACCACAGATGGACACCATCAAGATTTCTCCCAAATATCAGGTCGTGATTCCGAGAAAGGTGCGCGAGGCAATGGATCTCAAGCCCGGCACTCGGCTGCAGGTCGTGCAGTTCAATGACCGCATCGAGCTGATCCCGCTGCGTAACGTCAAGAGCCTGCGCGGGTCGTTGGCGGGCCTGGATACGCGCGTTCCGCGCGATGATGATCGTGTCTAACGTCGTCGACTCCTCAGCCTGGCTGGAATACTTTGCCGACGGCCCGAACGCCGGGCATTTCGCTGATGCCATTGAGGACACCGCGGCCCTGGTGGTGCCGTCGATCACTTTGCTGGAAGTCTTCAAGCGCATCAGCCGGCAGCGCGACGAGGCCACCGCGTTGCAATATGTCGCCGTGATGCAGCAAGGGCGGGTCATTGCTCTTGACGCTGCGCTGGCGATCCGCGCGGCATCGCTGAGCCTGCGCCACCAGTTGCCGATGGCCGACAGTATTATTTATGCCACGGCAAAGCAGGCCCAGGCCATGGTCTGGACCCAGGACAGCGATTTCAAAGGGCTTGATGGCGTTCGCTACTGGCCTTGGAAGCAGCCATGAGCCTGTTCAATGCACTCAAGCGCCGCAGGTTTCTGCGCGTCAGTGACGTAAAACTCCTTCAGCACCTGCATACCCAACCTACAACGCCTTGACGAGTTCCTGACTCCTCAGTCCCTCCGTTACAACAACCCCTCCACCGCTGCACGTTCCTCGCGCAGTTCCTTGTCCGTTGCGTCCATGCGCTCGCGGGAGAAATCGTTGATTTCCAGGTCCTGAACGATCTTCCATTGACCGTTTTCGCAGGTGCAGGGGAAGGAATAGATCACTCCGGGTTCGATGCCGTAGCTGCCATCTGAAGGGACCGCCATGGAGACCCAGTCGTCGCCGTCGGTGCCCAGGGCCCAGTCGCGGATGTGGTCGATGGCTGCCGATGCGGCCGATGCGGCGCTGGATGCTCCGCGGGCCTTGATGATGGCCGCGCCGCGCTGCTGCACGGTCGGGATGAAATCGTTGACATACCAGCTCTGGTCGAAGCCATCCATGGCCGCCTTGCCGGCGACCAGGGTGTGATGCAGGTCCGGGTACTGGGTGGATGAGTGGTTGCCCCAGATGGTCATCTGCTTGATCAGGGTGTGATGGTGGCCGGATTGTGCCGCCAGTTGCGCCAGCGCCCGGTTGTGGTCCAGGCGGGTCATGGCGGTGAAGTTTTCCGGCGGCAGATCGGGGGCATTGGCCTGGGCGATCAGGGCGTTGGTATTGGCCGGGTTGCCAACCACGAGAACCTTGACGTCACGGCTGGCCACGGCGTTGAGCGCCTTGCCCTGGGGGCCGAAGATCTTGCCATTCTCGCTCAGCAGATCAGCCCGCTCCATGCCCGGTCCGCGCGGCTTGGCGCCGACCAGGATGGCGTAATCGGCATCCTTGAACCCTTCTTCGAGATCGGTCGTGGCGACCACGCCCTGCAGCAGCGGAAAAGCGGCATCATCAAGTTCCATGACCACGCCCTTGAGCATGTCAAGAGCCGGCGGGATCTCCAGCAATTGCAGGATGACCGGCTGATTGGGGCCGAGCAGGTCGCCCGAGGCGATGCGAAAGCAGAGTTGATAGCCGATCTGGCCGGCGGCACCGGTAATGGCGATGCGCATGGGTCGATTCATCTGTAATCTCCGAGGTTGGACTGCATGAAAGCTGGACTCACAATTTTAACGCTTACTACGGGGCGATTGGGTACCAGGCAAGTTTCTCGCAGTTTTTCCTGAGATCCGCTTCGATACTCTGCCCGAGGGAAGCAAGTGAGCGGTCGCACTTGTGAGTCCGACACGACTCGGCTACGATGTCCAGCCTTCGATCATTCCGAGGTAGAAAAAATGCGCGTATTGTGGTTGTCATCCGTTCTGTTGATTCCGATGGTCGCATTGGCCAGTCCGGCCGATGAATACTGGGATAACCTCCTCGAGCTGTGCGGCAACGCCTATGAGGGCGAGCTGATCACTCATCCGGAAGGCGAGACTGGCTTTGTCGATCAGCGCCTGGTCATGCATGTGCGTGACTGCGGCGAAGAACGCATTCGAATTCCGTTCGTGGTTGGAGACAACCTGTCTCGCACCTGGGTGCTGACCCGAAAAGATGATCGTATCGAGCTCAAGCACGACCATCGCTACGAGGATGGCAGTCCTGAGGAAGTCACCATGTATGGCGGGACCTCGACCAACGAGGGGCGAACCAATGAGCAGTACTTTCCAGCCGATGAGCAGACGCGTCAGGTCATCGAGGAAGCATTTTCCAATGTCTGGGTGATGCGTGTATTTCCCGACGAAAAGTTCACCTATGGACTCTGGCGTCTGGGTACGCCGAGGGTTTTCCAGGTTGATTTCGACCTGACCGAAACCGTCGAGGCACCCGAGGCGCCGTGGGGCTGGGAAGACTGACAGTCAAGCGGATTCAAGCCAGTGCATGCTGAACAGTCCCTGCGGATCGGTCCAGGCCTGGCTTGAGTCCAGTCCGGCCTCGGCGGCCAGTTGTCGAAAGCTGTCGATCGAGTATTTGTGGCTGTTTTCGGTGTGAATTGATTGACCGGTGTCGAATTCGAAGGTCCGACCGTTCAAGTCGATGGTTGTCGGGCGTGTCGCCACCAGATGCATCTCGACTCGGCTCAGCGTCGGGTTGAAACGAGCCTCGTGACGAAACGCATCGATCTGGATATCGGCCTTGAGTACCCGCTGGATATGTTCGAGAAGGTTGAGATTGAATCGAGCGGTCAGATTGTCCTGGTCATCGTAGGCACTCAATAGTCGCTCGACTGGCTTGAGTAGATCGACGCCTATGAGCAGGGCGCCGTCGTGACCGGCAATATTCCTCATGCGCTTGAGAAATTCGCGCGCCTCATCGCGTTCGAAGTTTCCTATGGTCGAGCCCGGAAAATAAACGATGCGACGGTTGGCTGGTGGATCGAGAGCCAGGAATCGGGCGTCGATCTGCTGGGTGTAGTCGGCCTGCAGCGGGCGGATGTCGATGGCCGGGAAGGCGGCTTCGAGCTCGCGAACCGAGGCCTCCAGGGCGCTGCTCGAAATCTCGATTGGAGTGTAGGCGCGGGGATGGTCAAGCCCGGCGAGCAGCGTGTGGGTCTTGACGCCAGCACCCGAGCCGAACTCGATGATGTGGGCGTTGGGCCCAATCCGCCGGCTGATCTCGTCTATGTGGGCTTCGTGCAATGCCAGGTCGGCACGCGTGACATAGTAGTCGGACGTGGCGCAGATGGCCTCGAACAACTCGGAACCTTTTGCGTCATAGAGGTACTTGCACGGCAGGGTGGCTGGTGTGGCCGAAAGACCGGCAATCACCTCGTCCATGAACAGTCGCTTCTCTTCGTTGTCGCTCATCTTCCGGCATCCCGTGCAAGTCGCAGCCCGGTGAATTGCCAACGATCGGGCGGATAGAAGAAATTGCGATAGCCCGGTCGAATGTGACCCGCCGCAGTGGCGCAACTGCCACCTCTGAGCACCATCTGGTTGGCCATGAACTTGCCGTTGTATTCGCCAACCGCGCCCTTGGCCGGCCGGAATCCCGGGTAGGGGGCATAACTCGATCCGGTCCACTCCCACAAATTGCCGAACATGCCGGTAATGGCCGCCGAGTCAGTGCTTGCACCGGGGTGAAATCGGCCGCTGTCGGCAAAGTGCCCGTGGCCGGGGTGGCGCATGGCCGCGATCTCCCATTCGGCCTCCGTGGGCAGGCGGGCTTGCGCCCACTGGGCGTAGGCGAAGGCCTCGTAGAAACTGATGTGGCAGACGGGCTCGTATGGGTCCAGGTCACGCTCGCCACCTGCAGTGTAGACGGATTGCCAGCGACCGTCGCTGTCGGCGAGCCAGTAGAGTGGCGCCCGGATGCCTTCTCGGCGTACCCAGTCCCAGCCGTCGGCCAGCCAGAATTCGGGTCGCTGATAGCCATCATCTTCGATGAACTCCAGAAATTCACCGCAATTGACCGGCCGGCTGGCGATGTGGAAATCACCTGTATGAACCGGATGGCGCGGTGTTTCATTATCGAAACAGAAATAATCATCCTCGCTGCCGATTTGGACCAGGCCGCCTTGAATCTCGATCCAGTCGATCGGGCCTGGGCGATTTTCCGGTGCGGCCGGTCCGGCCAGGCCGGGCAAGCCAGGGTTGTGACTGAAGGCATGCTTCAGATCGGTGATCAGGAGCTCCTGGTGTTGTTGCTCATGGTTGAGTCCCAATGCGATCAATGGAGCGATTTTTCGTGCCTGGGCACGATCCAGGCCATCCAGGAACTGCGTCATGGCCTGGTCGACATGCTCGCGGTACTCTCCGATCTGCGCGCAATCGGGACGTGATATCAGGCCACGTTGAGCGCGCGGGAACTGGTCTCCAATCCCGTTGTAGTAAGAGTTGTACAGATAGGCGAAATCCGGATCGAATGGCTGGTAAGTGGCCACAGTCGGTGTCAGGACAAAGGTTTCAAAAAACCAGGAGGTGTGTGCCCGGTGCCACTTGACCGGACTGGCTTCCGGCATGGACTGCAGGTTCTGATCCTCGGCTGACAGGCCGGAGGCGAGCGATTCGGTGTCGCCGCGTACTGTCCGGTAGCAATCAGCAAGCAGCTCCGGAGTCATGTCATCCCAGGCGTGCTGATTGATCGATGGCGTTTCGAGCGCGCGCGGGCTCTCGGAAAGTGTGCTGGACATGAGCAACAAGTTCTTTTGTGTGTCGGAAGGTGCGCCCGTGACCGGGCAGAACTCAATTATCGCACGAGAATGTGACGGGTGTCTCTCACGGTCTAGAAAATTAGTTAAAAACTAATCCTAAATTAATGTTTTCAATGATATATTTTCATTGAGAGGGGTGTCTTCAATTGACATGGAAGCGCACACTTATGAAAACTCGTTTACTGATGACGGTCTTTTTTCTCTCGATTGTGTCCTCGACCCGGGCCGATGTGATTCTGATCCTCAACGATCAGCCTCAGCAGCGTCCGGTCAGCATCGAATACATTTTTGGCAGCGGCGTTGTCGAGCTGCAGTTCGATGACGGGCTCGCTTGCACCGGCGAGGATGTTTCACAACCCGGTGATGGCCTGACGGTCCGTCTGGGCGACGAACACCATGCCCTGAACGGTGATGTGGTGTTCGATTTTACCTCTCAGCCTTTCCGGCTGGTCATGAGCAGCGAAACCGGTCAGCTGGAGTGCGCATTCGACCGACTCTTCCGAGATGCTTTCATATGATCGGGTTCATTCAATGTCGTATTTCTTGAGCTTGTAGCGCAACGAGCGAAAGGTGATTCCGAGCTGGCGAGCGGCTTCGGTCTTGTTGTACCGGGCCTCGCGCAGGGCGTTCTCGAGAATCCGTTTTTCGACTTCCTCGATATAATCATCCAGGCTGCGGTCA
Source organism: Wenzhouxiangella sp. (assembly GCA_007134485.1). Lineage (GTDB taxonomy): Bacteria > Pseudomonadota > Gammaproteobacteria > Xanthomonadales > Wenzhouxiangellaceae > Wenzhouxiangella. Next base: position 41,928 of record SLKT01000069.1, on the reverse strand, counting down.
TCCGGTCGCTCGCCGAAGCTGCCTTCTGCCGGCATGGACTCGGCATCCAGGCTCAGGTCTTCTCGGGTGATTTCATCACCCTCGCACAACGTCACGGCTCGTTGCAGGATATTGACCAGTTCGCGCACGTTGCCGGAGAAATTGTGTTCGGTAAGCGCATTGATGGCATCCTTGCCGAGGTTGCGGGGTGGCTCGCCCCATTGCTCCCCAATGGATTCGAGAAAATGCTCGGCCAGAATCCGGATGTCACTGCGACGTTCATTCAGCGAGGGCATGTGCAACTCGATGACATTGAGCCTGTAATAGAGATCATTCCTGAAATCGCCGGCTTCGACCAGCGGCTTGAGCGCCTTGTGACTGGCCGAGAGAATGCGCACATCGATCCGGGTCTCGCTGCGTCCACCGATGGGGCGCACGGTCTTTTCCTGAATCACTCGCAACAGCTTGACCTGCATGGGCAGGGGCAGGTCGGCCACTTCATCGAGAAACAGTGTCCCGCCCTGGGCGGCCTGAAATAGCCCTTCCTTGTCGGCATCGGCGCCGGTAAAGCTGCCCTTGATGTGACCGAAGAACTCACTTTCCATCAGTTCCGACGGAATCGCGCCGCAGTTGACGGCTACGAATGGTTGCTCGGCTCGTGGCCCGAGATCATGAATCAACCGGGCAGCCAGTTCCTTCCCGGTCCCGGAATCCCCACTGATCAGTACCGGCGCCTGGCTTCGCGCCAGCTTGGTAATGGTTTGACGAACCCGTTGAATGGCGTCTGATTCACCGATCAGACGGTTGAGCAGTAATGACTTTTCATCGCCGGGTTTTTCTTCTGCGCGCTGATCGGCAGAAGTCGGAGGTGCTTTCCTGTCACCCGAAACCTTGGCCGGCGCCGCCTTTTCTTCATCATCCTGGCGCAGTTTCAATGCTGTCCGAACCAGGTTCCTCAGCACCTCCAGGTCCACCGGCTTGGATACGAAATCGAATGCCCCGTACTTGAGCGCGGTCACTGCGTCGTCGACCTTCCCATAGGCGGTAATCATGGCGACCGGAATCTGTTCATGATCGCGACTGATTTCCTTGATCAGGGCCAGTCCATTGCCGTCCGGTAGACGCATGTCGGTCAGGCACAGGGCGAAATCCGGATCTTCGGTCAGACAGCGCCGTGCACTCGACAGATCCTCAGCCGTCACCACATCAAGCCCCATTCGACTCAGCGTGATGTCCAGCAGTTCTCGCAGGTCCGGTTCATCGTCGACAACCAAGGCACGCATCTGGCTCATTCAACATCTCTTTGTTGGGCACATCCTGACTGAATCGTATCAGGCCGTGGCTCCTTTCGCAGTGGCCTGGGTTCGGGTATCTGATTCCGGCCGTCGCAACAGGATCCTGAAACAGGCGCCGGCATTGGGCACTTGCACGTATTCCAGAGGCGCCTGATTGGCGTCGCAAAGCTGACGGGCAATGTAAAGACCCAGTCCGGAGCCCTGCTTGTGAGTGGTGAAAAAAGGCTCGAACACCTGGGAGCGTTTTTCCAGCGGAATTCCCGGTCCATTGTCGATGATATCCAGCGCCATCTCTCGATGCCCGCGAATCGGGCTGACGCGCAACGTGATGACCGGTAGCTGATCATCGACACGAGCATGCTTGAGGGCATTCTCCATCAGGTTCCAGACGGCCTGGGTCAGCTGGCCGGGATCGATCAGCACCATGATGGCGGCCGAAGGAACTTCCAGGCGCACCTGGTCATCCGGCAACTTGTGATATCGCCGGAACTCATTGGCCAGGCGCTTGGTCCAGGTGACCAGGTTGACCGGCTCGACACGGGCGCGTTCGCGGCGCGAAAGCTTGAGGACGTTCTCCACGATGTCATTCATTCGGGCCGAATGATTGAGGACCATGTTGACCAGTTTCTTGTCAGGCGGCGTGAGATCCTCGGACTCTCCAAGAAGCTGAGCCGCGTGAGACAGTGCTCCGAGAGGGTTGCGGATTTCATGGGCGATGGATGCCGACAATCGCGCCAGCGATGCCTGGGCCAGGTCGCGTGCCCGGCGACTGATCACCGAGGTGTCTTCCAGAAAGATCAGGGTGGCCTCGTTGTTGAGGCCGGGCATCGTCAACATTCTCGGCACGACCGCCACCTGGGTGGCCTGGAGCAGCAATCCTTCGTCCTCGGTCTTGCCGGTCTTGCGCCAGCGTTCCAGGCGCTCGGTCAGCGGTGGCGATATGACTTTAAGGTTGCGCTCATTGACCGGCGGATTGCCGAGCAGATACCAGGCCGCCTCATTGGTCTGGCGGATCCGGTTGTCCGCATCGACCACCAGCACCCCGGAGCGCATGCGGTGAATGATCAGCTCGTTGATCTGCTCGAGACTGGCTAGATCCACGCCACGCCGTTCGGCCAGTAGCTGGTATTCCCGCCCCCAGCGCCCAAGCAGCCAGCAGCCCAGGGCGGTCACGAAGGCGGCGATTCCATACAGGCCCGCCTGGACAGCCATTGACCCGGATGGCATGCCGCGGGCGGCCACGCTGGCATCGATAAGCAACCCGATGGTCACGATGCTGGCGAACAGCAAGGCAGTGCGCAGTGTCAGCAGCAGCCCGGCAATGCCGACGGTGAACAAAAGCAGGATGACCAGACCGCTTTCGATGCCGCCGAAACAATGCAGGATGACGCTGAGGATGATCAGATCGGTGGCCAGCGAGAAAGAGGCCAGTTCCTGGGCGGCGATGGACTTGCGCAGATGGATCACCACAAAGGTGATGGCCGCGCCCAGGTAGGTCAGGGCTGCCGCCTGCGCCAGAAAAGTCTTGTAGGCCGGAACGAGGTTATCGGCAAGCGGGCTGAATGAAAGCACCAACAAGACCGGCGCCAGCACGATCCGGAACCCGTTCAGGTAATGAAGTGCCCGCCGGACGATATGGTCGTCGGCAACCAGCGAGGTCTTGGAACTCAAATCAGCCTCCGACTTCGCCGCTCATGCAGCCGGGCACCCTGATTGTCAGGCAGCATCGACACTGTTCGGTATCCTCATCCATGCTTATTGGCCCCTGAATCCTAGTATACTGCGAAATTGCGGTTTGATAATTGCTGGTATCTGATCCAGGATACGCCGGTTGCGAGTGATTCGCCGGCCCTGACCTGCCGCACTCGACTACAGATTCAAGTCTTAAAAACCTTTTTCAGGGATCAATCGAAATGAATTTTCATGAGTATCAGGCCAAGGAGCTGTTCGAGCAGTATGGCATTCCCGTGCCGGCCGGAGAGCTGGCGACGACTGCCGACGAGGCTGTCAAGGCCGCCGAAAAACTGGGCGGTGGTCAGTGGGTCATCAAGGCCCAGGTGCATGCCGGTGGGCGAGGCAAGGCCGGAGGCGTCAAGCTGGTAAGCAGTCTCGATGCGGTTCGCAGCGAGGCCGAGAAAATGCTGGGCATGGAAATCGAAACCTACCAGACAGGCGGCCGCGCCTTGCCGGTCAATAGCGTGCTGGTCGCCGAAGCGACCGATATCAAGCACGAGTTGTACCTCGGTGCTCTGGTCGACCGCTCGCACAAGTCGGTGGTGTTCATGGGTTCGGCCGCCGGGGGCGTTGATATCGAAAAGGTCGCCGCCGAGACACCCGACAAGATCATTACCGCGGCGATCGACAATGCCGCCGGCTTCATGCCCTACCAGGCCCGCCAGGTCGGGTTCTCCATGGGCTTGAATGTCAAGCAGGTCAGGCAGCTGACCCGGATCATGGATGGTCTTTATCGACTGTTCATGGAAAAGGACATCAGTCTGATCGAGGTCAATCCGCTGATCATTGACGGCAAGGGTGACCTCGTGGCTCTGGACGCCAAGCTCAATGCCGATGACAACGCGCTTTATCGACACAAGGATCTGGCCGAAATGCGTGACGAGTCGCAGGAAGATCCGACCGAGCTGGCTGCCAGCAAGCATGAACTGAATTACGTCACCCTCGACGGCAACATCGCCTGCATGGTCAATGGCGCCGGTCTGGCCATGGCGACGATGGACGTCATCAAGCTGGCCGGTGGCGAGCCGGCCAATTTCCTCGACGTGGGCGGCGGCACCAACGCTGAGCGGGTCAAGGAAGCATTCAAGCTGATCCTGTCCGATGACAATGTCAAGGCCATTCTGGTCAACATTTTCGGAGGAATAGTTCGCTGTGACCTGATTGCCGAGGGCATCATCAGTGCCGTCGAGGACGTGCATCCGGATGTGCCGGTCGTGGTGCGCCTGGAAGGCACCAACGTGGATGAAGGCAAGAAGCTGCTTGCCGAAAGCGACTTCGCCATCATTCCGGCCGACGATCTCAATGACGGCGCGAGCAAGGCCGTAAAAGCCGCTGCCGCCTGAAGGAACAAGCAATGAGTGTATTAGTCAACAAGAAAACCAAGGTCATCACCCAGGGCTTCACGGGCTCTCAGGGTACGTTTCATTCCGAGCAGGCGATTGCCTATGGGACTCGCCTGGTGGGCGGCGTAACGCCCGGCAAGGGTGGTCAGGAACACCTCGGACTGCCGGTGTTCAACACCGTGGACGAGGCGGTCGAGGAGACCGGCGCGGATGCCTCCATGATTTTCGTGCCGCCGCCATTTGCCGCCGATGCCATCCTCGAAGCGGCCGATGCCGGCATTCGCGTGATCGTGTGCATCACCGAGGGCATTCCGGTGCTCGACATGATGAAAGTCAAGGCGGCACTGGAAGGTTACGACGATGTCACCCTGATCGGACCCAATTGTCCCGGCATCATCACGCCCGGCGAATGCAAGATCGGCATCATGCCCGGTCGCATTCACAAGCCCGGCAAGGTTGGAATTGTCTCGCGCTCGGGTACCCTGACCTATGAGGCTGTCTATCAGACCACCCAGGCCGAGCTTGGACAGAGCACCTGCATCGGCATTGGTGGCGATCCCATTCACGGCATGAATTTCGTCGATTGCCTGGCCCTGTTCCAGGAAGATGACGACACCGAGGGCATGATCATGGTCGGAGAGATCGGTGGTTCGGCCGAGGAAGAGGCTGCAGAGTTCATTGCCGATCATGTCACCAAGCCGGTCGTTGGCTACATTGCCGGCGTGACGGCGCCCCCGGGCAAGCGCATGGGCCATGCCGGGGCGATCATTTCCGGCGGCAAGGGCACGGCCGAGGCCAAGTACGAAGCCCTCGACGAGGCCGGCGTGACCACCGTCCGCTCCCCGGTCGAACTGGGCGCGGCCATCGCTGAGCGGTTGAAATAAGAACAAGGTTTCAGGGTTCAGGTTTCAGGTTTCAGGTCGGTTCGTTCCTGTCATTCCTGAACCCTGAACCCTGAACCCTGAACCCTTCCCATGCTCAAAATCGCTCTCGCCCAGGACGACTTTCTCGTCGGTCACATCACCGGCAATCGCGATCGCATTCTTGACCACATTGCCCGTGCGCGTGATGAGTACGGCGCCGATCTGCTGGTCTTTCCCGAATTGGCCCTGACCGGGTACCCGCCCGAAGACCTGGTCCTCAGGCCGGGATTCATGCGTCGCACCGAGGATCTTCTGGCCGAGATTGCCGAGGCGGTGCATGGCATCGACGTAGTCGTGGGGCATCCACGCGCTCACGGTGACAAGCGTTACAACTCGGTGTCCTGGTTGCGCGATGGCCGGGTGCTTGGAGTCTATGACAAGCGCGACCTGCCCAATTACGCGGTTTTCGATGAGCGACGCTACTTTGTTCCGGGCGATCAACCACTGGTGATCGAGGTGGCCGGTGTCCGGGTCGGAATCATCATTTGCGAAGATACCTGGACACCGGAAGCGGCCCGAGCCGCCCATGATGCCGGTGCTGAAATCATCATTTCGGCCAATGCCTCCCCGTACTACCGTCGCAAGCATGAGGATCGCGCGCGGGTGTTGAGCCAACGCCACGCCGAAACCGGCCTGCCACTGATCTATCTCAATTGCGTGGGCGGGCAGGACGAGCTGGTATTCGATGGTCACTCGATGGCCATTGATGGGCAGGGCCGGTTATCGAAACCGGCCAGCCTGTGCGAAGAGGACTTGCTGCTGGTCGGCTTCGAGTCAGGATCCGGGCGGCTGGACTACCTCTACTGGCCAGAAGGCGAAACCGAGGACATGCCACTCATCTACCGGGTGTTGCAGCGCGGTTTGCATGATTACGTCAAGAAGAACAAGTTCGAGTCGGTGGTGCTGGGATTGTCGGGGGGCATCGATTCGGCCTTGACCGCGGCCGTGGCGGCCGATGCGCTCGGCGGCGAGCAGGTCGTGGCCGTGATGATGCCTTCGCGTCATACTTCCGAATTGTCATTGATCCTGGCCACCGAGCAGATTGACCTGCTCGGACTTGGTCACGAGAACATTTCGATCGAGCCGGTCTACCAGGCCTTGCTCAAGCAGTTGGCCGAGGTGTTTGCCGGTCGGCGCGAGAATTTTACCGAGGAAAACCTCCAGGCCCGGGCGCGCGGCACCATCATCATGGCCTTGTCCAACAAGTTTGGTCACTTGCCGTTGTCGACCAGCAACAAGAGCGAGCTGGCGACCGGGTATTCGACCATTTACGGTGACATGTGCGGCGGATTCAGCCCCATCAAGGATTGCCTGAAGGGCCTGGTCTATGACCTGGCCAATTGGCGCAATTCGGTCAGTCCGGCCATTCCGCAGGGCGTCATCGACCGTCCGCCATCGGCCGAGCTCAGGCCGGACCAGCTCGACCAGGACAGCCTGCCGCCCTATGACATTCTCGATGACATCATCACCCGCTATGTCGAACGGGATCAGTCAATCGGCGAGATCGTTGCCGCGGGTATCGAGGAACAGACTGTGCGCCGGGTCGCCGGCATGGTGCTGGCAGCCGAGTACAAGCGCCGCCAGGGCGCGCCGGGTCCAAGAATCACCCGCAAGGCCTTTGGCCGGGACCGGCGCTACCCGATCACTTCGGGATGGCGCGACAGCGGCGTTTCACCCAAGCTGGCCTGATCAGGGCTGGGTCTCGGCAACGAGTGTCCCAGCATGTTCCTGCCATTCGCGCAAGCGTGCTTCCTGATGCACGCTCCAGCGCTCATCCAGACGCTCGCGGGCGCGTTGTTTGGTTTCCAGGGCCATCGTCCATTGCTCGGTTTCCCAGGCGATCCTGGCCTGAAGGTCCAACATCACGCCTTCCATCAGCACCCGATCGGGCAGTGACTGGATCACCGCCTGGGCAGCATCGATATCACCCTGGCTCAAATGCGCCTCGACCAACAGCTTGCCGACCATGACCTGGCGATGCAAATTACGGCTGGCGCGCTGTGAATCAAAAATGTCCTCAAGCTGTTCGATGGCGGCAGGATTTTCGTCGTTGGCCATCAGCATGCGCGCTTTCTCCAGCCGAAGCTCAGACGGAAGTTCCTCGGCATCCTCGTATTCAGCCAGTATTCCGGCCAGCGCCTGGTCAGCATTTGTTGATTCACCGCCCAATCGCAAGGCCCGCACCCGGCCAAGACGCGTGCTCAGAGCAAGGCCGGGATTCTCGACAATCTTCAATCCGACCAGGGTGCGATCAAACCATTCCAGTGCGACTTTCGGTTGGTCTTCCAGCAGGGCGACCATTCCAAGACGATAGGTCGCATCGGCCTTCAGGCTCAATGCACCGGCCTGTTCGGCAGCGCTGAGTCCCTCAAGCAATCGCTGACGGCCGCTGGCCAGGCGACCGTTCAAGGCCCGATTCTGGCCCTGGTTGATCAGAATCCGAGTTACCCGCTCGTGATTGCCCAGTGATTGATGAATCATTCGGGCCTGCTCGAACAGTCGCTCGGACTCATCCCAGTCCAGGCGGGATGCGGCGATGGTGCCCAGGTTGAAAAGACTCTGGGCGATGTCGCGCTGGTTGCCCAGTCCCAGGCGAGTACCCAGCGCCTCGCGATGCCATAACTCGGAATCATCCACCAGACCACGCTGCCAGGCCAGCACACCCAGGGAATTGGCGGTTAATGCCCGCCCCGGCTGATAACCCTGTTGAGTGAATCGCGCCATGGCATCGATCAGATGCGTTTCGGCCTGTTTGAATTGCCCCAGGGAAGAGGCGACCATGCCCCGGTTGAGTTCTCCGTGAGCGTGGTCGAGCACATGACCGGCCAGTTCGGCCTCGCGCGCGAAGATCGCAAAGTATTCTGCGGCTTCATTCAGCCGGCCCTGGTGCCAGAGAGTGATACCCAAGGCATTGGCGGCCATACGGCGCAGACGTGGGTCGGACAGGTGTTCGGCTGTCAGCAATTCCTCCAGCACTTCCATGCCTTCTTCGACCTGGCCCGACTGACGCTTTGCAACCGCCCATTCATAGCGAGCCCGGTCGAAATCCGGCGCATGGTCCAGCACCGCTTCAAACAGGGTCAGGGAATGGGCTGGATCACCGCGCCGTGCAGCATGCACGCCGCGATGGAATGTTTCGTTCAGCCAGGGGTCGTCGAGCAGGGGGTCGGTGACCATCGGGCGACCATCCAGTTCAGTAACCAGTCGGCGCCCGGAGGCCAGTAGAAGCGGCATGACTTCGTCGCTGCGCAAAGTCAGCACCTTCGGATCCGAGCCCCGTTCATCAAGCTGCAGTTCCATACGCCACCCGGAGTTGGTCTTTTTCAAATTGCCGGTCACGATCCAGTCCACGCCCAGGTGCTCGCGCAGGCGCCCGTGCAAGATCTCATCAGAAGCCGACAATTCCCGCTGGGCGGCAATGGCGGCTGCCGGCACAAGAATCAGATTATCGCTGATGGCCAGCGAGGAGCGCAGGATCTCAGCCACGCTGTCCGAGAGCCACTCGGGCAAATCCTCAGGTGCGACATCGGATTCGGCGATTAGCGCGATGCTGATGATCTCCGGCGCGCTAGCCGGTGGAGGGCGCAGCAGGAATGCGGCAATCGCGACCAGCAGTATTGCCGCTGCAATGGCAGGTACTTGCCATGCCGGTCGACTCGGGGCCGCACGCTGGCCCGGGCCGGGGGCATCTTCAGTGGGCGCCACGAATCGGAAGCCAAAGCCGCGGACAGTGGCGATGGTGTGTTGGGTTTCGCCGTCATCGTCGAGCGCCTTGCGCGCCTTGCGCACGGTTTGGCTGATGACCGAATCGGAAATCACCCGATCCGGCCAGACGGCCTCGGCAATTTCATCCTTGCCGACCGTGCGATGGCGGTTTTCGATCAGAAAGTGAATGAGCTCAAGGCTTTTCGGCTCGACGGGCACGGCTTCACCGTTCCGGATCAGCTCACGCTGATCCCAGTCGAGTTGGAAACCATTGAATTGCTTCACCATTTCATTTTTGCGCCACAACCCCTCAGGCCAATGAAAGCAGCCCTTTGTCATTGGCCAGATTAAGAAAAGTCATGAAAAAGTCAAGGTTTCATCATGCTCGGTCGCCGCCGGGATGTCATTTTGCAGGCTGATGTCTGTTTGCAGGCGTTGGATGAACTCAAGGATGACGGGAGAGATACCATGACGCGATCCGGGACCATGAAATTGCTACTGAAACGGGTGGTCGTGCTGACAGTGGCCGTTCTTCTGGTCGGCCTGGCGGCCCATGCCAGGGCCGACTTCACTTTCGAAGTCAATTCGCTGGCCGATACCGGCCGTGACAGCGGGGCTGCGAGCAATGTGTGTGATACCGGCAGCACCGTCAGCTGCCCGACTGGGCAGTGCACTGAGTGCACACTGCGCGCGGCCATCGAGACCGTCAACTCGCTCGGTTTCGGTCAGAGCGCGACCATCGTCTTTGCCGACTACATCCCGACCAACCTGGGCAATCCGGTGGCTTCGATGTTCTTCCCGGTCAACGGCTACAACGCCTTTGCCCGCCAGGTCCATATCGACGGCACCACGCATCCGGCCTGGGATCAGGCCGACGGCATTCCCAGGGTGATCATTCGCGGAGAAAACGCCGTCGCCGCTGCACAGGGGCTGAATTTCGGTTCCGGGGGCGCGGGTTCGGTGGTCGACGCGGTCACCATCTATGATTTTCCGCAAGCCGGCATCCGCATCAATGCCGATGAGGTCACGGTCCGCCAAAGCCAGATCGGCACCACCTCCCTGGGGAGTTCAGCACGGCCCAATGATGTCGGAATCCTTGTTCTGGGTGACAACAATCTGATTGGCCACCCGCCGGTTCTCGTGGGTCTGCAACCCTGGCCCAATATCATCTCCGGCAACAGCGGGCATGGCGTGGTCATTGAAGGCGATCACAACACCGTCGCCGGAAACCGCATCGGGGTCAACAGGGGAGGGACGACGGCGCTGGCCAACGGCGGACACGGAATTCATGTGCTGGGCCTTCATGCTCGAATCGGAAACTGGTCCGAAAGTGGATTTCTGACCCTGGTTGCGCGCAACCAGATCGCCGGCAACAGTCAGGCCCAGGTGCACGTGGCGGAAAACGCTGGCGGGGCCAGCCTTTCGTGCAATCATATCGGCACCCATCACAGTGGCAGCTTCAAGATCAGTGGTCATCCCGTCGGCGTGCTGGCTCATGGTTCGGCCAACCAGATTGGCGCCCAGAACTGCCGCAACGTGATCTCCGGGGCAATCCACATGGGCGGTTCAGGGATCGCCAGCAACAGCAACACGGTGACCTGGAACTGTGTGGGCACCAACGCCGATGGTGATGATCTGGGCGTGGAAGAGGCGCTGGTGGCAGTGGCCGAGGGCAACGGCAATCTGATCACCAACAACACCATCGGTAATGGATTGATTGGCATCAGCCTGTCGAGTGAAACCTCCAGCACGGGTGTACGCGGCAATTTTGTCGGCACCGACAGCGAGAATCGTATTCATCCCCTGCTGGGTGGGATCATTTCAGATGGTTTCAACAACTTCTTCGGCGGCACGCAACCTGGTGACGGCAACGTGGTGGGCAATATTGACGGCAACGGCATCTGGATCACTTCAAGTGCCGCACTGAATGTGATTCAGCGCAACCGGGTCGGCGTCAGCGAAGACGGCACTCCGTTGCCGGTCCTTGGCGGAATCGCCAGCAGTGGTACCGGGACAATCATCGGTGGCGAGGATGCGGGCAATACAATTGGTTTTGCCGAGGAATTTGGCATCAGCATCGGGTCCACGGATGGCCAGGTGCGAAACAACCGGATTGGCAGCACCGCTGAAATCGCCGGCGGATTCGGCCCAGACTCCATCGGTATCCTGGTCAACGGCAACGACCACTTTATCGGCGATCAGAACTGGATTGGCAGCCAGCACACCGGGATTCGGGTCAACGGGGGCACGCACGAAATCGTCGACAATTTCATCGGATTCGATGAAGACCTGACGCCAAGGCCCAACAGCGGCTTCGGGATTCGCCTGAGTGTTAGCGAAAACAGTCGGGTCATCGGCAACCAGGTGGGTTTCAGTACCCGCGGCATCCGACTGAATTCGGGAGCGACCGGCACGGTGGTCGGCAACAACTGGCTGGGCGTCACGCCCGATCTGGACGATATCGGCAATTCGCTGTATGGCTACGACTCCTCCGGGGCGTTCAACTTTTTCGGCACCGATCCGGATACCGCCGAATCCATGCGCAATGTCGTTGGTTTCAACGGCAGCGGTGGCGGGGTGCGCATTGCAGGACAGGATAATCTGGTCATCAATAACTACATTGGTGTTTGGCTCGCAGGCCAGGCAATCCCCAACGGCGGCAGTGGTGGACTGATTCTGCGCGGGAACCCCGCAGGCACCCAGATCGGTCTGTCAACAGCAGGTAACGCGAACTACATTGGCCACAATCTGGGTGCTGGCATCGAGGTTCGAGAGTCGGTCAGTGATGTTCAGATTGGCGCCAACCGGATTGGAAGGAGGGTCAACGTTCCGGCACCCAATCACGGGCCGGGCATTCATCTGCGTGCCGATGCAAGCAATATCCTGATGACCGGCTCACCTGTGGGCCCTTCGATTGACCGCCTCTGGCTTGCCTACAACGCCGGCCCGGCCATCGTTTTCGACCCCGATGCAGGGACCGGAAATCGCATCCAGTATATCCACGGCTGGAACAACAGCGACAAACTGATCGATCTGGGGCCCGGGGGACGCGACCAGGATCCGGGCGATGCCGATACCGGGCCCAACAACCTGCAGAACTTTCCTGAAATTCACCCGTCATCATTCTTTGACGACGACAATGAGGAGTTGATCCTGACCTTTCGAGTCGACTCGGATCCTGCCAACTCTGCATATCCAATGACCATTGAGGTGATTCTGAAATCCACGCCCGGTTTTCAAAGGTGGTTCGGGTCAACCCTGTATCAGGCCGACGATGCCATGCAGTGGGTGACGGTCACCATACCCCAACCTGATGACCTGCTTTCCTTCCCCAATCCCATCTTTGCGGCGACTGCAACCGATGCCATGGGCAACACCAGCGAGCTTTCAGACCCCATCAACCTGGCGCCTGTTTTCACTGTCGGCGGCACAGTCAGCAATCTGACCGGCACCGGCCTGGTGCTGCAGAACAATGGCAGTGACGATCTGAGCATTGACGAGAACGGACCGTTCGTGTTCGAAGCATCGCTGGAAGACGGGGCAGATTACGAGGTTACGGTCAGTCAGCAGCCATCCGGGCAGATTTGCACGGTCAGCAACGGCAGCGGCCAGATCGATGGAGCGGATGTGGATGATGTTGAAGTCAACTGCCAGGCCGCCGGCGACGAGATCTTCCGGGATCGCTTCGAGCCGGCTCCCGAGCCATCATTCTCGTTCAGCGAACAGCTTGCGCCGACCTTTCGCCATCCGCGCTGCGAAACCTGTCATGCCGTGGAGGCCACTGGGTTCGGCAATGTCAATGATGATCCGCCCGGGGTTCTTCCGGCCACCCATCCAGCAGTCGATGCCTCGACGGACTGCACTGCTTGTCATACCAGCGGCCTGCTGCCCGAAACCGGCAGTATCGATCCGGGCTGGCAGTCAGCACCGGCGGCATTCGACTTCCGGAACCTTGATGACGCCACATTGTGCAATATGGCCAGTCCGCCGGTCAGTGGCCACACGCCACTGGAGCACATGACCGAGGACAAGCTGGTGTTGTGGGCAGTAGGAGATGGCCGGGTGCCGTTCGACAATCCGGACCTGCCGACCGCGCCACCGCACGATATCGAGGTATGGCGCGATCTGGTCATCGAATGGGTGAATGCCGGCATGCCTTGCGATTAAGGGCTCGCGAAAGAATAACTTCCCATTTTGGCGCGCCCTGAGCTTTCAGCCGGCGGATGTCTCCCCTGTCATCTCTCCCGATGGGCATCCGCCGGCTGGAACCCTTCCGGGCCGATCTTCGGCAGGTACAATGCGCTCGTCCATTGATTCAGGAATAGACGATGCCCCGGACTCGACGGTTGCCGATTGCCTCCCAGGCTGCCGATTTGCTCAAGACTGCTTTCGAGGATTACAACGCCAGCTTTTCCGATATCACCCGTCGTGCCCGACGACGATTCGAGCGGGGCGATCGCAAGGGCATGCGCGATGATGCCATGGCGCGACTGGAATTGTACGACCGATCAGTGGATCAGGCCATTGCCCGCCTCGAGGCGCAACTTGACGAAAGGCTGTTTTCCCGAACCTTGTGGAAGGGCATTCGCTCAGCTTACGGTGAGCATATCGAAGGGCTGCTGGACGCCGAACTCTACAAGACGTTTTTCAACACCATCTCAAGGCGTTTGTTCAAGACTCGCGGCGTGGACCCGGCCATCGAGTTCATCGCGCTGGATATCGAACCGACCGATCGCATTACTCACCCTGTGTCGCGGCATACCTACGCGATTGGTCAAAACCCGGCCCGATCACTGCTTCGCATGCTCGACGATTATCCATTCTCCGTCGGCTACGCCCGTCCCGAACAAGACGCCAGGGCGCTCGCCGAGCAACTTGCGGCATTCTTTCGTGAACAGGGAGAGCGCGGGGTGCTGGCGATCGAGCTGCTTGAAACGGTGTTTTACCGCGAAGGTCGGGCCTATCTGGTTGGTCGGGCCTTTTCCGAGAATATCTATCGACCCTGCGTGATTGCCCTGGTGGCCGGTCCGGACGGGGTGGTCGTCGATGCGTTGCTGACCCGTCGCCAGCAGATCAGTATTCTGTTCGGCTACACCTTCAGCTACTTTCTGGCTGACCTGCCCACGGTCGGCGATGCGGTGGTATTTCTGCGCACGCTCCTGCCGGACAAGCCGATCGATGAGCTCTACACGGTGCTCGGCCGGGTCAAACAGGGAAAGACCGAGCGCTATCGGGCATTCTTCCGCCACCTGGACTCGCATACGCGCGAAATGCTCGTGGAGGCTGAAGGACAGCGCGGCCTGGTGATGCTGGTGTTCACGCTGCCGTCGTACCCGCTGGTCTTCAAGTTGATCCGCGATCACTTTGCACCTAGCAAGAAATTCGGTCGCGGCCAGGTCATTGATCGCTACCATCTGGTGTTTCGCCATGACCGGGTCGGACGCCTGATCGATGCCCAGGAATTTCGCGATCTGCGCTTCCCCATCGATCAGTTCGCACCCGATCTGCTCGATCAGTTGCAGAGTGAATGCGAGCGCACCATTCAGGTTGAACACGACAGCTTGATCATTCGCCACTGCTATGTGGAGCGTCGCCTGCGGCCGCTGGATCTGTATCTCAAGGAGGCCGGGAGTGAGGAGGCACAAGCGGCAGTGCTTGATTACGCGCAGTCACTCAAGGATCTGGCCCGGTCCAATATCTTTGCCGGTGACTTGTTGCCGAAAAACTTCGGCGTCACCCGCTCGGGACGGGTGATCTTCTACGATTACGATGAGTTGCGCCTGATCACCGAGTGCCGATTTCGACGACTCCCTCCGGCACGTGATGACCTGCTCGAGTTCAGTGATGAACCCTGGTTCAATGTGGATGACAACGATGTGTTCCCCGAGCAGTTTCCACGTTTCATGGGGCTTTCACCCGAGCACTTGAGGCTGATCGAGGATCATCATGACCAGTTGTTTGATCCTGAGTGGTGGCAGGATATTCAAGCACGCATCATGAGTGGAGAGGCACTGGATGTTCCTCCCTATTCGGATTCGGCAAGAATCCTCCCGGCGAGCTGACGGATCGGGCGTCAATCGGACGATGAGCCTAACCGGCTCAGCGGTTGGGCTCGGTCATCGGATCAGGCTTGAAGGGTGTCGGCGATGCGTCGCACGGCCTCTTGCAAGGTGTCGAGATCACAGGCGAATGACAGGCGCAGGTGATTCGGCGCGCCGAAAGCCGTCCCGGGCACGGTCGCCACTCCAGCTTTTTCCAGAAGCTGTTCGGCCAGTTCCATGTCGTCTTTCAGGCCCAGCTTCTCGATCGCATCGCCACAGTTGGCGAATGCGTAAAAGGCCCCCTGGCCGGGCGTACACGACACGCCGGGCAGATCATTGAGCGCTGGAACCAGCCAGTCGTGGCGTTCACGAAAGGCCTTGCACATCTCGGTCACACAACTCTGGTCTCCGTCGAGCGCGGCCACGGCCGCGGCCTGGCTGACCGAACAGGGGTTGGAAGTGCTCTGACCCTGGATCTTGCGCATCTGCTTGATCAGTTCGGCCGGGCCGGCGGCATAGCCGATGCGCCAGCCGGTCATGGCGTAGGCCTTGGACACGCCGTTGACCACGACCAGGCGCTCCTTGAGGGCCGGAACGACCTGGCCCAGGGTCGAGAAAGGCTCATCGGCCCACCAGATGTGTTCATAAATGTCATCAGTGCAAATCAGCACCTTCGGATGTTCTAGAAGCACCTCGCCCAGCTCGGCGAGCTGTTCACGCGAGTAGGCCCGACCGGTCGGATTGCTGGGAGAGTTGAAGATCAGCAGGCGGGTGTTTTCGGTGATCGAAGCCTTCAGTTGGGCCGGCGTGATGAGATAGTCGGTTTTTTCTCCGGTCTGCAAAATGACCGGTGCCGCGCCGGCCAGTCGGACCATGTCGGGGTACGAGACCCAGTAGGGCGCCGGGATCAGTACCTCGTCGTCTTCATTCAGCAGTGCCTGGAGCAGGTTGTAGATGGATTGTTTGGCGCCGCTTGAAACCAGGATTTGGGATGGTTCGTAGTCGAGCTCGTTGTCGCGCGCCAGTTTGCCGATGATGGCCTGCTTGAGGGCCGGCGTACCATCGACCGCCGTGTATCGGGTCTGGCCCGACTCGATGGCCTCAATGGCCGCTCGGCGAATGTGCTCCGGGGTGTTGAAGTCAGGCTCCCCCATGCTCAATGAGATGATGTCGCGGCCTTCGGCGCGAAGCTCGGCGGCCTTCATGCTCATGGCGATGGTTGCCGAGGGTTTGACCTGGGCGACACGCGAGGAAAATCGGATACTCACAATGGATTTCTCCCTGGTGGATTGAGGGCGGTGGCCGCCGGATGATCACGCTGCCGGGCTACAATTATAGTATGTCGAAACGATTTCGCATGGCCTCGAGCTACGCGCCGGCCGGTGACCAGCCCGAAGCAATCCAGCAGCTTGTTGAAGGGCTTGAATCCGGCCACTCCCACCTGACCCTGCTGGGGGTGACCGGGTCGGGAAAGACCTTCACCATGGCCAATGTCATCGAGCGCGTCCAGCGCCCGGCTCTGGTCATGGCCCCCAACAAGACCCTGGCCGCCCAGCTCTACGGCGAGTTCAAGGCGTTCTTTCCCGACAACGCGGTCGAGTATTTTGTTTCATATTACGACTATTACCAGCCCGAGGCGTATGTGCCTTCCACGGATACTTTCATCGAGAAGGATGCCTCGATCAACGAGCATATCGAGCAAATGCGCCTGTCGGCCACCAAGGCCTTGCTTGAGCGCCCCGATGCGCTGATTGTTGCCACGGTTTCGGCCATTTACGGGTTGGGCGACCCGAGTTCATTCCTGAAAATGACCCTGCCACTGAAGGTTGGGGAGCATCTTGGTCAGCGCGAAATCCTGCGCCGCCTGGCTGAAATGCAGTATTCGCGCAACGATTTCGAACTCAGACGCGGCACCTACCGGGTTCGCGGCGAGCTCATCGACCTTTTTCCCGGTGACTCGGAAATGGAGGCGGTCCGGGTCGAGTTGTTCGATGACGAGATCGAGCGGATCAGCCATTTCGACCCGCTGACCGGGGAAATTCGTGAAAAGGTCGACGAGTTGACCATCTTTCCCAAAACCCATTACGTGACCCCGCGCCAGGTGGTGTTGGATGCCGTCGAGGCGATCAAGGCCGAACTGGCCGAGCGGCTGGAGCAGCTTCGCGAGGCCGGCAAATTGCTGGAGGCCCAACGCATCGAGCAACGCACGCGTTTTGATATCGAGATGATGCTGGAGCTGGGTTACTGCCAGGGCATCGAGAATTACTCACGCCACTTGACCGGCCGTCAGCCCGGCGACCCGCCGCCGACGCTGTTTGACTACCTGCCGCGTGATGCCATCCTGATCGCCGATGAATCTCATGTCAGCATTCCCCAGATCGGCGGCATGTACAAGGGTGACCGCTCGCGCAAGGAAACCCTGGTCGAGTATGGTTTTCGTCTGCCCTCGGCCCTGGACAACCGGCCGTTGCAATTCGAGGAATTCGAGGCGCGTGCACCACAAATGATCCTGGTGTCGGCCACGCCCCGGTCCTGGGAGCTGGAGCGCTCGGCGCTGGTTGCAGAACAGGTGGTGCGCCCGACCGGATTGGTCGATCCGGAAGTCGAGGTTCGGCCGGTCACCAGCCAGGTCGATGACTTGCTCTCGGAGATCGGGTTGCGGGTGGAGCAGGGCGATCGTGTGCTGGTGACCACGTTGACCAAACGCATGGCCGAGAATCTCACCGAATATCTGGCCGAGCACGGTGTCCGGGTTCGCTATCTGCACTCCGATGTCGATACCGTCGAGCGGGTTGAAATCATCCGTGATCTTCGCCTGGGCGCTTTCGATGTGCTGGTCGGCATCAACCTTCTGCGCGAGGGTCTGGACATGCCGGAAGTCAGCCTGGTAGCCATTCTCGATGCCGACAAGGAAGGCTTTCTAAGGTCGGAAGGTTCACTCATTCAGACCATTGGCCGGGCCGCCCGAAACGTGCGCGGCAAGGCCATTCTGTATGCCGATCACTTGACCGGTTCGATGCGCCGGGCCATCGACGAAACCGAACGCCGCCGCGCCAAGCAGGTCGCCCACAATGAGGCTCACGGCATCACGCCCAAGACCATCATCAAGAACATCGCCGACATCATGGCCGATGCCCACCAGACCCCCGGCAAGAAGCCGGTCAGCAAGGCGGCCGAGGCCCGCGCGGACTACACACCGGAACCGGTATCCCCAGACGAGGCCGCCCGCGAGATTGCACGACTGGAAAAGGAAATGTATCAGGCAGCCGAAAACCTGGAATTCGAACAAGCCGCCAAACTGCGCGACCGGATCGCGAGGATTCGTGAGAAGGGGTTCAGGGTGGCCTGAATTGCTTGCCCTTCATTGTGGCGTTTAACGATTACTTGGTGACCTTGGTGGTCTGCTGGACAACCATGGTGATCACACCCAGCGGAATATTGGCATTGTTGCCATTCTGGCCGACCATGCAGGTTTGGAAGACCACCGGGTTTCCCTGCGACTTGGTAGTGGTGGATGCCCTGAGAAATTTGGCTTCACCTCGAGTCTTCTGTGAAACCACGCCTTTCGCCGTGCCGGCCTCATCTCCCGTGGAATTCTTGATCACGCTTTTCTTGGTGAGCACTTTCTTGTTCTTGACCTTGACCTTCTGGGAACAAGTATTGCCCCGAGCGTTGTTGAGTAATGCCACATTGGGATAAGGGACGGGCACCGGACCGCCAGGTGAGGGTGTCTTGCAGACATCCGGAAACGCCATGCATTGGCCACCTTGCATTGTTGCAACTGAAAAAATCATCAATATATCTCCTATCCCAGGTGAATCTTGTCGCTTTGAACCTTGACGACATCGTGACCATCCAGTCGAACTCGATTGGCCTTGACGGTATGGCTGTCCTCGCAAATGGTTCGAGTCCGACCGGCGTGCTTTTGGTCGAGTCCGGATATCTTCCGGTAAGCATTATCGACGCGTTCGATCAATCTCGAGGCGATGGTTTCAAGTCGATCGACTGTAGTGCGCAGGAATGAAAAGTGAGTGGTGAGTTTCTTTCCCTGCACATGGCCGCTTTCAAAGCGAACTCTTGTCTTTCGGCTGATGCAATCAAGAGAACCGCTCTTGATTCGAATGGATTCCGGAGTGAGATGAAAGCGGGCTCCGTTCTCCGGCAAACTGACCATGTTGACCGAGGCCAGCGCCTGAATTTCGGTGTCGTGACCGGAAAAGATACGCAGGTTGGTGCCCGCACAGATATCAATGTGTTGCCTGGCGTTCAGAGCCAGAGATTCAGCTTCCAAAGCCATGCGTCCCCCGCCGGCGGCCGGGTCGTATTCAAAGATCACCTGTCCATTGCAGTCGCTGACCTGCAGGGTTTTACCGTTATCGCGATCGGCAAGTGTGGCGCTGGCTCCACATGGGGTGAAAAGCTCCTTTCCGGGGCGGATATCGCTTTGCTTGCCAGGACCTATCCTTCCGGTAATGAAGTACTGGCCGTGCTGGTCGGGCTGAACAACCACGCGTTCGCCCTTGGCGAGGATATGATCCTCGAAAGTTGCCAACTCCGCGCAGTGAGTCTTGTCCGAACCGCCCGGTTGAACCAGGAAGGTTCGTGGCCCCAGTTGACCGACAATCCGTGCGGACAGGAATCCGGAGCTGATCGTGCTCTTGTCATTTGCAGGAGCATTCGCGAAGGTGCTAGATTGTTCGTTACTCATCGGAGTCACCGTGTCGAATCAGGAAGGGGAGGGGGTCGATAATCTTCAGCCCAGGCCAGGTCTGGGTCGGTTTTTTCGATATCTTCCAGGCTGGCTCCACGCATGTTCGTGGATTGCTGCTCGGCGCGATGGAAGCGTGCGCCATCCAGCATACACCCCGAAAAATCGGCCTGCTCAAGTCTTGCGTGAGAAAAGTCGGCATAGGCCATCTGACTATTGCTGAAATCCGTGCCCTTGGCCGTAGTGCCCTGAAATGTCGCCCCGGAGATTTTCGCATTGCACATGACGGCGCCGGACAGATTGCATTGGCTGAACTCGGCGTCCTGGCTGCAAAGTGAATCCAGTCGTGCCTGCGTCAGGTCAGCCCCGGTGAAATCAGCATGAGGTCCGGTGGCCTCGATCAGGTTGGCTTGACGCAAGTCCGCCCCAGTGAAGTCGGCACCCTTGATTGACGCCTTGTTCAACTGAACGCTGGAGAGGTTGGCCGAGGTGAAGTCGGCATCAGTCAGGTCACAGGCAGCCAGATTCATTTGGGAGAGATTTGCACCAACCAGTGAGCATTCGATCAGGGAACGAACTCGCCCGTTCAGTTGGGTCATATCCATACCGTCAAAATCACTGGATCGGAATTCGGCATTGCCGATGACCAACCCGCTGACCTGGCACATTTCAAAGTGGATGTAGTCCAGCTGGCTGCCAGTCAGGTCGGCATGTGTGAGATTGGTTTGACTGAATTCACACCTGCACAGGTCAGCTTTTTTCCAGGTGGATCGCTCCAGATTGCAATCCGCAAATGCACTTGATTCGGCATGAGTGCTGTCGAAACAAGCTGCTCTCAAATCACATTGACTCCAATGGCTTCCGGTGAGCTTGGCTTTTTCCCACTCAACCTCTCGAGCATCGACAGCCATCAGTGCTGTATCGGAAAGATTCGCTTCTCGCCATCTGGAGCCGAGAAGATTGCATTCATTCAAGCTTGCGCCGCCTAGGTTAGCTCGAGCAAGGTCCGCATTCTTCAGATTGCATTCTGATAGATCCACTTGGCCGAAGTTGGCGCCCCGCGCGGATACTCCGGACAGGTCGCAGCCGGAAAAACGACACTCACTGAATGAGTGCTCGGAGATATCCATTTCCGAAAGGTTGCATTTCTCGAATCCTGTATCATCGATCTCATTGGGTAGTTGACATGCGCGCAAATCGCATTCGTCCAAGTTAGAGTCCGAAATGCTGGCGGTGCTCCAGTCAATGGTATCGAGTTTGCTGGATGACAAGCGCAGAAATCTGAACGTGCTCTCCGTGAAGTGAATATTGGAAAGACTGCAAACATCGAGCAGGCAACGTTTCCATTTGCTATTGCTGGCATCGATTTCCGACATTTCACAAGCATGCATCAGCATATCCTTGCATGTGGATTTCTTCATGCTGATGCTGTGCATGCTGGCTTCGGAAATCCTGCCATCCGACAGGGTTGCCCGGTCCAGGCAGGCGCCATCAAGGCGGCAGGGGGTCAGTCTGAAGCCGACTATGCCTTGCTGCCGCACCTTTTCGCGAATGTCATCGGGCAGATCCAGAGCTTCAAGTGACACATCGGCCAATTCAATCTGATGGACAGGAGTACGCAGGCCACTCATGCCGAAGTCCTGGAGCGTGGCTCCCGAGAAGTCAATTTGTCGCATGTCGCAGCCTTCAAAAACCGTATCTGCAGCTCTGCAGTTGGCAAGGCGAGCTCCCCGCAGGCTGGTGTTGATGAATCGAACACCACTCAATTCCTGTTCGGACAGGTCGGCTCCATCAAGGTTGGTCTCCACAACAAGAATCTGGAGTGGCCTGCTTTCCAGACGCAGGGTATCCAGCAAGGCAGTGAGTGATCGTGCCTTCATGACCTTCTGTTGTTCGCTTGGCATTTTCATGCAAGTTTGGTCATGTGCAGAATGGCGCCATCAAGTCGAGAGTCTTCGAATTTGGCATCACGTGTTTCAGCTTCATACAGATTGCTGTGATCAAGGATGGCCTTGGTCAGGTTGGATTTCTCCAGGCTGGCTTGGAAAAGATTGGATCGCTCCAGGTTAACCTCTACCAGGCTTGCACTGGTCAGGCGTGCCTGGGCCAGGTCGACGTGGTACATATTGGCAGCATCCAGAGTCGCATAGCTTAAATCCGCCATGCGAAGGCTGGCGCCACTGAAATCACATCCCTGCAAGCTGGCGCTATCCCAAATGGACTCATCTGCCTGGATGCCGATGAATCGACTGGATACGAACTGGCTGCCCTCAGCCAGGTTGGCAGCATGCAGATTGGCATTGGTGAGATCCACGCTGGAGCCCGTTACGCCCTCAAGGTGGCTACCCTTTAGGCTGGCACCCTCCCAAATACTGCCATCAAGCCGACATCCGGAAAAATCAGCCTCATCGCAAAAAGCTTCTGCCAGGCTGGCTCTGCTAAGGTCCGCTTGTTCGAACTCGGTACGAAATGCACGTATGCGATCCATTCTGCTATTTTGCAAGTTTGCCTCTCTCAGGCTGGCACCATCTAAAGTGGCCCGACGGAGATTGGCCCGGGTAATTTGAGCTCCAGTGAGCTCAGCCAAAGAAAGGTCAGCCTCCACAAGTTCAGCCCCATTCAGGATTGCTCCTCGTAGATTGGTTGCGACCAGGCGTGCCCCATTGAGTTGCGCTTCTTGCAGATTGGCGCCCTCGAGGATTGCTTCGGAAAGGTCGGCGCCTCTGATGTCTGCTCCAGAAAGATCGATGCCTGTCAGGTCCCGTTCGGAAAGAGAGTCTCCTCGGGCTATGGCCTTCAAACAGGACTCGCGATCCACTGCTTCGGTCCGATGCGGGCCAGGCATCTTGTCGAATTCATATTCCGCTTCGATCTCGCGCTGTCGTGCAAGTGTGGAATCCTCATTATGCGGCTGCCATTCATCAGCGCTTGAAGGATCGCGTCCCATTCGGACAAGTTGCGCTCGATACAGGTTACGTGCAGACTCATTGGGATCACTGCCATGCTTACCAAGGTAATGCTCTTCAAGTTGTGCCATTTCCTGACGATCTTGTTCGATCTCGGCTTTCACGGCCTGAATTTCTGCATCATCTTCCGAGCTGAACTCATATGATTTTGTGTCACCGGCGATGGTCGAATTCATTCTCTCGTACGCTTGAGAGACGGAGATAGGATCTGCATCAAGTGATTCCTTTATGAAATAGACCCTTGCTATATCATCACAGGATTCGGATACGCAGTTGGTCGAGCCACGCCATACAAGTACGAGCCTTTTCTGATCGCTGTCTATCCACAGGGTGTCCAGATGCATCTGCACTTCTTCGAACACTCCATGCTCGGCACCCCGGAGCGGGCGGCGATGCACGAAACCCCTGACCCGCAGGCCAGGCAACTGGCTTGAAAACCGCTGATGGTCACGATGGAGATTCTCAAAGGAAATCAATTCATTGCCTGTCAGGTAACCCGGCCACTGTTGTTGTGGTGGTGCAGCGTTGAAGAACGACCAGTCAAGATCCTCGGCATACCAGGGCCAGCGCGTCTCCTGCCAGTGTTCATCATAAGTGCCGACTTTACTGTGACGCTGGCGCCATTGGCGATGTAATGGGCCGAATCCCGCTGGTTGTGGTCGTTGATCGGCATGGCTCAGTGGATGTTCAGGCTCTTCGATGTTGGGCAGGGCAACACGCTCTACGTTGGAGGTGTCCATCATTTTCTCCAAGCCCTTGCCGATCGGATTGTCAGGATACTCGGGCCCACCGAATGCATATTCATATCGAAGCGGGCCGTGTCGAAATGGTATGGGGTCACTCATTAACAGGTCTTTTCCATGCTCGATCCAGAAACGTTGACCGATGACACGAAGAGTGCGTTGCCAGTTGCCTACCTGAAAGGTTACCGGGCAGGATGTTACTGGCTTGCTTCCGGGAACCCAGCAATTACCGACCAATAGTAGGTCAGTTGACGGCTTGTAATGGACAAAATCAGATTCGTAATACAGGCTGGCTGTTGGATCATCATCGTAATGAATATCTCCAGTCAGCGGGGGAGGTTCATCACTATCGACTAAAGTTGCTCGGCCATCAGGGTGAAGGTCGAATGTGCCCTTCGCGATCAGTGTTATCGAATGTTCGGGGTGATTCAGGTAGCCAGGCAACCACCCGATTGCCATGCGGGATTCATTGACAGGCTGAATAAAACTCTTTTCGCTGGCATTTCGGGTGGGCATTGCTGGCATTACTTCTCATTGACTTTGCCATCGACATTTAAATTGCCTTTGACATGTACATTCCCATCCAGCGTGATCACAGTATTGGCCTTGATAGTAACGTTGCCGTTCTGAATGGTAACCGTGCTGTTCCCACCTTTTATCTCTACTAACTCATTGGCCTTGATCTTGAGTATTTTTGTCCAAAACACCGTACGTTCTGGCGTGTCAAAGTAGATGCCATTTGTGGCATCTACAGACCACATACCAATGATGTCAGTGGTTTCATCACGTTTCTTGTTCAATTCCTTGTCTTTCTTGATCGTGTAAGAGCGCCCGCCGGTCAGGCTGAATTTCAGGGCATATGAAAATGTTTCCGAAGCTCCAAAGGTGAATGAAGTCTGGTTCGTTATATTGACCTTGGTGTCCTGGCCTGTATTCAGCCACTCGTGTTCTCCATCTACTATACGCTTGTAGTTCTTGTGTATATGCTCGAATACGCTTTTCTCTACCTCCTTTTCTTCCTCCCCCTTTATTTTTACGATATGGTCTTCGCCGATATGTTTGTGGTAATTAGCATCAGTATTGAAATGAATCCCGGGGGAGACTTCATCAAAACTGGCGCCCATGGTAAAGCGTGAATCTGCAGTGGGGCTGAAGATCGTGATTCGCTGATCTCCATCCTTTCCTTCCATCATCAATTCGTTTTCACCCTGATCCCTCATGATCAGCCGAGTCTTGTCGCCCGGCAAATCAAGTGGCGGCATATGGTCCTTGTTATAAACTCGTCCGGTGACGATGGGCCGATCGGGATCGCCTTCCTCGAAACTAACCAGCACTTCCTGGTCGACATGAGGCAGGTAGACTTCGCCCCATTCCTTGCCGGCCCGGTTTTGCGAGACACGAACCCAGCAGGAGCTGCCGTCGTCTTCGGGGCCGTGTCGGTCCCAGTAGAAGCGGACCTTGACCCGGCCGTATTTGTCGGTATGGATTTCGCCGCCTTCCGGTCCGGTGACGATGGCCGAATGCATGCCGTGCACGATGGGTCGGGGGGTCTTCCGTGCCGGCCGGAAGGGCTGGCGGTTGTCCATGGCGGTGAAGCGGCAGGCGAACGGGGGTTCCGATGCTCTGTTCTCCTCCGGGTCGTAAGCGTCGGAATAGAAACTGTATTCAGCCGAGATGACCAGGTATTCACGGTTCTGATCGTCTCGGGTGTGCCCGGTCAGGCTGAACAGGTAGCCGGTAATGAGGCCGACATTGTTGTGCTGGCCGGTGGCGATTTCATGCTGTGCCTGGATTTCCTCGATACGAGTGCGTACATAAGCGTCGCCATCGGACACTTCCTGGTAGGTGCCGGGGTAGTCGTAGACCTCGAACTCGGCATGAGCATGCTCGCGCGGAATCGCGGATCGGACCTCAAGATTGGCCTTGGGGCTTTCGAAGTTGTAGTCATTCAGGGCATAGCGCCCGGACTGGACCTGCTGACCGACGCGCCAGTCATAGACGTGATCGTCGTCGAGGTCGCGGCGATCGAACTCCTCCGGTGGGAAGAATCGCAGGGTGTCGTAGCCGGGACAGGGTTCGTGGAAGCTGTTTTCATCGGCCAGAATCAACGTGTGCTTGTCGGCATCATGCACAAAGTAGTAGTAGATGCCCTCGTGTTCCATCAGGCGACTGACAAAGTCGAAGGCCGATTCTCGATACTGGATGCAGTATTCGCGCTGGCTGTAATCCCTGGACAAGTGATCCTCGAAGTCCGAAAAGCCGTAGCGATTGAAGACTTCATCGAGAATCTCGGGCACCGTCATGTTCTGAAAGACCCGGCAGTCATTGGTTCGGGTCAACAGCCACAGCCAGGGCTTGATGGTCGCCCGATACAGCGAGTACTGGCCCTCGGTTCCGACATAGCTGAAGCGGCTCACGATGCCGTTGAAGTAGCGGGTTTCGCCGTCGGGCCGCTCGATTTCGACGGTCAGCCCCTGGCCGAGCACCTCGTCAAAGGCAATATTGGGGTCGGTGCTGAGCAGGTCGAGTTCGAACTCGAACAGGCGTCCGAGCTCCTCGCTGCCGGCCATGCGCCGGAATAACAGATCATCCTCATCGAGCGGGGTATGGACCTTGAAGATCCGTTCGCTCTGGGTCGGGAGTACAGCAGCCATGGTTTCAAGCCCGTACCTGGTGCGTGGGGAATCGAGTATATACGCCAGTTTTGAGAACAATCAAGGGACGGAGGCCGGGCTGAACGAAGATGGCACAGATGTCGGCCGGAATCCGTTTCTATTGACAGGAGCACTGAATTTGCTGTTAAGCTGCCTGTGGCGGGGCGACACCCTGAGATCAATGGGGTTGAACTCTTCAGAAACCGATGGGGAGCAGCAAGAGAATTCGGTCCTGGAGTTGCAAGTTCCGGCTGGCAAGCACGGAGGTAGCTGGTTCTGACACCAGGTCCAATGGTGCAAGAATTGCAGATAGGGAGACGAGTCCATGAATGATTTTCGAATGACTGACTGCTTTCACGCTGGCCGCGCGGGCGTATTGCTTGCTATGGTCACGGCGTGCATTGTGCTGCTTGCCTGGCCACTCATGCACCTCGCAGCTCATGACAAGGGCGATACATCGGCTCATGTCGAGGGTTTCGAGTATCACTGCGAGGAGCGTGTATGTCAGTTCTGGCTGACTGACGCGTCGTTGATGCTGCGTTCCGGTCTGCAATACGAGTGGGATTTCGGTGATGGGCAGGTCTCCGATGCGCCTGCGCCCGTGCATGTTTACGAGCGCGGTGGTCGATTCGAGCCTGAGCTCAAGGTATTCGACCATCGGGACGAGCAACTGCTTGTGGAAACTATGACTATTCTGCTCGGATTCGATCCCGAGCATGGCGTCGACGAAATCGGTGCGGTTTTTTTCGGCCAGGAAGGAGATTTCGCTGGCTGGTCGATGGCTGGATTGGGTGATTTCAATT
This sequence comes from Wenzhouxiangella sp., assembly GCA_007134485.1. Lineage (GTDB taxonomy): Bacteria > Pseudomonadota > Gammaproteobacteria > Xanthomonadales > Wenzhouxiangellaceae > Wenzhouxiangella. The sequence continues at coordinate 15,034 of SLKT01000069.1, read as the reverse complement.
CCAGCGGACCGGGCGACTTGCTGATTGGCGCGCCCGAACTAACCTCCGGCGCAGGCCGTGCATACTTTGTTTTTGGAGATCAGATTGAAGCTGGTTCGGCCTTCGAACTTGACGATCTGGAAGGCGACGATGGCTTCGTGTTTACCGGCACCCTGGCCGATCCGAACGGCTTCAGCGGGATGCGATCGGTTGGTGCTTCCACTGCGCTCTTGGGCGCCATCGGGCCCGGGATATCGCGTGCTGCCGCCATCGGCGCGCCCGGAGATAGCTTTAATTCGGCTTTTGGTGGTCTGGAGTACTCCGGGGAAGGCAGTGTGGCGGTTGTTTATGGTTCTTCGGATGGTTTTCCAGACCAGCTGAGTGATTTTGACTTGGCGGCGGGTGATGGTAGCGACGGTTTCATCATTCGCGGGATTGCCGATGAAGCCTTCGGGTTTTCCGTGGCTTCGGCGGGCAATTTCATTGGAAATGGTCTTGATGCATTCGTCATCGGCGCTCCGAGGGGACCAATCTCTATACCGGACTTGGGTTCCCAGCCTTTGTCTCGCGGAAACGTGTACATTCTGTTTGGCGATGAAGATGGGTTTCCGCCAATCCTTGAATTGCAGGATCTTTCGATTGACGACGGATTCGTGCTGCAAGGTGAAAACAACGACGATCGAGCCGGCTGGTCAGTTGATGGCATTGGTGATTTCAATAACAACGAGTTCGATGACATCATTATTGGTGCTCCGTTTGTTGAGGGTCCATCCAATGACTCTGGATCTTCAGTATCTGATGATTCGGTGACCGAGGGTTCAGCGCGTATTCCCCAACCGGTGGATGATAGGGGTGGGGCAGCCTATGTCGTTTTCGGAGGTTCCAACCTTGGTCAGGAAGGCCTGGGCACGCTCAATGATGACTTGCTCAATGGTGAGGATGGATTCGCCATCCGTACCGATGCCGATGACCTGCTGGGCTATTCGGTAGCCGGTGTCGGAGATCTCAACAACAGTGGATCGGTTGACTTGGCAGTCAGTGCACCCTCCGCACCATACTCCGAACCGTTCGTTGGCGTCAGCGGAGCGGTTTATGTGTTGTTCGGGGGGCAGGGTGGCTTTGGAGCCGAGTTCGATCCTTCAACCGGACTCGATGGCAGCAATGGGTTTGCGGTCACCGGTCTGTTCCAGGGTCAAGACGGTGATTTTGACGGAGATCGTACCGTGGCGATCGGGTCGGCTGGAGATATCAATGGCAACGGCTTTGATGATCTGGTGATCGGGTTGCCTGGCGTGTTTGACGAGATGGTCGGTGGCGCCGGATTTGCTTATGTGATCTTTGGCCGCGACGGTGATTTTCCAGCCGAGATTGATCTGACCGAACTGGATCCCGATGATGGCTTTGTCATCGGTCCAGAGACCGGTGTCTTCGGCCTGGGTCGATCAGTGGCCGGCCTGGGTGATTTCAATGACAATGGTATCGACGACCTGGCCCTGGGCGCGCCCCCCGGAGGCAGCTCACCCGGTTCGGCATGGGTGATTGCCGGCCAGCAGGCGTCCGTCCCGCCCCTGATCAATGGCAGTGACGGCATTGCCGATCAGCAGGCGGCATTTACCAGCCTGTTCGAGATCGAGTTTGAAGTATCCGATCTGGTCGATGCGCCGGAAAGCCTGATGGTGGAGGCCTTTTCCGAGGATACGGAGTTTCTGCCGCAAGAGTCGCTGACGCTTGGGGGAGAGGGCGCCAATCGCACCTTGACCATTGACACCAACCAGGCCTCCCCAGGCAGCGTGCCCATTATCGTTGAAGTGACCAATTCTGCTGAACTGACTACGCAGGCGGTATTCATTCTGCAGATACTGGAGCAGCCGCCGCTGATCAATGAAGGCGACGGCATCCCCGAGCAGTTCGTATTTGCCGGACAGCCATTGGAGGTCGAATTCACGGTCAGTGACCTGCAGGATGCGCCGGGCGCCATCGAGGTCGCTGCCACCAGCCAGACGCCGGCACTGATTCCACCGGACGGTGTCAGTGTAATGGGTACTGGGGCCAACCGTACCCTGCGAGTCGAGACGGTTCTTGGTGAAGGTGGGGTCGGGCTAGTCAATCTCGAGGCGACCAACAGCTTCGGACTGACCACGGTTGAAGAGGTCGTGTTCAATATCGACCCAACGCCGGCGCCCATCATCAATGACGGCGCTGGAATCGAAGATCAGGAGATGACGGCGGGTGAAACGCTGACCATTGACTTCACCGTGGACGATCCGGAGTTCGAACCCGATGCGGTCGAAGTGATCGCTTCGTCGGGCAACCCTTCGGTACTGCCCAGTGGCCAGCTATCAATCCAGGGAGAAGGTACGACTCGAACCCTGGTGATCGAAACTGTTGCCGCTAACGTTGGTGCAACCGAAATCACCCTGGAAGCACGCAATCCGCTGGATGGCATGGATTCAGTCGAATTCAACCTGACCATCAACGCGGCCCCACCGGCCATCAACGATGGCCAACCTATCGATGATGCCGAAATTCGCGCCGGTGATCCGCTGACGGTGGACTTCGTGGTCGATGATCCCCTCGATCCTGAGGAATCGTTGGAGATCACCATTGAGTCGAGCAATCCCGAACTGATTCCAGTCGAGGCGATTACGATCGTCGGAACCGGAAACGAGCGCAGCCTGGTGATCGAGACTCAGCCGGGCACCCAGGGAGAATCGGTGATCACGGTCACCGTGACCAATACCAATGGACAGCAGGAAGTCCGCGAGTTCCTGGTTGAAATATTCCTGGTACCGACCGAACTGGACCTGGCCGCCGAAGCGTTCGTGCTGCCGGGCTTTCCGGATCTGCTGGTGAGATTGTCGGCCGCCAATATCGGCGATGAGCCGGCATTCGGGATTCTGATGGCGGCTGACATTCCCGAACCGTTCGAGGCCATCGGCGTGTTCATCGAGGCGCAGGGATGCCTGGTCGAAAATGGCGTGGTTTCGTGCGATGACGAGTTGTTGCCCGCCTGGGAGTGCTCGCTGTTCGAGGGCACTCTGGTCTGTCAACTGGAGAGTCTGCAGGCCGAACATGAAGCCGGCGTGGTGCTTCGAGTCCAGGGAGACGGCGAGGCCGAGATGATCGCTTTGCTTGAGGCGCTGAATGCACCGCAGATCGAAACCGAACTCGAACTGGACTTTTGACAGCGAAATCGAATTTCGCCAAGGGAAATATCATGTCGAAACTGCATGTCGTATGGGTAGTGGCTGGGGTTTTTCTGTTTGCCAGCCTCCAGGCCGAGGCCATGACGCGTCATGGCGCCGTTTACGAGTCAGGAAAAGTGGTGTATTCGAGTCAACCCATGGCCGTGGTTCAGGAGGGCCCGGGGGCTTGCGAAGACGACCCCGATCTGGTCTTCACGTTCGCCGAGGAGGTCTCGCAGGATAGTGTGCCGCTGGATACTCGGGATGAGGCGTCTGGATCGATCGTGTTATCGGTGAGCATTACATTGTCTTGCCGGGATGGCAGCGCAAACTTCGAGTATGACCATGAATCGGATGGCAACTCCGGTGTGGTCGGCGAGGATATTTCGATCAGTCCACAATCGTTCGGGGTCAACCTGCCGCTGGCCGGCGGGGCCTCGGAACAGATCAACATTGGTTACGAAGCATTGGAGTCCGCGCCCTTCTTTACCGAGTACCGTTTCATCCTGGTGGGTGACCGGGTGAGCTTTTTCGCCGGCAATACCTTTGGCCAGGCGGGTGAACGGCGTGAGTTGGCCGGCGTCACCGTGGCCGCCGGAGATGTTATCGACATTGGCGCCATGATTGATGCCGATGATCGAACCGTCAGGGCCGGAAACTCACTCAACGAGGCTTGCGACCAGGCGCCACCGGACTCGACACTGTTTCAGACTTGCCTGGAAATCGATCAGTTTGCCGAAACCCCGGCCCAGCTTCGCCAGGCTTCGAACGCTTTCGATGCGCATCAGGTAACGGCCATTCCGGCCGCCTCGACTGAAAGCACCCGCATCCAGGCCGGTAACGTGGCTGAGCGTCTCGAAGCGATTCGAACCGGAACGGTTCCGGCCCTGAGCCTGGATGGACTGGCATTCCGCTCGGGTGGCAAGAACTTTTCGATGGCCTGGCTGCCTTCCAGCGTCATGAATATGGGCAACGGCGAGGGCAGTGATGACCTCGAGAGCCAGTTGCTGGCCGAACGCTGGGGCGCCTTTGTCAACGGCATGGTCACCATCGGCGATCGGTCAAGACGCGGTGACGAAACCGGGTTCGATTATGATTCCTGGGGAATCACTGCCGGAGTCGACTATCGGTTCGATAACGGGACTGTCATTGGCGGTGCGGCCGGCTTTTCACGCTATTCTGCCGATCTTGAAGCCAACACTGGCAAGGTGGATGGTGATTCCTACAGTCTTCAGGCCTACGCCACCTTTGATGTGGTTGAAAACCTGTATGTCGATGCCACCCTGGGCTATACCAGCACCGACTTCGACTTTGGCCGGGTTGTGGATCTGTCGGGAATCGGCAACATGACTCGTTCGACGGCTCGCGGCAGCACCGATGCCCGGGTCATTTCAGCCACCGTGGCGGTCAATTATCGGATCATGCTCGACAATGCCTGGTCCATCACGCCTTATGGGCAATTCGGCTATTCGGATGTCGAGATCGATGGGTTTTCGGAGTCCGGCAGCCCGTTTGATTATCAATACCCCAGCCAGAGTCTGGATTCTCAGCTCTGGTCAGCCGGCATTCGGGCCAACCGTCCAATTTCCTTTGAGCGCGGGGTGTTGATTCCATACGCTGATCTGGCCTTCGAGCATGAAAGCGGTTTTGATGGCTACAGCCTGCAGCCTGTTCTGGTCGAGTCCGGCCTTGACGGTCCCATGGTCAGCATCTCCGACCCGGATCGCAGCACCGGTCGGCTTGATGCCGGGGTGTCGTGGGTGTTCCTTTCGGGCAATCAGATGTTCTTCAGCTACAGCGCCTTGCTGGCCGACTCCGACACGACCCGGCATTCGTTCTATTTTGGCGCCCGGTGGGAGTTCTAGGAATCTCTCCATAACCACCGGGCAATCAGTGGATCCAGTCGCGCCATGATGTAGTAGGACAGTCGCTGCTTGAAACCCTGCAAGAGGCTCTGCTGATGGCGCCAGCGCGCCTGGTCCATGCGTTCTGCATGTTCACTCAGCGCATCGAACAGGCCCACCGCCTGCTCGACAACTTCCGGCACCTCGATACGCAGCATCAATTCGTAATCGATATGCAGGCTGCGGGTGTTGAAGTTGGCGGAGCCCACGTAGACGGCATCATCGGTCACGAAAAGCTTTGCATGCAGAGTCTGCGGCTGGTACTCCAGAACTTCGACGCCGGAGCGCAGCAGTCGACGGTAGAGCGACTGCCCGGCATATTGGGCCAGCTTCACATCGCTTCTGGCCGGCAGCAGCACCTGCACCTTGTCGCCCAGCCGTGCACGTTTCATCAGGCGTCGGCGCAAGCCCCATGTTGGCAGGAAGTAGGGCGTACAGATGCGAATGGATCCCGGCCTGGACAGATCGCGCAACAGTGCTGATTTGAGCGGATTCCTGCCTCGGCCCGGTCCGTTCAGCAACACTTCCACGCCATCGAAGCGCAGGCGCTGGCGTTCTTCGGCGCGTCGCAGTCTGACGAAGCGCGGTGGTCGATCATGGGCCAGAACATACATGCGATCGAAGGATCCCGCCAGCTCGCCGGCCACAGTGGAGTTGTTGATCTCCACCCCAAGGTCACACCAGCCGGACGCAATACCATCGCCATCATATTCCTGCCCGATATTGAAGCCTCCGATGATGGCCAGCGAGCGATCGGCGATCAGGACCTTGCGATGGTTTCGATAGACCAGTCGGCGTGGATGCAGGGGATTGAAAAAGTGAACCCTGCCACCGGCGGCCTGCAAGCCGCGAAAAAAATCCCTGGAAAGATGGAGAGCGCCAAAGGCATCCACCAGTAGTCGGACCCGCACACCTCGATGAGCCGCTTGTTCCAGTGCGGAACAAACCCGCGATCCGGTGACATCATTCTGAAAAATATAGGTTTGTAGTTGAATGCTGCGTTTGGATCGTTCAATTGCCCTGGTGATGGCGGCCAGGCCGGAACCGCCACTGGTCAGCCAGCGAAAGTCGCCGGGCTTCATTCGCTGATTTCGCAAAAGTGCAGTATGGTCAATACCAGCGAACGGGTTGCCGCTTCCAGGTCGGCAATCGGCACGTATTCATCCGGCACATGGGCAAGACGTACATCCCCGGGTCCGAACATTACCGTTGGCGTATTGCCCTGGTGGACCAGCAGGTGCATGTCAGCGCCATACGGCATCCCCCGAATGGCGGCCGGACGGCCATTGACTGCCTCGAATGCCCGGGTCAATGAACAAACGACCGGATGTTCGGGCGAAATCGCCGCCGGCATGAAGCGCGCACCCCACCACTCGACGACCGGAGGGTTTGCGTTCAACCACTCATCCCGGCCGGCCAGTTCGGCAATGGTCTGTTCCAGTTCCCTTCGGGCCTGATCGGGATCCTCATCAATGCCGACGCCGTAGCGACCCTCAAGCACCAGCGACTCCGCCACGGTCGAAGCCCAGATTCCCGCGCTGACCTTGCCGACGCAAATGGCGAACGGAACTTCATAATCCTTGAACAATGGATGGCCAAGCCGCTGATTTCGCTTTGCTTCCAATGCTCGCAAGGCCTGGTGTACGAGATGAAAATAGTCCATGGGATCCACGCCCTCGGCGCGTAACGCACCATGGGCGGCCAGTCCGGGGATGGTGATTCTGAAGCTCAGGGCGCCACCCTGGGCAGGCGCAATGGCCAGTTCGGTGGGTTCGAGAACAATCGCCGCATCCGCCGTGTGACCTCTCAACATCGCCGCCAGGGTGCCGACGCCGCCGTCCTCCTCGCCGGCAACCGGCTGGATCATGACCCGGCCTTTCAGTTTGATACCGGCATCCATCAAGGCGCGGACCGCGTGGATCGCGCAGCACAGCCCGCCTTTCATGTCCACCGCACCACGGCCATAAACCCGCCCGTCACGAACCGTTCCAAGATACGGTGGCACTGACCAGCGTTCCAGCTCGCCGGCCGGTACCACATCGACGTGGCCGTTCAGGATCAGTGTAGGCCCGTTTCCCTGCCCCCAGGAGCCGAGCACTCCGATGGCCCGTTCGCGCTCGATTTCGGCCCCGTATGCCGGGTGGTCGCGTACTTCATCCAACGCGATCTCCCACACATCCGTGGCCATGCCGAGATCTTCCAGCAGACCGGCCAGATGCTGCTGAATGCTGACTTCTCGACCCTGATCACTCTCGAATCGAATCAGTTCGCACAGCGTATTGATCAGTCCGTCAATGTCGACGGCATTGAGGGCGCGAGTCTCGAGCGCTCCGATCACAGGCCGCCCAGGGCTTGATCCAGGTCGGCGACCAGGTCCTCGACATTCTCGATGCCGACCGAGTAACGCACCAGGCCTTCGGGAATGCCGGCGTTGGCGCGCTCGGCGGCGCTGAGTTCGACATGGCTGGTGGTCGCGGGCGGGCCGGCGAGCGTGCCGACCGAACCCAGACTGGCGGCCTTGTGGGCCAGTTTCAGGGTCATGACCACCTTTTCCATGGCGTCGAATCCGCCTTTGAGCGAAAAGGACAGCACTCCACCGAAGCCGCGCATCTGTTCAGCAGCGATCTCGTGACCGGGGTGATCGGCCAGGCCTGGATAGAAGACCGCATCGACCTTCGGGTGGTCGCGAAGGAACTTTGCGACCACCGACGCATTGTGATTCTGCCGCTCAATGCGAAGCTCGAGCGTGCGAAATCCCCGCGCCAGCAGGAAGGCCGACATCGGGTCCAGCGAGGCCCCATTGATCTCGCGAAAATGAAACACCGGCTCGACAAGCCGGCCGGCGCCACAGATGACCCCGCCCATGGCATCGGAGTGGCCTCCCAGAAACTTGGTGGCGCTGTGTACAACCAGATCGGCGCCCAGCTCGAGCGGTCGTTGGTTGACGGGCGTGGCAAACGTGCTGTCGACCACGACCAGGGCGCCGACCGCATGCGCGGCGCGGGCCAGCCTTTCGATGGCGACGACTTTCAGCGTCGGGTTGGTGGGTGTTTCCAGGTAAACCAGCTTGCAACCACGGGCAATCTCGGCTTCAAGCTGATCATGATCATCGGTGTCGCACAGACAGACATCGATGCCGAAGCGCGGCAGGAACTCGATAAAGATCTTGTTGGTGCCGCCGTAGGTATCCTTGATCGACACCACCCGATCACCGGGCGACAGGTACGTGAACAGGGTATTGGAGATGGCCGCCATTCCGGTGGCAAAGCTGGTTGCCGCTTCTGCCCCTTCCAGTGCGGCCAGCTTGTTCTCGAACAACTCGACAGTAGGATTGGTGTTGCGTGAATAGATGTGGCCGGGCTGTTCGCCCAGCGCCACCGCGCGCCACTGCGCCAGGTCTTCATGACCAAAGGTCACGCCATGGTAGACCGGCGCCACCGTGGCGCCGTGGGGACTGTCAGGCGGCTCTCCGCCCCAGACTGCTTGGGTTGAAGCGCCCGGTTTGCCGGGCCCGGAATGCTTGCTGGGCATGGTTGTAGTCAGTCCTCGTAACCCCAGGGCCTGGGTGGAGTCTGGACCGGCGAGCCCAGATCAAACTCGAGACGGATGGAATGTCCCTTGCGGGGCCAGTGAACGCCATATTGCAGGGTGTTCTCATCGATAAAGTCGATGAACCAGAAGTTGTCGCTACGCTCAGGCAGGATCTCGGCGGTGTGTTCGTCGGCCGGAAAGATCTGGCGGGTTGGTAGCCCGGGCACGGGCGCATCACCGCCATACTGGCTGATCGCTTCTTCGTGCCCGTCCGGGTAGCGGTGATCGTGTTTCAGGCGCAAGCTGCCGTCAACCTGGGTCAGAATCCAGTTGCGCGAACGGTTGTCGTCGACATGCAGCGGAATGTGGAGCCGATCCTCGCTGCAGTCCATGACGTGCATGATCAGACGTTCAGCCTCGGCCACGCTTGCATAGTAGGGCGTGACATCGGAGACGCGCCCGGCAAAGGCCTGTCCGCACAGGCGTTCAAGTCGGGTCCAGAATACCTGTTGCTCGGGCGGTAATTCCGAGGTGCGCAGCGACCAGGATGGAGTCGGGTACCAGGATTGTGCCTGTGCCTTTTCGGAAGGCCAGACGATGGCCTTTTCACCGTGTTGCCACTGGATGGTCAGGCCTTGGTTGGCGACCTGGTAGCCGCGTTCGTCGACGGCGTAAGGACCGAACACCGTAGTCGTTTCCAGCTCGAGCAGGGCTTGGCGCAAGTCATCGGACTCAAGACTGCCGGTGCGTTCGACGGCCTTGGCGAACAACTGGCATGCGCCATAGGCCCCGGCAGCGTGAAAACTGGGCGCCATGTCGAAGCGGGCCTGGTAGTCATCCACGAAGCGTTCGATGCCGGGGTTGTCCAGTTCCGGCTCCCAGGCCGACAGGCCATAGCTGAAATCGGCGGCGTTGCCCAGTGATTCGGCAAACTGGCTGACCGCGCCGGAGGTGCCGAACATTTCAATCCGGATGTCGGCGGCCTTCATCTGTTCGACCACGCTAATGAAGTCATCCAGACTGGAGGCGGCCATGGCCAGGACGTCGATGTCGTGCTCATCCAGTCGTTCAAGCCAGGCGCTGAAATCCTCGCTGCCGGTGGCATAGGCTTCGTGGAAGATTACTTCCATGCCGCTTTCCCGGGCCAGCGACTCGGCGCCACTGCCGGCCGCGCGCGGAAACAGGACATCCTCGGTCAGAATGGCGACCCGCTCGAGACCGCGCTGATCGGCAAGATCGATCAATCCGGCCAGGAACAACTCGGCCGGTGGCAGAACCATGAACAGATACTCACGCCCCTGTTCCCAGATCGAGGTGGTCGCGGCCAGTGGCGAGATATGAACCATCTGATGCTTTTCAGTGACCGGGGCGACGGCCTCGGTCAGGGTCGAGCCGTAAGGTCCCATGATGGCATCGACCTGATGATCGACAATCAACTTCTCGTACAGGGCGATGGCGGCGTCGCCATCGGATTGGTCATCGAGAATCTCGAAGCGAATCTCGCGTCCGAGCAGGCCGCCGTCGGCATTGACATGCTGCTCGCACAACCGATAACCATTGGCCGCAGCCTGGCCCTGGGTAGAAAGGTGGCCCGATTCGGACATGGTTGCCCCAATCCGAATGGGCGCCTCGGCCATGGCCAATGACCAGGTCATCAGCATGCCAGCAATGAAAATTGTTCCGGGTTTCAAGCGCATGGGTCGAATGCAGGATGTGAACCGAATTGCAGTATCCCAGATTTCGATTCACCACGCCCGGTCGCGTTGTCTTTCAGGTTCCGCTATTCCGGATCACGCCCCTGGGCACGTGCATTGCGCTCCCGATAGCGCTCATACAGTCGTCGATGGCGATCACGCATCAGGTCGAATTCCTGTCCGTCGATCCAGACCCGCTCGATGGAAGTCGTGACCTCGAGTGGATCTCCGTCGGCGACGAACAGCGAGGCGCGTTTGCCCGGCTCCAGTGATCCGAGTTGATCCGCGACTCCCAGGATTTCGGCCGGCCACAGGGTCACACTTTTCAGCGCGCTTTCGTGCGTCAGCCCGTGGGCAACCGCACTGCCGGCCTGGAAGGGCAGGTTGCGGGCATTGGCCACGTCCATGCCGCCGCCGGAATCGGTCAGCGCGAAGCGCACCCCGGCCTCATCCAGGCGGGCGGCGGCGCTGTAGGCCATGTCGTAAGGTTCCCAGCGCCGTGTGGGCATGGCGTAGACCCGGCTCATGATCACCGGAATATCGTCACTGGCCAGGCGCTCGGCAATGTAGCGCACATCGGGGTCGCCGACCAGAATGATGTTGTCGAATTCCTGTTCTTGTGCCCAGTCCAGGGCGGTTTCCATGACATCGTAGCGATTGGCGTGCAAGAACAACGGCACCTCGCCGGACAACAGCGGGACCAGCGCCTCGAGCTGGTCGTTGCGCGCCGGCGCTGAGCCATTCCCGGCCTTTGCCGCCTCACTGGCCTGTTTCCAGTGGCGGGCCCGATCAATGACTCGCTCGATGCGCTGCAGATCCTCGTTTTCATCGTCTTCCACGGCCCCAGAGGGAAAGCTGATATGCATGCCAACCGGAGCATTGATGACCATGTCCTCCCAGCTCCAGCCATCCAGGTTCATGACTGCCGAGCTGCCTCGAATCAGGCCGCCGCCTGGCACGACGTGCGCTGAAAGCACGCCGCCGCTGATGGAGACCGGCAGCAGATCGGAATCATGGTTGACGGCCACCTCGACGCGAACCGCGGCGTTGATGTTGCCCATCTCGGCCGTGTCGACGGTGCCGGCCACGCTGGCGATTTCGGTAATGCCGAGCTGGGTGGCCGGGTGAACAAAGCCGGGGTAAACATGCAGGCCATCGAGTTCGATGATCTGTGCGCCATCGGGAATGTCGATGTCATCGCCGAGCGCCTCGATCCGGCCGTCGCGAATGATCAGCGTGCCGTTGTCGATCGATTCGGAGCTGACCGGGTGAAGAGTGGCGCCGACCAGGGCGGTGACATCCGCCTGGGCGATGCCGGCCAGCAGCAATAGCGTGCCGGCAGCCAGAGAGCGTGTGGTCTTAGTGAGCATGGAAAATACAGTATTCGTCATGGTCCAGTTCCGAATCGCGGTAGCCGGTCAGGTGAGTGGCAAAGCCGTGAACGCGCCGACGCTCGGGGGCTGAATCCTCGCCAGCGTTGTTATTGTCATTGCCATTTTCATTGCCATTTTCATCCAGGGCCAGGGCAATCAGTTCGGCATGTTCGGCTTCGAGCTGCTCGCGCATGCGCAGATCGGCTTCAAGATCGAAATGGCGGCGGCCATCGACCCAGGTCTGCTCGACCTTGCTGTACACGGACAGGGGATGGCCGTTCCAGATCACCAGGTCGGCATCGAATCCGTCAGCCAGGCGGCCGGTGCGATCACCGACACCGAGCTGATCGGCCGGCCAGGTGGAAATCATCTTGAAGGCCTCGTGTTCATCGACGCCGCCGTAGCGAACCGCCTTGGCCGCTTCAAGGTTCATGCGCCGGGCCAGTTCCGGATTGTCCGAGTGAATGCCGGTCAGTACACCGGATTCATGCATCAGCGCCATGTTATAGGCCACCGCGTCCCTGGCTTCGTACTTGAACGACCACCAGTCGATGAATCCGGAGCCGGCGGCGCCATGCTCGGCCATCTGCGGGGCGATCTTGTAGCCTTCAAGGACGTGGTGAAAGGTCTTGATGACAAAGTCGAATTGTTCGGCCAGGCGCATCAGTGCGAGCATTTCATCGGCCCGGTAGGCATGCGAGTGAACATCGCGCTCGCCATGGATGACTTCGGCGATGGCGGCCAGCTCATGGTTGGGCCGCGGCGGCACGCGGTCGCGGGCGGCCCGACCGCGTGGCATGTCATCCATTGACTGGCGATAGTCGGCGGCCTGCTGAAACTTCTCGCGGATGATCTGCTCGACACCGTGGCGGGTTTGCGGGTAGCGCGGTTCATCGACCTGCCAGTTGCTCTGCTTGGGGTTTTCCCCGAGCGCGAACTTGATGCCTTCCGGGGCGGCTTCGAAGACCAGGTCGGCCGGATTGGCGCCCCAGCGCATCTTGATCACGCTCATCTGGCCGCCGATCGCGTTGGCCGAGCCATGCAACAGATTGACCGCGGTCACCCCGCCGGCCAGTTGTCGATAGATATTGATCGATTCCGAATCGATGACATCGCGAATGCGCACATCGGCCGTACTGATGCGCGAGGCCTCATTCACCCCGCCGAGGATGGCGGCGTGCGAGTGCGCATCAATGATGCCGGGCGTGACATGCTTGCCTTCGGCATCGATTTCGATGGCGTTGCGCGGGGCCGACAGTCCATGACCGACTGAATGGATGCGGCCGTTGCGAATGACCAGATCAGCATTTTCCAGAATGCGCTCGTCGGTTCCGGTCCAGATGGTGGCATTGCGGATGATGACCGCGGCCGGTTGCTCTGGCATCGGGCTGTTCCAGGCCTCGATGTCCGGGGTCCACTCGGCGCTGGCTGAAAAGCCGGCCAGCGAGAAAAACATCAGAGTGATCAGGAAACGCATCAGTTTTCCTCCTCTTCGTCGGGTTCGCTGGTGCGACGGCCGCGAACGGTGAATTCTCCAAAGGGTCCGGTACCGGTGCCACGCGCCCGATCGCCGTCGATATCCATGCGTATCGAGATGGTGCCGGCAGCACCCAGACGCGAAGCGTCTATGCTGGCAATGACGCGCTCACCACTGACGCGAACATCACTCAACGGGGCTTCGGTACCCATCACGTTCAGCGTTCCTTCCATGTTGGTGGGTGGGCCACGCAGCACCAGCGTGGCATCGATTTCACCCATGCCGCTCACTCCCAGGGTCACTGCCCAGGTGCCGGCCGGGTCCACACCGGGTGGAACGAGGGTGGCGATTACGTGCTGCCTGCCGTCCACCCATACCTGGCTGATCGATGGACCATCCTCCGCGAAAAGTTCACCCTCGACGATCACCAGGTTGGCCATCATGCCGCTTTCAATACGTCCGACTCGATCGGACAGCCCCAGCCATGCAGCCGGTTCAGTGGTCAATGCGGCCAGGGCGCGATCGGCATCGAGGCCACGCTCAATGGCCGTGGCGATATGCTCGAAAAGCGTGTCCGGCTGCGGGTGGCCGTGACTGGTCAACAACAGCGGTACTTCGGCATTGATGAGTTGTTCTGGGTTGCTCGGGGCCTGGCGCCAGTGACGCAACTCTTCCAGCGATACATTGCGATCATCCGCGTCGCGTACATCCGGGGCCTCCGGGAAGTTCAGCGGCAGAATGTGGCGGACCGGACGATTCTCGAGCACGTACAGGCGCTTGTATTCCTCGCCGTGTCCGACCACAACCAGATCGATGTCGCCGGGTTCGATGAACTCGAGGATGCGCAGGGTATCGAGCAGATCCTGGGACTCGAACACCAAGGGCGTGCGACCCTCGAATACCCCGGCCAGGTCATCGAGCCCCTCCAGCCATTCGGGCCGCGGCTGCGCGGGATTGCGATCCCAGGCTTCGCGGGCGGCGGCCTGCCAGCGTGCATCGTCGAATGTCTGTCGCATCAACGCCACCGCACCCATCAGGGAATTGGGAAATTCACGCTGACCGGTGGAGTGGCCATCGAACGAAGCGAACTGGCCGAAGTCAGTCTTGAGCAGGTTGGGGCTCAGGCCACCCCGCCCGGTATTCGCGACCAGCCCATGGCCGCGCAGCAGTCCGTCTTCCGGCGCAATGAGTACGGTGGTAAAGCCGGACTGGCGCAGCCCCTCGATCTTGTCATCGGGCCAGTCACGTGCGCGCAGGCGACGGTCGGCTTGGATCAGTTCATGACGCCCGGCTGGCGTGGACTTGTCGTCATTGTCGGAATCAGTCTTGACCTCGATGAGCAGGTAAGGCTCGATCAGGCCGGGATAAACCGTGATTGGATCGGCCTCGTCATCGCGCTCGAAAGCGTGCACGCGGGCATCGTCGGGCACCGTGACATCAGCGCCGACCGCCTCGATGATGCCGTCGCGAATCACGATGGTTCCCGACTCGATCACCTCTCCAGGGGAGGTGACGATTCTGACTTCGGTCAGCGCATGGGCCTGAGGCGAGGGCTGACGCAGCTCATCGTCGGCCTGGGCCGCCAGGCTTGACGCGAGCAGTAGAGGCAGAACTGCTAAAGAAAAGGACCGCAACGAGATTCTCCGATGTGACGCTGACCAACGGCATACCATAATGGCAAACCGGGGTGAATGCATAGTCCAGAAGTCATGGTTGCCGAAACCCTGAATGAGGCAAAACTTCTGATTGCATTATTAACCCGGCAGGTATGTAGATCGCATTCAGCCGCAGTGTGGCTTTCGGCAGCAAGGCAGCGAAACGCCGCTGTAGTACTCCTACAGCAAGTTTCGATAACGCAGTCTGCCGAAAGCCACACTGCGGCCTGTCATTT
>SLKT01000183.1 GCA_007134485.1 Wenzhouxiangella sp. | reverse complement strand
CATAGCGGCCGTAACCGCCCCATTTGCGAACAAACCGACGACACCACATCGTAGTCAATCCCTTTCGGTGCAATTGACTTTAACCTTGCTCTTCCTCTGCGCCTCTGCGGCTCTGCGCGAGACCATGTCTTTCGTCAACCCGCCTCCTGCCCCCGATTGGCCTTGTGCTGTTCGATCAGTTCCTTCTGGATGTTGGCCGGGACGGCTTCGTAGTGGGAGAATTCCATGGTGTAGCGCCCTTCTCCGCCGCTTAAGCTCTTGAGTTCGGTGGGGAAGTCGGTGAGTACCGACAGGGGTACGGCGGCGTTGATGCTGGTGAAGCCGCCCTTGAGGCTGTCGGTGCCCTGGATGCGGGCGCGCTTGGAGGCCAGGGCGCCGGTGACATCGCCCATGGCCGAGTCGGGGACGGTGACTTCAAGTTCGACGATGGGTTCGAGGATCTGCGGGCCGGCGTTATCGATGGCATCCTGAAAGGCCTTGCGTCCGGCGACCACGAAGGCGACTTCCTTGGAATCGACCGGGTGGTGCTTGCCATCGTAGACCACCGCTTCGACATCCTGCATGGGAAAGCCTGCGATGGCGCCTTCATCGAGCAACTGGCGCACCCCCTTCTCGACCGCCGGGATGAGGTTGGTGGGGATGGCGCCGCCGACGACTTCGCTGCGGAACTGGAAGCCCTCGCCACGGGCCAGCGGTCGGATACGCATGAACACCTCGCCGAACTGGCCAGCGCCGCCGGTCTGTTTCTTGTGGCGATGATGACCTTCGGCCGCCCGGGTGACGGTTTCCCGGTAAGCCACCCGCGGCGGGCGGGTATCGACTTCGACGTTGTAGCGCGACTTCATGCGCTCGAGCATGATGCGCAAGTGCATTTCACCGAGGCCGCGGATGACGGTTTCGTTGAGTTCCTGGTTGTGCTCGACCTGGAAGCACGGGTCTTCCTCGCCCAGGCGTTGCAGGCTGGTGGTCAGCTTCTGTTCCTGGCCGCGGGTCTTGGCCTCGACGGCCAGGCCGAACATCGGCTGGGGGAAATCGATCGGCTTGAGGTAATAGTGATCCTCGTCATGGCAATCGTGCAGGATGGCGTTGTAGTGGATGTCGTCGATCTTGGCCAGGGCGCAGATATCCCCGGGCACGGCCTTGTCGACCTCGATATGCTCCTTGCCCTGGATCCGATACAGATGCGGCACCTTGATCGCCTTGCGACCATCGCCGACATAGAGCTGGCTGTCGCTGGTAATGGTGCCCTGGTAGACGCGAAAGATGCTCAGTTTCCCGGCGTAGGGGTCGTTGCTGATCTTGAAGACATGGGCAAGGACGTGGCCGTCCGGATCCGGCTCGGTATCGACCCGCTCATTGTCGGGGGCTTTTCGAAACGGCGGCGGGTTGCCTTCGGCGGGGCTGGGCAGCAGGCGCTTGCAGAAATTCAGGAACTCGCCGCACCCGGCCCCGGTACGCGCCGAGGCAAAGCAGATCGGCACCAGGTGGCCCTGGCGCAGGGCTTTCTCGAAGACATCATGCAGGGCATCGCCGTCCAGGGTCTCGCCTTCCAGGTAGGCGGCCATCAAGTCCTCGTCGACCTCGACGACCTGGTCGAGAATCTCGGTGTGGGCATCGGCGACCGACAGGATGTCGGTTTCTCCATCGGTCTTGAAAAAGCAGTCGCGTACGGTCGAGTAGCCCTCGGCCGGCAGATTGATCGGCAGGCATTGCGGACCGAATTCCTCGCGGATGTCGCGGACCAGCCCTTCCAGATCGGCATCCTCGGCATCCATGCGATTAATGACGATGATGCGACACAGCTGGCGCTGCCTGGCCCGGCGCATCATGCGGCGGGTCGACATTTCGATGCCATTGGCGGCATTGACGACAATGACCGCGGTTTCCGCCGCACTCATGGCGGCCAGGGTCTGGCCACGGAAATCGGGATCTCCCGGGGTGTCGATGATGTTGATATGTGTGCCGTCGTGTTCCAGGCTGGCCAGGGCAGTGTCGAGGGAATGCTGGTAGGTCTTTTCGAGAGGATCGAAATCGGCCACGGTGGTGCCGCGTTCAAGGCTTCCCGCCTCACCCAGCACCCCGGCCTTGACCAGCAGGGCCTCCAGGAAACTGGTCTTGCCGGCGCCTGCATGTCCGAGCAAGGCCAGGTTGCGAATCTGCGCGGTTTCGTGATCAGCCATTTCTGTATCTACTCCAGGGGAATTATTGTTTGATGTCGGCCATCCTAATCCAGAGCTGCCTCGTCATCAAACGGTCTGCGGGTTCAGAAAACATTCAGATCCTTGCGGTTATCCTTGCACTCGACGCTTGAAATTTCATCGACTGTCAGGAGGAAAGTGTCATGATTGCAAGAACCAGTCTGTTCATCGCTGCCGCATTGACGGTCGGGCTGGCCCATGCCGGCGGCACGAACTACCACTACGCGGAAGTCGTCGATGTGCGCGCCGAATACAAGGACGTACGCAAGCCGGTCGATCGGGAAGTGTGCTGGGATGAAACATCCTATGAACGTACCCGCTCCGGCAGTCGCTCGCACACACCCACCGTGGTCGGGGCGATCATCGGTGGCGTGATCGGCAACCAGTTCGGCGGCGGCAGCGGCAAGCGCGCGGCAACCGTGGCCGGAGCGGCGCTCGGTGGTTCGGTCGGTCGGGATGCCGCCCGGCAATCCGGAAAGCCGGATGAGTATCGCAAGGTGACGCGGGAGAAGTGCCAGGTGCAGCGCTCCTATACCAAAGAGTCCGTGGCCTCCGGTTACCGGGTGACCTACCAGTACGATGGCCGGCTCTATCGTACCCACATGGACCAACATCCGGGCGATCGCATTCGCGTTCGGGTCGATGTTGCTCCGGCGCCCTGATTGGCGATCATTCCCTTTCGAGCACCATCATTCTGAGCCGGGCGACGGCGATCAGCCGATCGTCGTCGTCCCGGACCCTGATATCCCACAAATGAGTTGAGCGGCCGAGGTGAATCGCCTCGGCCCGGGCGGTAATACGGCCCTCGCGAAGGCTGCGCAGGTGATTGATGGTCAGCTCGGTGCCAACCACCCCCTGGCGACTGCGATCGACACGAATCGCGGATGCCGCACTTCCGACGGACTCGGCCAGTGCCGCGGTCGCGCCTCCATGGAGAATGCCCATGGGCTGGTGCACGCGCGGCGTGACCGGCATGGAAGCTTCCAGGAAATCCTCTCCGGCGGCCGTGTACTGGATATCCAGTTCGGCCATCAGCGTATTGCTGTTGCTGGCATTGAGTTTTGCCAGCAACTCACTGCTGCTGTCACGCTCCATCCGCTTGTCCCGCTACTCAGTCGTCGTTGTCGAAACCGTAATCGATCCGGTACGGCGGCGGCTCTCCACCCTCGCCCTTGAGGTAGTGATCCATCCAGCGCATCAGGCGCAGACTGTAGTCCCAGCGGCTGGCCGCACGCTGATTGCCATGGCCTTCTCCACGGTAAAGCACCAGGCGGACCGGCGGCGGATCTTCCTGCAACGTCAGGTAGCGATAGAGAATCCGCGACTGGGTCGGGTCGACGCGCGGGTCGGCATCCCCATGCAGGATCAGGATGGGTGTTTGAGCCTGCTGAGCGTAGTAGATCGGGCTGGCCTTCTTGTACATGTCCCAGTCTTCCCAGGGCCAGGTCAGGTAATGGACCAGGTAGAGTTCCTCTGGAATGTCGGAGGTGCCCAGCATGGAGATCTTGTCCGAAAGGCCGACATTCATGACCGCGGCAGCGAAGCGTTCCGTGTAATAGGTCGCACCCCAGGCCGAGGCGTAACCACCATACGACCCACCGGTGATGCCGACCCGGTCCGGATCAACCATGCCCCGCGAGATCAGGTAATCCACGCCATCGACCAGATCATCGAACTCTTCCCTGGCCGGGCGGCCCTGCGAGGTTTCGGTGAATTCCACACCGCGCCCGGTGCTGCCGCGATAGTTCGGGTAGAACATGAAGTAGCCTTCGGCAGCGGCATGATGGGCGGGCAGATTGTAGGTGGTCAGCCAGCCATTGGAATAATGCGCCTCGGGGCCGCCGTGGACGGCCAGAATCAGCGGATAGCGCTCGCCTTCCTGGTAATCCAGCGGCCAGAAGAGAATGCCCTCGATCTCCAGGCCGTCGGCGGCCGGATAGGTGATGACTTCCTGGCGGGCCAGTCGGACATCGCCCAGCCACGGGTTGGAATCGGTCAGGCGGGTCGCCTCGTCTTCATTGATCGCGAACACCTCGCCGGGATGTTCCGAGGCGCTGGCCACGGTTGCCACTTGTCCATCGGATGACACCGAAAGGGCACTGAATATCAGGCCATCACTTTGATGCAGGGTGTCGTGGCCGGTGCCGTCCGGCGCAATTCGTCCCAATCGGGTCTCAGTGCCCTCGTGGCTGACGAACACCATCTCGTCGTCGGACAGCCAGTCGACATTCCAGACGTGACCCTCGAGGCCGGGTATCAGGTTGGTCCAGTCACCGCCATCTCCCGGAGCAATCATCAATCGACCCTCGCGGGTATCGTGAATGGATTCGGTGGCCAGAAGGGCCAGGTGTGCGCCATCAGGACTCCAGGCGATCTCTCCGAGTTTGCCCGGATTGTCGACCCGCCCGATTTCCTCACCGGTCGGGTCGATGATGCGGATGCGCTGGAACATCAGTGTGTCGTCGACCAGCTCACGCGGGGTCACCACGACGGCCAGGCGATCCCCGGCAGGCGACCAGTGCACGGTCTGGACCGAACCGAAGATTTCCAGCATTTCCGGCTCGGCCGCATCGTCATCCAGCGAAAGCGTCCACAGCCGTCGCGGACGCCAGTCTTCCTCGTAGATGATCTGGGAAAAGCCCTTGTCGATCAGTTCCTGTTCTTCGGGAGGAATTTCTTCGCTGGCGATCAGGGCAACCTGATCACCGTCGGGGCTGAAACTGTAGCCAGCCACGCCGGTGGAAATATTGGTCAGGCGCTTGGCCTCGCCGCCATCGAACGGAATGGAATAGAGTTGCCGGGCACTGTCATCCCCGCGAAGGGTGAGAAACGTGATCGCCGACCCATCCGGTTTCCAGCCGATATTGCCGACATTGACCTGGCCGGAGATGTAAGGCCGGCTGTTGCCGTCGGGACCGATCACGTGCAACTCGGTCCAGGCACCGCCATCATCTTCCCTGGACAGATCGCGCGGCACCACCCGGACATAGGCGATTTTCTCTCCATCGGGACTGATTGCCACCTGGCTCACCATCCGGGTCTCGGCAATCTGCCCCAGAGTCATGCCTTCGGCAAGCAATACTGAAGGCAAAACTAAAGCTATAAAAAACAATATGTTACGATACAAAGTCATAGTAATTTCCAGGTTTGTACAGTGCCCCGTGCACTTTGCACGACCGCGCTATTCTAGCAGCCTCCCCACCAACCCGATCACCTTTAACCTTGCCTGGTTGGCGCCGTGTTTCAGTAGACGTTGGAAATATCGATAAACGCTGATGCCGCGAGCCGTCCTCGGGTGGTGGATTTCGCTGAAGGCCTCGCCACCGCGTCGAACTGAAGCGAAATCCACCACCCGAGGACGGCTCTGACCGGAACGAAGCTCGGACACCGAGACACGGCGTTATTCAGCTAACCTTGAACCTTGAGCCTTGACCCTTGCGCCTCAGTCACCCAACATCTTGCCCGGGTTGAGAACGCCGTCCGGATCGAACAGTCGCTTGATGCCCCTCATCAATTCGATTTCACCGGCCTGGCGTGACCAGCCCAGATCGTCGCGCTTGAGCAGCCCTACCCCGTGTTCGGCCGACACGCTGCCGTGGTAGCGCTGGACCAGTTCGAATACCCGTGGGCTCAACTCGCGTCCTGCCTTGTGAAAGTCATCGACGGACCAGTCCTCGGGTCGCAGCACGTTCATGTGCAGATTGCCATCGCCGATATGTCCGAACCACACGACCTCGAAGTCGGGGTATTCACGATTGACCAGAGTGTCGAGCTCGCGCAGAAAATCGGGAATCTTGCTGATTCGCACCGACAAGTCATTCTTGTAGGGCGTGCGCTCGGCGATGGATTCGCTGATTGCCTCTCGCCAATGCCAAAGCTCCTCGGCTTGAACGCCCGATTGACTGATGGTGCCATCCACGACCCTGCCCTGCTCGACCAACTGCTCGAAAACCTCCAATGCCTTTTCCTGGTTGGCCTGGCCCGGATCGTCGAATTCAACCACGGCATGGAAGGGTGCGGATTCATCCAGCGGGAAGCTCAAATCTCCGGCCCCGGCAACGTGCCGGACGGAGCGTTGGTCGAACATTTCGAACGCTGAAAGCTCGAGCGAGCGCCTGAGCGCGGCAAACACCGGCATGATCGCATCCAGATCGGCAAAAGACAGCAGCATCACCGATTGCTCCGGTGGCTGTTGGGTCAGGGCGAGCGTGGCTTCGGTGATGATGCCCAGCACGCCTTCACTGCCAATCATCAGATGGCGCAGGTCCAGCCCGGCATTGTTCTTGACCAGACCACGATTGAGTTCAAGTATCTCACCGGTCCCGGTGACCACCGTCATTCCCAGCACCCAGTCGCGGGTCATGCCATAGCGCAGCACACGGATGCCGCCTGCATTGGTGGCAATGGACCCGCCCACCTGGCTCGAATCGGCCGCCGCCCAGTCGACCGGGTAGCACCAGCCTTTCTCTTCAGCCAGGCTTTGCAATTGACCGACCGGCATGCCGGCCTGAACGGTCAGACTGGGCTCGGCCGGATCGAACTCGACGACCTCGCGCATCTTGTCCATGGACACCACCACTTCGCCCCCGGCGGCCACGGCGCCACCCGACAGTCCGGTTCGCCCACCACTGGGAACCAGGGCCTTGCCATTGCATCTGGCCCACTGCACGAGTTCGGCGACTTCCCGAGTCGAACGGGGGAAAAACAACCGTTCGGGGGCCGGTTTCCAGAAACGCGTCCAATCCTGGCCATAGTGGCTCAGGCTGGAAGAGTCGTCGGTGGATTCGATTTCGGGTAATTTCTCGTTATTGGCGTTCAATTGTTGTAGATCCTGCGATAATCATCAGTACATACTAAAGTGACGGAACAACTTTTGCGCCGATGAGCGACAAATCTTTATCTCTTTCCAAGGACAGAATCCACTTTCTCCTGCTCGAAGGCGTTCATGACCGCGCTGTCGAGCATATCCGATCATCCGGTTATGCAAGCATTGATGCGATCGGGCACGCGCTGAAGGACGATGAATTGATCGAGCGTATTGCCGATGTCCATTTCCTCGGTATTCGCTCGCGCAGTCAGATCACCGAGGAAGTCCTCGAAAGCGCTGAAAAGCTGACCGCGATTGCCTGTTTCTGCATCGGCACCGACCAGGTGGACCTGGCCGCAGCACGCCAGCGGGGAATTCCGGTTTTCAACGCCCCGTACGCCAACACGCGCTCCGTCGCCGAACTGGTGCTGGCCGAGATCATCATGCTGATGCGGGGCATTCCGGCCAAGCTCATGGCGGCCCATCGAGGCCAGTGGCTCAAGACTGCGAAAGGCGCTCACGAAGTTCGCGGCAAGGTGCTTGGCATCATCGGCTATGGCCACATTGGATCGCAGTTGGGGATCCTGGCCGAAGGGCTGGGCATGAATGTGATCTACCACGACATTGTCGACAAGCTGCCGCTGGGCAATGCCGAGTCGGCCGGCAGCCTTCAGGCCCTGCTGGAGTCGTCGGATGTGGTCAGCCTGCATGTTCCCGACACGCAACTGACCCGGGGAATGATGGGCGCTGGTGAACTGGCGCACATGAAGGCCGGAGCTCATCTGATCAATGCCTCGCGCGGCAAGGTGGTGGACATCGATGCCCTGGCCGATGCATTGCGCAACGAACACCTGGCCGGGGCGGCCATTGATGTGTTTCCAGCCGAGCCGGCCGATACCAGCGAGGAATTCGTCAGTCCCCTGCGCGGAATGGACAACGTGCTGCTGACGCCACATATCGGCGGCAGCACTCGCGAGGCCCAGGAAAACATCGCCCTGGACGCGGCCGCCAAGCTGGTCCGTTATTCCGATAACGGCTCGACCATAGGCGCGGTCAATTTCCCGGAAGTCTCACTGCCGGATCATGCCGGCGCGCGGCGCATCATGCACATTCACCGCAACGAGCCCGGCGTGCTGCAGGCACTCAACACGATTTTCTCGAAGGCCGGAATCAACATTGCAGCCCAGTTCCTTCAGACAATGCCCGATGTCGGATACGTGGTCATGGATGTGGAAGCTCCCGACACTCCGGCCCTGGTGGCCGAGCTTGACCGGATTCCGGCGACCATACGGACAAGGTTTTTGTACTGAGCCGCTTGTCAGAGCCGGCCGGGCAGCCACAGGCTCAAGGCCGGCCAGAGGGTGATGATCAGCAACGCCAGCGCGAGCGCGGCAGATATTGAGCCGATGGCGGGAACGCCATGGATCGCAGTGGCACTGTCACCGTCACGACCCGGACTGGCGACCCGTCGCCTGCTGGACTCGGGCATCCCGATGTAAAAACCGATCTGCACTCCGGCGATCAGGACAATGCCCAGATGAACCGGATCAACGCCGAATGACTGGGCCAGCGGAATGACCAGCGGCGCCATGATCGCAATCGCCGCGTACAGGTTGACCAGCATACCGACACCCAGCAACAACAGGTTGAGCAGCACCAGCAGTACGACGGGATGGCCAACCCGCGGCAAGATCGCATCGTAAAGCTCTTGAAGTGTCCCGGTGGCGACCAGGACCGCGCTCAGAGCCAGTGAAACACCGAGCAAGAGCAAGAGGGCGCCCACATGCATCATGGCTTGTCTGATGATGCCGGGCAATCGTGTCCAGGCAATCTCGCGACGAATCACGAGCAGGCTGATCAACAGCCAGGCGGCGGTGATTGCTGCCGCATCGGTGATCGGCATCCAGCCGCTGTAGATTCCGCCGAGAATCACGAACGGCAACGGTAACTCCCAGGCGTTGGCCTTCAGGCCTGACCAAAGTGACTGATCGCCAGAGGCCAACGACGGTGCGGCAGTGCGATGTCGCCATGCAAAGTGAACGATCAGCATGGCAAGAATCAGTAGTGCGGGCACCACACCGGCCAGAAACATCTCATGAACAGCAACCCCCTGCCCTGGCCGCACTTGCTGAGTGACCGCAGCATACAGAATCAATGCCATGGACGGCGCCAGCAGCGCACCCGGGACCGAGCTGCTCGAAACCACGCCAAGGGCGACCTGGCGCTGGCCATCCGATCGAGCAATCACGGACATCATCAATGCTGCGAGCAGAATGATGGTGAATCCGGCGACACCGGCAAAGGCCGTGAACAAGGCAACGAGCAGAATCGCCAGGCTTGTGAATCGGCCACCTGCACCGCGGGATGCAGTGCGGATGAATTCGACCAGGCGTTCGGGAATGTGACTGTTAATCACCAGGGTGCCGGCGAAGTAGAACAACACCGCAGCAACCAGCGCCGGCATGTCGGCGATACGCTGAAACTCCATGGCCACAAGGGCGAGGTCCAGATCTACGGCACGGTAGCCCCCCATGGCAGCGATTGCGATGACGGCAAACAACGGCATGCCGACCAGCGCCAGAATCAGCAGCAAGATCAGCATCATGACGGGCTTTTCCCGTCCGCATGACCAGTCGAATCCTTGCTTTCGGTATCCACACCATCGCCCTGGGCATGGGCCAGGAAACGCGAGGCCATCATCACGAAACCGATGGGAATGATCACCACAACCACCCAGCTCGGAACACTGGCGAAAGCCATTCCCTGGAAATCGCGCTCCAAAATGGCCAGGCGCAGGCCGTGCCAGGCCAGTACCAGGCAGACGCCGGCGGTGATGAGCATCAGGATCCGGTGAAGCGGACCCAGCCAGCCGGACGGGAGTCGATTGACAAGGATTGCTATGCGAACATGTCGCAGTCGCGAAGCGGCCAGGGTCGCGCCGATCATCGTCAGCCAGAGCACGATGGCGCGCATGATTTCACCCACCCATGGAAGCGACTGACCGGCCAGGCCGCGCCATGACATGTCGGCCAGGCCGAGCAGGATCAGACCCAACAGCAGCGTGGACAGAAGTCCGGTTTCGATTCGGTCCAGGACCTGCTCGAGTCTGGCGAGCAGGTCGGACCACTCATCACGGGTGAGCATTCAACGTGGCCGGGCCCGACCGGATCGATCCCGACTCGATGACTGGCTCATGGCGCCATGACCACCAGTCCGGCAGCCTCGGCGGTGTTCTGCATCAATGTGGCCACGGTCATCGGACCGACACCACCTGGCACCGGCGTGATCCAGCCTGCCCGTTCGGATACGGCGTCGAAATCGAGATCACCACGAATTCGCCCGTCAGGGCCACGATTGATACCGATATCTACCACGACGGTGTCGGGTGCAATCCATTGCGGATCGATCAGGTCGGGCTTGCCGACCGCGACACAGACCAGGTTGCTGTTTCGAACATGTTGCCCGAGATCACGGCTGAATCGATGGGCAACGGTGACGGTGGCGCCGGCGAGAAGCAATTCCAGGGCCAGGGGTCGGCCAACGATATTGGAGGCCCCTACAACCAGGGCATCCATTCCCTTGGGGTCGATCCCGTGCGCCGCCAAAAGGGTCATGATTCCGCGTGGCGTGCAGGGTCGCAATGCCGGATCGCGCAGCGCCAGCCGCCCCACGTTGACCGGATGAAACCCGTCTACGTCTTTCTCGGGGGCTATCCGCTGGGTCACGATGCGCTCATCGAGATGATGCGGCAACGGCAGCTGGACCAGGATGCCATTGACGCGATCATCGGCATTGAGTTCGTCGATCAGGGCCAGCAATTCACTCTTGCCCACCCCATGCGCCAAGCGATGGTTGAATGAGACTATGCCGGCACTTTCGCAGGCGCGCACCTTGCTGCCGACATAAATTTCGGAGGCCGGATCATCACCAATCAACACCACGGCCAGGCCCGGTTGGCGACCACTGCTGCCCCGGCCGAGCGCAACCGCCTTGGCCACGTTGGCAATCAGTCGGTCAGCGACCGAACGACCATCAAGAATTTTCGCTTTTCGTGCCATATCAGGGGCGACATTGTACCGGGAAGCGGTTAGGATTGGACCGATGTTGATTCAATGAGGATAACGCGTTGAATATTTATAACTATAACTTCGCCGGACTGGAAGGCACTCCGATTGCCCTCGAGCGGTTTCGCAACCATCCGATCCTGCTGGTCAATACCGCATCGGAGTGCGAGTTCACGCCGCAGTATGCCAAGCTGCAACAACTGCACAATGACTATCAACAGTCGGGCCTGGTGATCATTGGCATGCCGAGCAACGATTTCGGCGAACAGGAACCGGGCGACGAGGAAGAGATCGCGGCTTTCGTCAGGGAAAACTACCAGGTCAGTTTCCCAATGACGGCCAAGTACTCGGTCATCGGCATGAACGGCCATCCGCTGTTCAAGGACATGGCCCAGGAATTCGGTGGCGACATTCTGCCGCGCACCAATTTCCACAAGTATCTGTTCAATCGCAAAGGGGCGCTGATCGAGCACTGGCCGGGACCGATACCACCGGATGATCCGGCGGTTGTTCACCAGATCACGCGCAATCTGCAATCCTGGACTCTGTAGAAATCCGGCCGGGTTAATGATTACCGCAAATCGCACACTGCGGATCGCGAACCAGGCGGGTGATTGTGAATTCGCCTTTGAGTGCATCGTAGCGCAACAGGCGATTGACCAGCGGGTTGCCGATCTCCAGCAGCAGCTTGAGCGCTTCGGTGGCCTGCAGTGAGCCGATCACGCCGGGCATCACGCCCAGCACGCCGGCCTCGGCACAGCTGGGCGAATCCTGAGGTCTTGGCGGCTCGGGAAACAGGCACTGGTAACAGGCCGAATCGCTGTTTCTTCCATCAAACACCGCAACCTGCCCGGTAAAACGCAACACCGCACCATAGACCAGGGGCTTTTCCAGGCGCATGCAGAATTCATTGAGCAGGTAGCGGGTGGGAAAATTGTCCGAGCCGTCGATCACGACATCGACGGACTGGACTAATTCTGCAGCATTGTCGGTCGAAACCCGTTCGGCACGGGTCTCCACCTGAATATCGGGATTAAGCGCATGCAGCCTCTGGGCGGCCGATTCGGTCTTGAGGTGGCCGACCAGGTGGTCGCTGTGCAGCACCTGGCGCTGCAGGTTGCTGCGTTCGACCCGATCATCATCCACCAGCGTGAGATGTCCCACGCCTGCCGCCGCCAGGTAGAGTGCGGCTGGCGAGCCCAGTCCACCCGCTCCAATCATCAGTACGCGGCTTTCGCTCAGCCTTTGCTGACCCGCTTCACCAATCTCTGCGATGGCAAGATGGCGCAAGTAACGTGAATGACTGGCATCAGACCGGGTCTCGACCGCTTCGATCGGCAAACCGGCCTGTCGCCAGGCTGCAAATCCGCCCTGCATGCTGACGACTCGCTTGTAACCCAATTGCTTGAGACTGGCAGCCGACAGGCGCGAGCGATCTCCGGCCGCGCACATCAGGACCAGGGGCTGATCGACATCGG
This sequence comes from Wenzhouxiangella sp., assembly GCA_007134485.1. Classification (GTDB taxonomy): domain Bacteria; phylum Pseudomonadota; class Gammaproteobacteria; order Xanthomonadales; family Wenzhouxiangellaceae; genus Wenzhouxiangella. The sequence continues at coordinate 8,375 of SLKT01000183.1, read as the reverse complement.
GAAAGCGCCGACCGATTTCCAACTCCAGCATGCCACGCGATATACGGCTGGCGCCGGCTGCGGTTCCGGCACTCAGTTCATGAGCTTCGCGAATATCGATGATATGTCCACCCTGCCCGGCCAGTCCGCGGGCATCATTTGGCGAGACCTGCTCGATCTCCCGGTCGAGTGATTCCAGCAATTCTTCCAGGCGCATGCCGGCTGATTTACCTGCGTCGTCCAAGTTTCCTGACCCGTTTGCGTTTCTGGATCTGGCGTGGAGTCAACTTGTTACGCCGCCCGGCATAGGGATTGTCGGATTCCTTGAACATCAGGTGAATCGGTACGCCGGAGAAATCAAAGCGCTTGCGAAAACTGTTGATCAGGTAGCGACGATACGAGTCCGGAACATGGGAGGTCCGGGTGCCGTGAATGATCACGCGCATTGGAAAGCTTCCTCCGGCATGCGCGTAGCGCAGCTTGGGGGTGGCCCGCTTGCTGCCGGGGGGCGGGTGAGCCTCGGTGGCCATTCTTAGTACCCGGGTCAGTGCCGAGGTGGACAATTCCTGGGTCGCGCAGGCATACACATGCCGTGCCGCTTCGGTCAGTTCACCCAGCCCACTGCCGTGCAGGGCCGACACCGTCACGACCGGTGCAAAGGTGGCGAAATCAAGACGTTCAGCGACCTGGACCAGAACCCGTTCGCGCTGATGCTCGCTCAGTGTGTCCCACTTGTTCAGGATCAGAACCAATGCTCTTCCGGCATCCATCACGTGCCCGGCCAGGCGCGCATCTTGTTCGGTGACCCCTTCTGAGGCATCGATCAGCAAGGCCACCACCCGGGCCTGTTCCATGGCCTGCAAGGCCTTGATGGTGCCCAGCCCTTCGATTCCGGTATGGGATCCGCGACGCCGCCGAATGCCGGCCGTGTCGACCAGCTCGAACAGCTGACCATCGCGTTCGATTCGGGCATGAATCGGATCCCGGGTCGTGCCCGCCATCGGTGTGGCAAGAGCACGTTCCTCCCCGAGCATGCGGTTGAGCAGCGTGGACTTGCCGACATTGGGTCGACCGATCAGCGCCAGGCGGATTCCACCGGGCCCATCGGCAACGGCATCAGGGGCCGGAGGCAACACACCGGACAGTTCGCGACCCACTCGTTCCAGACCCCGCTTGTGGCTGGCGGCAATCAGGCAGCTCGGCTCGATGCCCAGCTCCGCGAACTCCATGACCACCTCGTCCTCGTCCAGGCCATCGGACTTGTTGATGGCGTGCAGCAAGGGTTTGTTCTGCTTGCGCAGCCAGCTTGCGATGTCTCGATCGGATGGCATCAGCCCGGCACGCGCATCGGTCACCATCAGAATGACATCAGATTCCTCCACCGCCCGCCGGGTCTGCGCGCGTGCCGCGCTGATGATTTCATCATCGTTGTCATCCAGCCCGCCGGTATCCACGAGGATGACATCGCGCCCTGCAATCCGGGCGCGACCATGGATGCGATCGCGAGTGACCCCCGGGGTATCGGCCACCAATGCGTCCCGGGTTCGGGTCAGGGCATTGAACAGTGTCGACTTGCCGACATTGGGTCGTCCCACGATGACGACCACAGGTAACCGGGAATGAGCCACGTCGGCAATATCACCCGGCTCAGCCGCGCACTCGCCAGGCGGTCAGGGAGCCTTCTTCGTCCAGAACATAAATCATGTTTCCGACCGTGATCGGTGCGTCGGCCGGCCGATTCCGGCCAATCCTGACCCGTGCCGCGAAGGATCCATCCCCGCCGTCAAGCCAGTGCATGTAGCCCTCCTGATCGATCGTGACCAGATGATCGCCAAGAAATACCGGCCGTGTCAGTTCTCGACGAGCCATTTCCGAATTGCTCCACTCGGTTGAACCATTGCGCCGGTCCAGTACATGGAAGGTATCGTCGCTGTCGGTAACGGCCAGGCGGGTCCGTTGGACGGAGACGCCGCGAGCCGAAGCGATGTCGCGGACCCAGAGAATGCGACCGGATTCCAGTGCGAGGCTGGCCAGGCGGCCACGGTAGGTCACCAGGTAAAGTTCCGAACCGACGATCTGCATGGGGCCATCGATATCGGCCAGGCGATCAAGTTCAGTGCGCCCTTCCGGTACGCTGACACGCTGTTCCCAGAGAACACTGCCATCGCTGACTCTGAGTGCGACAACCATGCCATCGTCGTGGCCAATGTATGCGCGACCGGCCCGAACCAGTGGATCACTGGTGCCGCGCAGCGTCAAGGCCGGCACACTGCGGTCGTAGACCCACAGCCTCGAACCATCCTCGGCATCGATGCCGAATGTCCGTCCGTCGATGCTGCGTGCAATGACCACGCCATCATGAAGCACCGGGAAAGAGAGCACTTCCGATGACACACGCGTCCGCCAGCGGGTCGAGCCGCTTTCCGGGTCCATGGCGACCAGGTCGCCATCGAAGGAACCGGCCAGCAGGACGCCATCCTGTACGGTCGGACCCGCCGACAATTCCATGTCACTGTCAAAGCGCCGCGTGACCCGGCCGCGCTCGGCATCGACAGCGACAATCCGGCCGCGATGGTCTCCGACCCAGATCAGTCCGTCATCATGAAAGGGCCGAAAATTCGGAAGACTGCGATTCATGCCGGCGCCGGCATTGACCGACCAGACCCGTTCGACGTTGATGGTCGAGTCGAAATCGACCAGCTCGGCCGGTGGCTCGGTGCCATCATCGCGAGTGAACCAGCCACCAATCGTCTGACAACCGACCAGGGTCAGCGCCAGCCCCACGAGCAGGGTTGCGCGCAGCATGGGAGTCACGAAGTCTCCTCGGTCGCACCGGGACCTGTCGAGTCAATCTTGATTTCGAGGACGCCGCGACCAGCAGCCTGGCCGGTCAGTTTGTCCAGCGCTTCCTGGTAGGCCATCCGGGCTTGTTCGAGATCGCCCCTGGACATGTAGATATCGCCACGCAATTCGGCCCAGGACGACTCGAAACCGGCCGGTGCAGTGCCGGAAATCAACCCCTCGGCCTCATCGAGTTCTCCCTGGGCCTCGAGCACCCGCGCCAGTCGCAATGTTGCAACCGGCCAGAGATTCTCAAATCGCCGCTCATCGAGGATATCGCGGTAAATGCCCGCCGCCGGGCCCAATTGGCCATCATCGATATAGGCGGCTGCCATTTGCAGACCGGCCAGGCCGGTGTACGAGCTGCGCGGAACCGATTCGCGCATCTGCACGAACTGTTCTTCGGCAAGATCCAGCGACTGGGCCTCGAGCTCGCTGTCAATGACATCGAAGTATTCTGCCGCCAGTTGTCGTTGCCCGGTCTGGTGGTCTTGCCAGAACCGAAATCCGAAAATTCCGCTGAATGCCAGAACCAGTCCCAGCACCAGCGAAAATCCGTACTCCTTGATCCACTTGCGTACGCGTTCGCTTTGTTCGTGTTCGTCGTAAAGTTCAACGGCCATAAAGATTTTCCGTGCCCCGTGTGGGCGTGAAATTGAAAACAGGTGGGTATGATAAATCAGTCATTGTCGGTCCGGCCAATTCGTTCAGCCAGTCGGGAAGCCAATTGATCGAGCGCGACCGTTTCCTGGTCGGCCTGGCTGGCACGCAGGTCCTTGATCTGGATGTTGCCCGCAGCCAGCTCGGATTCTCCCAGAATCAGGCCGTATCGCGCCCCGCTTCGATCGGCGCGCTTGAATTGAGCCTTGAACTTGCCTCCCGAAAGCGCCACTGCCAGACGCAACCCGGGAAGCTCGCTGCGAAGGCGTTCGGCCACGTCCAGCGTGGCTTCAGGTGACACCTGGCTGACCAGAAACGCGTGCGGCTCCTGGCTGGCTTCCACCCCGGCGGTCTCGGCCAATGCCAGCAGACGTTCCACGCCCATGGCAAATCCGATGCCGGGTGTCGGTTTGCCGCCCTGGATGGCCACCAGATCATCGTAGCGCCCTCCGGCACACACCGTGCCCTGGGCGCCGAGGTCATCGGTGATCCACTCGAACACGGTCCGGCAGTAATAGTCCAGTCCTCTGACCAGTCCGGTATTGATCCGGTACTCGACGCCGAGCTCATCAAGCAAACGGCAGACTTCCTGGAAATGGGCGCGGGCCTCCTCGCCCATGGCGTCGGCCAGACGCGGCGCCTGGTCCATGACAGCCTGGGTGTCGGGGTTCTTGCTATCGAAAATTCTGAGCGGATTGGTCTCGATTCGCCGCTGACTGTCGGCATCGAGCTGGTCTCGGCGAGGTTCGAGATATTCGATCAACTGGCGACGATATCGTTCGCGGTCTTCCCTGTCACCCAGGCTGTTGATTTCCAGACGAACGCGGCCGGCCAGACCCAGGCTGGACCATAGCCGCTCTCCGAGAAGAATCAACTCAACATCGACGGCCGGTTGTTCAAGCCCGAAAACTTCCGCTCCGAACTGGTGAAACTGACGCTGGCGTCCCTTTTGTGGTCGCTCATGGCGAAACATCGGGCCCTGATACCACACCTTGAGTCCGGGAGGTTGAGTCAGACCGTGCTGGATCACGGAACGAACGACCCCGGCCGTGCCTTCGGGACGCAGACTCAGCGATTCACCATTGCGGTCATCGAAGGCATACATTTCCTTTTCCACCACATCGGTGGTCTGGCCGATGGCGCGGGTAAACAGCTCGGTCTTCTCGACGATGGGTGTGCGAATCTCGTGAAAGTCATAGGCGGCGAAAATCTCGGCCACGCGCGACTCCAGCCAGCGCCACAACGGCGACTGCTCGGGAAGTATGTCATGCATGCCGCGAATGGACTGAATGCTGCTCATCGTTCTCGTGTCAGTGGATTTCTCAAACAGCGAACCCGCCTGCCGGCGGGTTCATGCCCTGATTCAAAACCGAATCAGGAAATACTTGTGCTGGTGTCAGTAACCTCAGCGCACCACCTGCCCATCGGCCAGCAATTCCAGCTGAATCACATCGCCTCGGTCGTGACCGTCGTATTCAATGAGTTCACCTCCGAAGCTAAGTTCAACCGAATTGGCGCGTCCGAGTAGAATTCTGAATGGCGGCTCGCCCTGATAGGTCCGCTCCTGACCGGCCCGCAGCAGATCGTATTCCAGACGCTGACCGTCTGCCGAGGCAATCTCCACCCAGCTGTCATCGCGAAGCTTGACCGTCAATTCCCTGACCGGGTCCTCCACCAAGCCCTCCGGCTCCGACAGAATCGGACCAACCAGCTCGATCGGCTCGTCCTGCGTCGGCTCCATGAGCGTCCGGATTCCGCTTGCAGGCAGGACCGCCGCGGTAATGTGGCGTGGACCTTCGGATTCGACATCATCATCCCCGCTGGACAGCGTCCTGGAGACTCGCGCGCTTCGGGTCGCCTGATCACTTTCGCTTTGCTCCATGGCCGTCTCGGAAGCGGCCGGCTCTCGATCGACCATCTGTGATCCGCTCTGGATATACATTATGATCAGGGGCGGCACGATGACCGTGGTTACCAGGGCATAGGTGGCAATCTTGAGAAACCGATCCATGCGACCGGCGCCCTTCCCGGCCGGCAGTACTTCCCGCAATTCCGGTGGCTGGTCCGGTTCAAGCTCGGCCAGCAAGTCGCTGGGTTCCAGGCCAAGCGCGCGCGCATAGTTGGTGATGTAGCCGCGCCGGTAAATGCCCGCCAGCCGGTCCACCTGCCCGCACTCGAGGTCATTGAGGGTGGCGCCACACAGATTCAGACGAGTGGCGAGTTCGGCGAGCGAAAGGCCTTGGCGCTGTCGTTCACGGGCCAGTTGCTCTCCGATTCTCTGGTAGGCCGCTGCTAGTGAATCGCCGTTATCCTCTTGTGCTGGTCTGATCTGGTTTTCTTCGCTGGTCGTATCAGTCATCGTCTTGCAGTTCCCTCCGCAACTCGCGAGCCTGGCTGGATTCGGGAAATTCCCGTTCCAGGCGGCTGGCATAATGGCTTGCATCACCCTGGTTGCCGAGTCTCGACTCGATTCTATAGCCCAGGATCAAAGCGCCGGGTTCTGGTTCGGCTACCGCCTCGAAGCGCTGCAAAAAGGCGCGAGCCCGGAAGGCCTCTCCTTGCTGGTAATGGATGTCGGCGAGGTGAAACAGGGGATCCGGATACTGTGGATCGATATCAATTGCCCGCCGCAAGTGCTGGTCTGCGCTTTCGAAATCGCCACTGCGGCGAGCACAGGCTCCGGCATTGGCCCAGGCCACCTCGGGGGTATCATAAAACGGATCGCGAACCGCTGCCATGAATTGTTGCTCCGCGAGCGAATAATCGCCCTGACGGCACAGGAAAACCCCGTAGCTGTTGAGTGTTCCACCATCGTTCGGCGCCAACCGGACGGCACGACGATAATGCTGATTCGCACGCGAGGAGTCGCCGATCTGCTCGTAGATCAGGGCAGCGCCGAGATGAGCCGGGACATGATCAGGATCGTGATTCAGTGCGGTCCGCAGTTTTTCCAGCGCGGTCCGTGAGTCACCCCGCTCGAGATAGCCGATGCCCAGACGTGTATTGACTTCGGCGCCACGCACCGGGCTGACACGATCCATTCCGGTACGGGTGGTGGTTTCTTCCGGGGTGGTCGCACAACCGATCAGGGCTAGTGCAAGGACCGTCAGCAACGCCAGGCGAAAGTCGATCATGCGTTCACCGCCTGGCGTGCCAGTTGCTGTTGAACGACCATTCTGCGTTGACTGGGGCTGAGCAGCTTGCCGACCAGTTGCCCGCAGGCGGCATCGATATCCTCGCCGCGGGTCTTTCGTACCGTGGTGATGATGCCCGCGGCGCGAGTGATCTTCTGGAACTCGTAGATCGCCTCGTCGCTTGATGGACGAAACGGTGTTCCCGGAAAGGGATTGAAGGGGATCAGGTTGATCTTGCACGGCAAGCCATTGAGCAGACGGACCAGACCCTTGGCCTGCGCCGGCCCGTCATTGACCCCATCGATCATGGTGTACTCGAAGGTGATCGAACGACGTGAACGCATTCGCACATAGCGCTTGCAGGCCGCCATGAGTTCACTGAGCGGATACTTTCGATTCAGCGGGACAAGACGACTGCGCAATTCATCATCTGGTGCGTGCAGGGAGACCGCAAGGGCGAACTCGTCGCCATCGGCAAGCTGATCGATCCCCGGCACCACCCCGGCGGTGGAAATGGTCACCCGGCGCGAGGCCAGACCATAAGCCAGGTCATCGCGCAGCAGCGACAGGGAGGCGCGCACCGCATCCAGATTCAGCAACGGCTCGCCCATACCCATGTAGACCACGTTGGTCACTCTCCGACCGCCGAGACGCGCATCGGCCAGAGCGTTGACGGCATGCCAGACCTGGCCGGCAATTTCGGCCGAGCCGAGATTGCGCTTGAATCCCTGGGTCGCGGTTGAGCAGAAGGTACAGTTGAGCATGCAGCCGACCTGCGAGGAAATACACAAGGTCCCGCGGCTGGTCTCGGGGATGAAGACGGTTTCGACCGCGCTGCCGCCCTCGACGCCCAGCAACCACTTGACCGTGCCGTCATCCGAGACCTGCTCGCGAATGACGCGCGGTGGCGTGATCTCGGCGACCTCGTCAAGCTGCTCTCGCAGCTTGCGCGACAGATCGGTCATCCGGTCGAATTCCGTGACCTGGCGCTGATGAATCCATTGAAGAATCTGCCGGGCACGAAAAGGTTTTTCGCCGAGGTCGGCGAAGAAACGTTCCAGCCCCGATCGATCGAGGCCGATCAGGTTGACCTTATTTGCTGGCCCTGCGGGCATTTGCGGTGTTTCTTTAACGAATTACCTTGAGTATATCTCATCTGCGCTAAAAAAGAACTCGATCTCGGTGCGAGCGGTGTCCTCGCCATCCGATCCGTGCACGGCATTGGCATCGATGCTGGTCGCAAAATCGGCTCGAATGGTTCCCGGGGCGGCCTGACGTGGATCGGTGGCCCCCATCAGTTCGCGATTGCGCGCAATCGCGTCCTGACCCTCGAGCACCTGGATCATCACCGGCCCTGAAGTCATGAACTTGACCAGATCGGCAAAAAACGGGCGTTCGCGATGGACTGCGTAAAAGCCTTCGGCTTCTTCTTGACTCAAGTGCTTCATCCGGGCGGCGACAACTTTCAATCCGGCGCGTTCGAAGCGGGTGTAAATCTCGCCGATGACATTCTTGGCCACGGCGTCCGGCTTGATGATGGACAGGGTGCGTTGCATGCTTTCTCCTGAATTCGGTGATGGCGATTGAAAAACAGGCGGCATTGTAGCCGCCCTGCCCCTTGCATGCAGCAATTTCGATGGCTTATTAACCCGGCAGGTATGTAGATCACATTCAGGGCGTCAAGCAGGCCCCGAATCAAGGCGTCGCTCGCCGGCAATGGTGATTCCATTGGCAAGAGCGAGAACGCAGAGTCGGGGCCTG